>NZ_CM151117.1:330000-332500 GCF_056480785.1 Stenotrophomonas sp. 99219_Sma | reverse complement strand
ACCGGGTGCCTGCAAAAAAAGGAAAACCCCGCTGCGCATGCAGCGGGGTTCTCGGGTGTAAACCCTGGCGATGACCTACTCTCGCATGGCTTGAGCCACACTACCATCGGCGCAGCTGCGTTTCACTTCCGAGTTCGGGATGGGATCGGGTGGTTCCACAGCGCTAATTTCACCAGGGAGGCGGTTGGAGCGTCGCCATCCGATACAGCTGGATAAGGCGCCTGCCTCTCGTAGTTCTTGTGACGTAGCGTGCACTTGGATGCTCTTACGACGCTGTCGTAAAGCCAAGGCAACTTGAGGTTATATGGTCAAGCCTCTCGGATCATTAGTATCAGTTAGCTCAATACATTGCTGTACTTACACACCTGACCTATCAACCACGTAGTCTACATGGTTCCTTCAGGGGGCTTGTGCCCCGGGAGATCTCATCTTGAGGCGCGCTTCCCGCTTAGATGCTTTCAGCGGTTATCGCTTCCGAACATAGCTACCCGGCAATGCCACTGGCGTGACAACCGGAACACCAGAGGTTCGTCCACTCCGGTCCTCTCGTACTAGGAGCAGCCCCTCTCAAATCTCCAACGCCCATGGCAGATAGGGACCGAACTGTCTCACGACGTTCTGAACCCAGCTCGCGTACCACTTTAAATGGCGAACAGCCATACCCTTGGGACCGACTACAGCCCCAGGATGTGATGAGCCGACATCGAGGTGCCAAACACCGCCGTCGATATGAACTCTTGGGCGGTATCAGCCTGTTATCCCCGGAGTACCTTTTATCCGTTGAGCGATGGCCCTTCCATACAGAACCACCGGATCACTAAGTCCTAGTTTCCTACCTGCTTGATCCGTCGATCTTGCAGTCAAGCACGCTTATGCCTTTGCACACAGTGCGCGATGTCCGACCGCGCTGAGCGTACCTTCGAGCTCCTCCGTTACTCTTTAGGAGGAGACCGCCCCAGTCAAACTACCCACCATACACGGTCCCCGACCCAGATAATGGGCCCAGGTTAGAACGTCAAGCACGACAGGGTGGTATTTCAAGGATGGCTCCACTGCAGCTAGCGCCACAGTTTCATAGCCTCCCACCTATCCTACACAGACGAACTCAACGTTCAGTGTAAAGCTATAGTAAAGGTTCACGGGGTCTTTCCGTCTTGCCACGGGAACGCTGCATCTTCACAGCGATTTCAATTTCACTGAGTCTCGGGTGGAGACAGCGCCGCTGTCGTTACGCCATTCGTGCAGGTCGGAACTTACCCGACAAGGAATTTCGCTACCTTAGGACCGTTATAGTTACGGCCGCCGTTTACTGGGGCTTCGATCAAGAGCTTCGCCTTGCGGCTGACCCCATCAATTAACCTTCCAGCACCGGGCAGGCGTCACACCCTATACGTCCACTTTCGTGTTTGCAGAGTGCTGTGTTTTTGATAAACAGTCGCAGCGGCCTGGTTACTGCGACCCTCTTCAGCTATAGCTCGCACGAGCCACCAAAAAGGGTGCACCTTCTCCCGAAGTTACGGTGCCATGTTGCCTAGTTCCTTCACCCGAGTTCTCTCAAGCGCCTGAGAATTCTCATCCTACCCACCTGTGTCGGTTTACGGTACGGTCTGCGTAAGCTGAAGCTTAGGAGCTTTTCCTGGAAGCGTGGTATCAGTGACTTCGTCTTAAAGACTCGTCTCGGTGCTCGGTCTTGAAGGATCCCGGATTTGCCAAAGATCCAAACCTACCGCCTTTCCCCAGGACAACCAACGCCTGGTACACCTAACCTTCTCCGTCCCTCCATCGCACTTACGCGAGGTGCAGGAATATTAACCTGCTTCCCATCGACTACGACTTTCGTCCTCGCCTTAGGGGCCGACTCACCCTGCGCCGATTAACGTTGCGCAAGGAAACCTTGGGCTTTCGGCGTGCGGGTTTTTCACCCGCATTATCGTTACTCATGTCAGCATTCGCACTTCCGATACCTCCAGCAGACTTCTCAATCCACCTTCAACGGCTTACGGAACGCTCCTCTACCGCGCATAACAAAGTTATGCACCCCAAGCTTCGGTTCACTGCTTAGCCCCGTTAAATCTTCCCCGCAGACCGACTCGACCAGTGAGCTATTACGCTTTCTTTAAAGGGTGGCTGCTTCTAAGCCAACCTCCTGGCTGTCTGTGCCTTTCCACATGGTTTTCCACTTAGCAGTGAATTTGGGACCTTAGCTGTGGGTCTGGGTTGTTTCCCTTTTCACGACGGACGTTAGCACCCGCCGTGTGTCTCCCATACAGTCCGTCTCGGTATTCGGAGTTTGCAATGGTTTGGTAAGTCGCGATGACCCCCTAGCCATAACAGTGCTCTACCCCCGAGAGGATACATATGAGGCGCTACCTAAATAGCTTTCGAGGAGAACCAGCTATCTCCGGGTTCGATTAGCTTTTCACTCCTAATCACACCTCATCCCCTACCTTTGCAACGGGAGTGGGTTCGGGCCTCCAGTGCGTGTTACCGCACCTTCACC
>NZ_CM151117.1:0-325000 GCF_056480785.1 Stenotrophomonas sp. 99219_Sma | reverse complement strand
CTGGCAGGTGCTGCGGGTGCAGCGCGGCCAGACCCTGAGCGACCTGTTCGACAAGGCCGGCATTCCGGCCACCACCCTGCACCGGGTACTGGACCACCCAGGTGCACGTGAGGCGCTGACCAAGCTGCGCCCGGGTGCCGAGATCGCCTTCGACATGCCGCTGTCCGGTGACCTGCGCAGCATCCGCTTCGACCGCGATGCCGACAACCGGGTGGAACTGAGCCTGGCCGGCGATGACATCAAGGAGAAGGTGACCAAACGCGAGACCTCCACGCGCACGGTGGTCACCAGCGGCGAGATCACCAGCTCGCTGTATGCCGCGGCCCGCCGCGCCGGGCTGTCGCCGTCGGCGATCGCGACGATGACCGACGACATCTTCAAGTACGACATCGACTTCTCGAAGGACCTGCAGCCGGGCGACCGCTTCAGCGTGGTGATGGATGAAACCTGGCGCGAAGGCGAGAAGGTGGACACCAGCAAGATCCTGGCGGCGACCTTCACCACCGGTGGCAAGACCTATTCCGGCTTCCGCTTCGACCGCAACGGCAAGTCCGAGTACTACGACATCAACGGCCGTTCGCTGAAGAAGAGCTTCATCCGCATGCCGATCCCGTTCGCACGGCTGAGCTCGACCTTTGGCGCGCGCAAGCACCCGGTGCTGGGCAAGATGCGCATGCACAAGGGCGTGGACTACGCCGCGCGCACCGGCACCCCGATCATGGCCGCCGGCGACGCCCGCGTGCAGTTCGCCGGGGTGCAGCGCGGCTACGGCAACGTGGTGATCCTCGACCACGGCCGCGGCCACACCACCCTGTACGGCCACATGTCGCGCTTTGCGAACATCAAGACCGGCCAGCGTGTGGCCCAGGGCACGGTGATCGGCTATGTCGGCTCGACCGGCCTGGCGACCGGCCCGCACCTGCACTACGAATTCCGCGTCAACGGCGAGCACCGCAACCCGCTGACCGTGACCATGCCGCCGCCGGAGCCGCTGAAGGGCGCCGAGCTGGTCGCCTTCCGCGCGCAGACCGCACCGGCGATGGCGCGCATCCAGGGCATGGAGAAGCTGATCTACGCCGACGCCAGCCCGGCACCGACCAGCCGCGACGAGGCCGCCCCCGAGGTTGCCAGCGCCAAGGACAAACAGGCAACCGGCCGCAAGCGCGGCTGAGCCCCTGCGTTGACGAAGAAGGACGCGGCAGCCCAAGCTTGCCGCGTCCTTTTTTTATGCCTGCCATGAACACAACTGTCGACGCTGACGCCCCCCTGTACCTTGGCCTGATGTCGGGCACCAGCGCCGATGGCATCGATGCCGCGCTGGTGCAGTTCCCCAGCGGCGCTGGCTGCCGCTTCGTGCATGGCCTGACCGCCCGCTGGGAGCCGGTGCTGCGGGCGCGGCTGGTGGCACTGGGCGAAGGGGGCCCGCTGGACTCGCTGGAGGAGCTGGGCGAACTGGACGCGCGGATCGCGATCAGCTTCGCTGAAGCCGCCAATCAACTGCTGGCCGAGGCCGGTGTGGACCGCAGCCAGGTCCGCGCGATCGGCTCGCACGGCCAGACCGTGCGCCATCGCCCGCTGGCCAATCCGGCCTTCACCGTACAGCTGGGCGACGGCAACCGCATCGCCGAGCTGACCGGGATCACCACGGTGTGTGATTTCCGCCGCCGCGACGTGGCAGCCGGAGGCCATGGTGCGCCGCTGATGCCGGCCTTCCACCTCGGCATGCTGGGCACGGCTGATGAAGACCGCGCCGTGCTCAACCTGGGCGGGATCGCCAACCTGACCCTGATCCCGCGCGAAGGCGCGGTGCGTGGCTTCGATACCGGCCCGGCCAACGCGCTGATGGATGCCTGGTGCCAGCGCCACACCGGCCGCACCTTTGATGCCGACGGCGCGTATGCCGCCAGTGGCGCGGTGGACGAGAGCCTGCTGGCGGGTTGGCGTTCGGAGCCGTGGTTCGCGCTGCCGCCGCCGAAGAGCACCGGCCGCGAACAGTTCCACCTGGCCTGGGCCGAGGCCCACATGGGCGAAGGCCAGTACGCTGCCGCCGATGTGCAGGCCACCCTGCTGGAGCTGACCGTGGCGACGGTGGCCGATGCGCTGCTGGCGCAGCAGCCGCAGACCCGGCGCCTACTGGTCTGCGGCGGCGGGGTGCGCAACCGGCAGCTCATGAAGCGGCTGGCTGCACGGCTGCCGGGGGTGCAGGTGGAGTCCAGCGCAGTGCATGGGCTGGACCCGGAGTACGTGGAAGCGATGGGCTTCGCCTGGCTGGCGCAGCGGACGATGGACGGGCTGGCCGGCAACCTGCCGGGCGTGACCGGGGCAACGGGGCCGCGGATCCTGGGGGCGATCCACCTGGCGTGAGGTGGTCATCCACGCATGGCGTGGATCTACCGGGAACGGCGGTCGAGCGTGGCTCGACGCTACATGGGCACTAATCGAAGCCCTGCCCTGCGGGCAGGGCCTGCAGGGCGGCGATGGCGTCGGAGAGCGCGTTCACTTCGGGATCGCCGAAGCCGGAGCGGACCTCCAGTTCACTGCCGAACAGGCCCTGCTCCAGCAAGGCGGCGCAGGTCTGTTCGTGGGTCCAGCCGCGGGCAACCGCGACACGTCGGATACGTTCCAGCAGCAGCGGGTCCAGGTCCCGCAGCACAACGTCGGCCATGCTCACTTCCCCGTTCGCAAGGCACCGCCCCCTCGGCGCGTCGGGGGCGATGATCCCGCAGACCGGGCGGGCAGGCAATCAGGCGACCGGCGGTGGCCCACGGTCGGCGATGCGCGGCCACAGCCAGGCCAGCAGCAGCAGGGTCGGCACCACGGTGACCGAGCTGAGAATGAAGAACGTGCTGTAGGACGTGGCTTCGACGATGTAGCCGGAGACACCGCCGACGAACTTGCCGGGCAGGTTGGCCAGCGAGACCAGCAGCGCGTACTGGGTTGCGGTGAAGTTGCGGTCGGTCAGCGACGACATGAAGGCCACCAGCACGGTGCCGGCAAAGCCCTGGAACAGGTTGTCGGCACTGAGCGCGGCATAGAATGCCCACAGCTTGCCTGGGTTGTGCGCCATCAGCAGGAAGGCCAGGTTGGACAGCGCCACGCCCAGTGCGGCCACCAGCAGCATGCGGCGGAAGCCGAACGCGGCCACTGCGATACCGCCCAGGAACGCACCGCCGATTCCCATCCACACGCCGAACAGCTTGGAGACGGTGGCGATGTCGGCCTTGTCAAACCCCGAATCAAGATAGAACGGACCGGCCATCACACCAATGACCTGATCGGGGAACTTGAAGAACCCGACAAATGCGAGCAGCGCCAGCGCCAGTGCCACACCATTGCGGGTAAAGAAGCTGGAAATGGGTTGGACGAAGGCTTCGGCAATGTCGATGCGGCGCTGCACCGCGGTGGCCGGGCGCTCTGGTTCGGCACACAGCAGGGTGGTGACGATCGGCAGCAGCATCAGCGCGGCCATCGCCAGGTAGGCGACGATCCAACCTTCGAACTGAGCCAGGTACAGCGCACCAGCGCCGGCCAGAATCAGGCCGATCCGGTAACCCAGCGTATAGGTTGCGGCCAGCGCGGCCTGCGCAGACTGCGGCGCGATCTCGATGCGATAGGCATCGACCGCGGAATCCTGGGTGGCACCGGCGAAGGAGGCCACCAGTACCCACATCACCAACGGCCAGACCCCTTGCTCGGGCCGCACGAAGGCCAACGCAACCAGGGCCACCAGCACAACGACCTGCGATACCAGCAACCATGAGCGGCGGCGTCCAAGCCCGCCCAGCAACGGGAACGCATAGCGGTCCAGCAACGGTGCCCACAGGAACTTGAGCAGGTAGAAGAAGCTGGCCAGGCTGATCAGGCCGATGCTGCCCAGGTCCAGGCCGACGTCGCGCAGGCGCGTGGACAGGGTCTGCGAAGCGATCAGCAGGAACGGCAGGCCGCTACCGAAGCCAAGCATGGCCATGGTCAGCGCCGACGGGGTACCGAAGGCACGCTTGATTCCTGCCCAGCCCTTGTAGCTGACCGGCGTGGCCGCCTCGGTCACAGGTCGTAGTCCACGATGAACGGCGCGTGGTCGGAGAAGCGCTCGTCGCGGTAGATCGAGCAGCTGCGCAGGCGGTCACGCAGGCCCGGGGTGATGAACTGGTAGTCGATGCGCCAACCGACATTGTTGGCACGGGCCGCGCCACGGTTGCTCCACCAGGTGTAGTCCTCGCCGGTGGGGTTGAGCAGGCGGTAGGCATCGGCCCAGCCACGTCCGGCGGCGACATCGGTGGCCTGGCCATGGTCGGCGCACAGGGCATTGAGCCAGTCGCGCTCTTCCGGCAGGCAGCCGGAGTTCTTCTGGTTGGACTTCCAGTTCTTGATGTCCAGCGCCGAACGCACGATGTTCCAGTCGCCGCACAGCACGTAGTCGCGGCCGCTGCGCGCCCATTCCTCGAGGATCGGCCGCAGCCATTCCATCACTTCGAACTTGAAGCCCTGGCGCAGGTCGCCCGAGCTGCCCGACGGGATATAGAAGGAGACCACGCTGAGGTTGCCGTAGCGCGCCTCGATGTAGCGGCCTTCGTCGTCGAACGGGGCCCAGCCCAGCGAGGTGATCACCTGGTCCGGCTCGCGCTTGCTGTAGATCGCTACACCGCTGTAGCCCTTCTTGGTGATGGCGTCGCGGTAGAAGCAGTGGTGGCCGTCCGGGCGGAACATCGGATCGGTCAGCTGGTCTTCCTGGGCCTTGGTTTCCTGGATGCACAGGACGTCGGCGTCCTGGGCCCGGAACCAGTCGAGGAAGCCCTTGGTCGCGGCGGAACGGATGCCATTGGCGTTGAAACTGATGATGCGCATGCGGGGGACCTGCGGCGGGAAACCGGGCAAGCATACCGGTTGCCCGCCGGGCTGCGCAGTCCGCCAGGCTGGGCCTGGACGGCTTTCACATGGCGCTGGACGAGCGCGAAACGCCCAGCTGGATTAGGATTTGTGCTCCAAATGAAGATGAATCGAGTTTTGATGAGCGACCACCGCCACCGTTTCCTGCAGCTGGCCCTGACCGCCGACGCCCTGCGCTTCGGCCAGTTCACCCTCAAGTCCGGCCGGCTGAGCCCCTATTTCTTCAACGCCGGTCGTTTCGACTCCGGTTCGCTGCTGTCGCAGCTCGGCGCCTGCTACGCCGATGCCATCGATGCCACCGGGATCAAGTACGACGTGGTGTTCGGCCCGGCCTACAAGGGCATTCCGCTGGCCACCGCGATGGCCTGCGAACTGGCCCAGCGTGGTCGTGACCTGCCGCTGTCGTTCAACCGCAAGGAAGCCAAGGACCATGGCGAAGGCGGCCAGCTGATCGGCGCCGACATGAATGGCAAGCGCGTGCTGATCGTCGACGACGTGATCACTGCGGGTACCGCGATCCGTGAAGCGCTGGGCATCATCCGCGCCGCCGGTGGCACCCCGGCCGGCATCGTGGTGGCGCTGGACCGCCAGGAGATCGCTTCGGAAACCGATCGCCGTTCGGCGGCGCAGTCGGTGGCCGAGGAAGCCGGCATTCCGGTGATCGCCGTGGCATCGCTGGCCGATCTGCTTGATTTCGCCTCCGGCAACCCGGAACTTGTGGGTTACCGGCAGCCGCTGGAAGCCTACCGGGCCCAGTACGGCGTCCGTTCGATCCGCTGACCGACCCAGGGGAAAGGTCATGTCCCGAGTTCCTGCTGTCCTCTTTGCCGCCCTGCTGCTGGCCGTGCCGTTCACCGTACCGGCGCAGTCGCGCGACAGCGTCAAGACGGAAAAGAAGCTGTACTGCTGGAACGAGGGCAAGGAGCGGATCTGCAGCGATTCGCTGCCGGCCGACGCGGTCAACCATGCCCGCGAGGAGTTCAACGCGAAGAGCGGCCTGCGCAATGCGCAGGTCCAGCGCGCGTTGACCGACGAAGAGCGCGCCGCCGCCAGCACGGAGGCGGCGCAGCAGCAGCTGGACCTGATGGCCGCGCAGACCCGCCAGCGCACCGAGCAGGCGATGCTGACCACCTATGGCAGCGAGGACGACCTGCGCCGGGTGTTCGCCGAGCGCCAGGAAGTGCTGGACAACAACCTGAAGACCGCCGAGTACAACGTCACCAGCCTGCGTGAGTCGCTGGTGGCGCTGCTGGCGGCCGCAGGTGACCGCGAACTGGCCGGTGGCAAGGTGGCCGACAAGCAGGCCGAGGCGATCCGCCAGCGGCATGTGCAGCTGCAGTCGCAGCAACGGCTGCAAGCCGGGTTCCTGCAGCAGCAGCAGGCGTTGAAGGCCGAGATCGACAGCACCCTGCAGCGCTATCGCGAGCTGAAGGGGCTGGTGCCGGCGAGCCAGGCTCCGGCGGGCTGACCACGCTCCCGTCGCCGGGCATGGCCCGGCGCTACCCAGGGCCTGGTTACGGATTGGACCACGGAATTTATGCACTCTTTACGCGTCGGCCCGGTCCGGCGCGTAGTGCGTTTATGGGGGGCAGGACGACGATGACGGCCTGAGGTGGAGGGGTTCCACCAGGACGCTATTGCAATGTCCCCCTGGCTGTCGTTGTTGTGTGGCGTGCTGGTGCTGGTCGCCGCCGCCTATCTTCTTTATGTCGTGCTGCGGCCCGAGTCGTTCTGAGCGGAGCCGGCCATGACTGAGATGCTTGTGATTATTGCCGCCAGCCTGCTGCTGGCGTGGCCGCTGGGCCTGTACCTGGCCCGCGTGATGCGTGGCACGCCGATGAAGGTCGACGTGCTGTTCCACTGGATCGAGAAGCCGCTGTACAGGGTGTTCGGGGTCGATCCGTCGCGCTCGATGTCCTGGCGCGGCTACGTGCTGGCCTTCGTGCTGAGCAACGTGGTGGTTGCTGTGTTGACCCAGGCGGTGTTCATGACCCAGGCCTGGTTGCCGCTGAATCCGGACCAGATCCCGAACATGCGCTGGGACACCGCGCTGCACACGATGATCTCGTTCCTGACCAACACCAACCAGCAGCACTATTCGGGTCAGGCGCAGCTGTCCTATCTCTCGCAGATGACCGGCATCACCGGCCTGCAGGTGGTGACGCCGATGATGGGCCTGGCGCTGGCAGTGGCGACGCTGCGCGCGTTGTTCTCGCGTGCGCCGCAGGCGGCGGCGACGGGTACCGGCGATGACCGCCAGGTGGCGGTGGGCAACTACTACGTGGACGTGGTGCGCCTGTGCGTGCGCTTCCTGTTGCCGCTGTGCCTGGTGTGGACCCTGCTGCTGACCAGCCAGGGCGTGCCGTCGACGATGACCGGTGGGCCGCAGGCCACGCCGATCGACGCCAGCGCCGGCATGGCCGAACAGAAGCTGCCGCTGGGCCCGGTCGCGGCGATGGTCGCGGCCAAGCAGCTGGGCGCCAACGGTGGCGGCTGGTACGGCCCGAACAGCAGCTTCCCGCTGGAGAACCCGACCCCGCTGTCGAACGCGCTGGAAATCGTCGGCATCCTGTTGGTGCCGATGGCAGTGATCTTCATGATCGGTGCGTTCACCGGCCGACGTCGCTTCGGCGCCCTGGTGTTCAGCTGCATGCTGGGCATGTCGCTGCTTTCCACCGGCGCGATGATGTGGAGCGAAGGACATAGCGCCAGCGCCGCCACGCCGCTGCTGATGGAAGGCAAGGAAGTGCGCTTCGGCGCCGATGGCACCGCGCTGTGGGCGGCAGTGACTACCCAGGTCTCCAATGGCTCGGTCGACGGCATGCACGATTCGCTGGCGCCGCTGAGTGGCGGCATCGCGATGGTCAACATGCTGGTCAGCGCGATCTGGGGCGGCATCGGCTGTGGCCTGCAGCAGTTCATCGTGTACCTGCTGCTGGGTGTATTCCTGGCCGGGTTGATGACCGGGCGTACGCCGGAACTGTTCGGCCGCAAGCTGGAGACGCCACAGGTGCGCCTGCTGGCCCTGCTGGTGCTGCTGCAGCCGATCACCCTGCTGGTGTTCACTGCGATCACCCTGGCCGTGCCCGGCCTGGCGGGCACCTCCAACCCCGGCTTCCATGGCATCAGCCAGGTCTTCTACGAGTACGTCTCGGCCTACGCCAACAACGGCTCGGGCTTCGAAGGGCTGGGCGACGCCACGCTGTGGTGGAACCTGAGCTGCTCGCTGGTACTGCTGCTGGGCCGCTTCCCGCTGCTGATCATTCCGCTGGTGGTGGCCACACAGCTGGCTGCCAAGCGCCAGGCCCCGGAGTCTGCCGGCAGCCTGCAGATCGAAACCCCGACCTTCGCCCTGACCCTGGTCTCGGTGATCGTCATCCTGACCGTGCTGCAGTTCATGCCGGCGCTGGTACTCGGCCCGATCGCCGACCACCTGAGCCTGGGACTGCACTAAGGACACCCTGATGAGTACCCAAGCAAGTTCAACCCGTAGTACCCATGCAGCGCGCCCTGCCCTGCTGGATGGCGCCGGCCTGCGCCGTGCGCTGGTCGAAGCGGTTCTCAAGCTGTCGCCGATGCATCTGGTGCGCAGCCCCGTGATGGCGGTGGTGATGGCCGGCACGATCGTCGCCGCGATCGTCACCCTGACCGGCAACGCGCCGCTGGGCTTCGGCCTGGCGGTGACCGCGATCCTGCTGGTGACCGTGCTGTTCGGCAACTTCGCCGAAGCCGTAGCGGAAGCGCGTGGCCGTGGCCAGGCCGCGTCGCTGCGGCGTGCCCGCCAGGACCTGGTGGCACGCCGGCTGGCGGCGCCGCAGCCAGGCGCCGCCGAAACCCAGGTGCCGGCCGCCGAGCTGCGCCCGGGCGACCACGTGATCGTCAGTGCCGGTGAGCTGGTGCCGGCCGATGGCGAGATCGTGCAGGGCCTGGCCACCATCAACGAAGCCGCGGTGACCGGCGAATCGGCACCGGTGCTGCGCGAGGCCGGTACCGACCGTTCCGGCGTGATCGGCGGCACCAAGGTGCTGTCCGACCAGATCATCGTGCGGGTGACCGCCGAGCCGGGCCACAGCTTCCTGGACCGGATGATCGCGCTGGTGGAAGGTGCCAACCGCCAGAAGACCCCCAACGAGATCGCGCTGACCCTGCTGCTGGCGGCGATGACGCTGACCTTCCTGGTGGTGGTGGCGACGCTGCCGGCGATCGGCGCGGCCGTAGGCGTGCAGGTCGATCCGCTGCTGTTGATCGCGCTGCTGGTGTGCCTGATCCCGACCACCATCGGCGGCCTGCTGCCGGCCATCGGCATCGCCGGCATGAACCGTGCGCTGGCCGCCAACGTGCTGGCCAAGTCGGGCAAGGCAGTGGAGGTGGCCGGCGACGTCGACGTGCTGCTGCTGGACAAGACCGGCACCATCACCTACGGCGACCGTCAGGCCAGCCACTTCCATCCGCTGGCCGGCATCGATGCCAGCCAGCTGCGCGAGGCCGCACTGCTGTCCTCGCTGGCCGACCCGACCCCGGAAGGCAAGTCGATCGTGCGCCTGGCGCGCGAACAGGGCTGCGCTACCGCCGAACCGCACCACGCCGAGTACCTGGCGTTCAGTGCGCAGACCCGCATGTCCGGCGTGGACCTGGAACATGGGCGGCAGATCCGCAAGGGTGCCGCCGATGCGATCCGTGCCCACGTGCAGGCGCTGGGCGGCAACGTGCCGGCGGAACTGGCCGGGCGCGTCGAGCAGGTCGCACGCAACGGTGCCACCCCGCTGGTGGTGGCCGAGGGCCGCCACGTGCTGGGCGTGATCGAGCTGTCGGACGTGGTCAAGCACGGCATGCGCGAGAAGTTCGCGCAGCTGCGGGCGATGGGTATCCGCACGGTGATGATCACCGGCGACAACCCGCTGACCGCCGCCGCGATCGCTGCCGAAGCCGGTGTCGACGACTACATCGCCGAGGCCCGCCCGGAAGACAAGCTGGCACGCATCCGCCAGGAGCAGGCCGGTGGCCGCCTGGTGGCGATGGTCGGCGATGGCACCAATGACGCGCCGGCGCTGGCCCAGGCCGACATCGGTCTGGCGATGAACTCCGGTACGCAGGCGGCGAAGGAGGCCGGCAACATGGTCGACCTCGATTCGGACCCGGCCAAGTTGCTGGCGGTGGTGGAAGTAGGCAAGCAGCAGCTGATCACCCGCGGCGCGCTGACCACCTTCTCGCTGGCCAACGACGTCTCCAAGTACTTCGCGATCCTGCCGGCGCTGTTCGCCGCGGCCGTTCCGACCATGGCCGCCTTGAACGTGATGCAGCTGTCGAGCCCGCGCAATGCGGTGCTGGCAGCGCTGATCTTCAACGCCCTGGTGATTCCCGCCCTGATCCCGCTCGCCCTGCGTGGCGTGCGCTTCCGCCCGGCCACTGCAACCGCACTGCTGCGCCGGAACATGCTGGTGTACGGCCTTGGCGGCGTGCTGCTGCCGTTCGCAGCGATCAAGGTAATTGACCTCCTTCTTGTCCTGGTATTCGGCGCATGAACCGTACTACTTCCACTTCATCTTCCCTTCCGCGCGAACAGAAGGCCGAGGCCCGCGTGGCCAGCCTGCAGGATGGTGCCAGCTGGCGCCCGGCGATCGGCCTGGGCCTCGCCACCCTGCTGCTGGCCGGTGCGGTCTACGCCGGTATCGCCACCGGTTTTGCCGGCCTGGCCTACCCGACCCAGGCCGAGGGCAGCCTGCTGCGCGATGGCAACGGCCAGGTACGCGGCTCGGCGTGGTTGTCGCAGCCGTTCACCGGTGACGGCTACTTCCAGGCACGTCCGTCGGCAGCCAACTACGACCCGATGGCCGCGGCCGGTTCCAACATGGCGCGCAGCAATCCGGCCCTGGCCGAGCGTGTTGCCGCCAGCACCGCTGCGGTGGCCGCGCGCGAAGGCGTCACCCCGGCGCAGGTACCGGCAGACCTGGTCACGCAGTCCGCAGGTGGCCTGGATCCGCAGCTGTCGCCGGCGGCGGCGCGCCTGCAGGTGGCACGCGTGGCACGTGCCCGCGGCCTGCCGGTGGAGCGCGTGCAGGCACTGGTGCAGGCGCATACCGAAGGGCGCCAGTGGGGCCTGTTCGGCCAGCCGCGGGTGAACGTGGTGACGCTGAACTTCGCGCTGGACCACGCGGCCAAGGCACCGTGATGCCGGCCTGCACCGGCTGCGCGCACAATGGCGGCCATGACAGCGGCACCCATGACTGATGCGCGTACCCGCCAGGCCGATGCCCTGGTTGAAGGCCTGCAACGCGAAGCCGGCGGCAAGCTGACCGTGTTCCTCGGTGCGGCGCCGGGCGTGGGCAAGACCTACACCATGCTGACCCGCGCACAGGAACAGCTGCGCCGCGGTGTCGACCTGGTGGTGGGCCTGGTGGAAACCCACGGCCGCGCCGATACCCAGGCGCTGCTGGAGGGCCTGCCACAGCTGCCGCTGAAGGCAGTGGCCTATCACGGCCACATCCTGCAGGAGATGGATCTGGATGCCGTGCTCACACGGCATCCGGCGCTGGTGCTGGTGGACGAACTGGCCCATCGCAATGCGCCGGGCAGCCGTCATGAGCGGCGCTGGCAGGACGTGATGGAGCTGCTGGATGCCGGCATCGACGTCTGGACCACGGTGAACATCCAGCATCTGGAAAGCCTCAACGATGTGGTGATGCGGATCACCGGCGTGCGCGTGAGCGAGACCGTGCCGGACGGCGTGCTCGACCGCCTGCATGACATCGTGCTGGTCGACCTGCCGCCACGCGAACTGATCGCACGCCTGCAGCAGGGCAAGGTCTATGTGCCCGAACAGGCCGCGCAGGCGCTGCAGGCATTCTTCTCGCCGGCCAACCTGACCGCGCTGCGTGAACTGGCGATGCAGGAAGCCGCCGACCGCGTCGACAGCAGCCTGCGTGAAGCACGCGCTGCACGCGGCGAGAGCAACCTGCCGCTGCGTCGCGGCGTGCTGGTGGCCGTTGATGGCGGCGGCCAGAGCGAATACCTGGTGCGGGTGGCGCGTCGCATCGCCGAGCGCCGCGATGCGCCGTGGACGGTGGTGACCGTGCAGGGCCGGCGCCAGGATGACGCGACCCGACGCGAAATCGATGCTGCCTTCGCACTGGCACGTCGGCTGGGCGGCGACGCCGAACTGCTGCACGGATCGAGCATCGCCGATGCCCTGCTTGACCATGCCGCACATAACGGCGTGTCGACCCTGGTACTGGGCCGCACCCGCGAGCGACCGCTGGCGCGGATGTTCAACCGCACCCTGACCCAGCAGCTGATCCAGCGCGGCGCGCATTACGAGATCACCATCATCAGCACCCCGCAGGCACGTGCGCGCTCGCGCCGCGAGGGCCTGCTGCCGCCGGTGCGCGGCATCAGCTACGAACTGGCGCAGGCACTGATCGCCACCGCGTTGGCCTGTGCGGTGGCATGGCTGGCCGAACGCTGGGTGGGCATGGCCGACCTGTCGATGGTGTTCATCGTGGCGGTGGTAGTGGTGGCCGCGCGCACGCGCGCCAGCGTGGCGGTGATGGCGGCGATCCTGTGTTTCCTCGCATACAACTTCCTGTTCATCGCACCCCGCTTCACCTTCGCCATCGGCGCGCGCCAGGGCGTGATCACTGTATTCCTGTTCCTGGCCGCCGCGCTGGTGGCCGGACGCCTGGCCTCGCGCCTGCGCATGCAGGTGATCGCGCTGCGTGCAGCCAATCGCCATGCGCGTGCGCGCCAGCAGCTGGGCCGCCAACTGGCCAGTGCCGCCGGCAACGGCGAGGTGGCGCAGGCGGGTCGGCATGCACTGGAACAGGCCATGGACGTGCCGGCGTGGCTGCGGATCGGCGCCGATACCGCAACCGGTGGCCGCAGCCAGCCCGGCGACACCGACCTGGCCGCCGCCGACTGGGCGCTGCGCCATGGCCAGCCCAGTGGCCGCTTCACCGATACCCTGGCCGGCGCGCAGTGGTGGTTCCTGCCGTTGCTGGATGGCGAGGACCGCGCGATCGGCGTGGCCGGCCTGTATCTGCCCGGTGCACAGGCGCGCCTGCTGCCCGAACAACGGCAACTGGCCGAAGCGATGGTCGATGACATCGCGCAGGCCGCGCTGCGCACCCGGCTGGTGGCGGAACTGGAGCAGGCGCACGTCAGCAACGAGACCGAGCGACTGCGCTCGGCGCTGCTCTCTTCGGTGTCGCACGACCTGCGCTCGCCACTGGCGGCGATGATCGGCTCGGCCGACAGCCTGGCCAGCTATGGTGCGGCAATGGATACGGCCGATCGCCGTGCCCTGCTCGACACCATCCTGGTCGAGGGCGAACGGCTGGACCGCTACATCCAGAACCTGCTGGACATGACCCGCCTCGGCCACGAGGGATTGAAGATCAACCGCGACTGGATCGGCGTGGACGAACTGATCGGCTCGGCCGCACGGCGCCTGCAGCGCTACCAGCCGAAGGTGCGGCTGGAGCTGGACATTCCGGCCACGCTGGCGCCGATCTGGGTACACCCGGCGCTGGTCGAACAGGCGGTGTTCAACGTGATGGAAAACGCGGCCAAGTTCTCACCGCAGGATACGGCCGTGCAGGTGCAGGCGCGTGAACTGGACGGCCAGCTGCGCATCGACGTGATCGATGCCGGCCCCGGCATTCCCGACGACGAGCGTGCGCGCATCTTCGACATGTTCTACAGCGTTGAACGTGGCGACCGTGGCCGCCATGGCACCGGCCTGGGCCTGACCATCTGCCAGGGCATGATCGGCGCACATGGCGGCAGCGTGCAGGCGCTGCCCGGACGCGACGGTCGCGGTACCCTGATCCGCATCACCCTGCCCCTGCTCAAGCCAGCCTCCCACGATGAGCCCGACCCCGATTGATGCCAGCGTACCGGCCGCGCGCGTGCTGGTGATCGATGATGAAACCCAGATCCGCCGGTTCCTGGACATCAGCCTGCGCGCGCAGGGCTACCAGGTACGGCAGGCGGCGACCGGCCAGGAAGGCCTGCAACTGGCCGCCAGCGAAGACATGGACCTGGTGATCCTGGATATCGGCCTGCCGGATATGGAAGGCCACGAGGTGCTGGAACAGCTGCGGCAGTGGAGCCAGGTGCCGGTGATCATGCTGACCGTGCGTGCCGGCGAGGCGGAGAAGGTGCGTGCGCTGGATACCGGCGCGAATGACTACGTGACCAAGCCGTTCGGCACGCAGGAGCTGATGGCGCGGGTGCGGGCGCTGCTGCGCACGCGCAGCGTACCCAGTGATGGCACGCCACCGGTATTCGACGATGGCCACCTGCATGTGGACCTGGTCCGCCGTGAAGTGGCGCTGGATGGCGAGCCGGTAGCGTTGACCCGCAAGGAGTACGCGCTGCTGTCGCTGCTGCTGCGCAACGCCGGGCGGGTGGTGACCCAGCCCCAGATCCTGCAGGAGATCTGGGGCCCGACCCACCAGCACGACACCCATTACCTGCGCATCCTGGTCGGCAAGCTGCGGCACAAGCTGGGCGATTCAGCGCTGGATTCGCGCTACCTGTTCACCGAACCGGGCGTCGGGCTGCGGTTCAAGGGGTGAAGGCGTGCCGACCAACGGTCGGCACCCACCAAAGCGAATCCGGAAGAGCATCCACGCATGGCGTGGATCTACTGTGTCGACCAAGGTCGACACCTACCAACAGCGGTCCATGCCGTTCCGACAGATCGCGGAAATTGTCAGGGGTGGGGCGGTGTCGGAGTGCGGGGACGCCGCAAGTACGTCCCTGTAGGCTTGGCAGCCGCATCCATGCGGCTGACACCCCGCACTCCGACACCGCCCCGCCATCTCGCGGATAGCTCGCTTTTGATGTTGATGTTGATGTTGATGTTGATGTTGCTGCTGCCGTTGCTTCGGCGGGTGCCGGGCGCAGCCCGGCCCCACCTCAGAACCCCAGCGGGGTGTCGCCCAGCACCGGCTGCAGCTGGCTGCGGAACAGCGCCTGGATGCGTTCCAGCGCCGCCTCGTCATTGCCCTCGAAGCGCAGCACCAGCACCGGCGTGGTGTTGGAGGCGCGCACCAGGCCCCAGCCATCGGGGAAGTCCACGCGCAGGCCATCGATGGTCGACAACCGACCGCCCACATACGGGTTGTCCGGCGACTGCGCCGCCGCCACCAGCATCGCCACCAGCGCGTGCGGCGTACCGTCGGCCACCGGCACCTTCAGTTCCGGCGTGGCCACCATCTCCGGCAGCTCTGCCAGTACCTCGTCCGGAGTCTCCTCGCGCTGGGCCAGGATCTCCAGCAGGCGCGCAGCCGCATACAGGCCATCGTCAAAACCGAACCAGCGCTCCTTGAAGAAGAAGTGGCCGCTCATCTCGCCAGCCAGCTCGGCATCGGTCTCGCGCATCTTCGCCTTCATCAGCGAATGCCCGGTCTTCCACATCAGCGGGCTGCCACCATTGCGCAGCACGTGGTCGGACAGCTTGCCGGTGCACTTCACGTCGTAGATCACCATCGCGCCCGGATTGCGCATCAGCACGTCGGCGGCGAACAGCATCAGCAGGCGGTCGGCATAGATGATCTTTCCTTCGCCGGTGACCACGCCCAGGCGGTCACCGTCGCCATCGAAGGCGACGCCGAGATCGGCACCGAAGCGCTTCACCGTCTGCACCAGGTCTTCCAGGTTGGCCGGCTCGCTGGGGTCGGGATGATGGTTGGGGAAGGTACCGTCGACATCGCAGTACAGCGGGATGACTTCCGCACCGATCGCTTCCAGCAGCTGCGGCGCGAGCGCGCCGGCCACGCCGTTGCCGGCATCGGCCACGACCTTCAACGGGCGGTCCAGCTGCACGTCGTCGGCGATGCGCTGGATGTAGTCGGCACTGACATCGCGCTGCTGGTAATCGCCCGGCTCGGCGGCCTGTACCAGGCGGCCTTCGACGATGCGCTGGTACAGATCGGTGATGGCATCACCGGACAACGTCTCGCCGCCGATGACCACCTTGAAACCGTTGTACTCGGGCGGGTTATGGCTGCCGGTGACCGCCACGCAGGTGCCGGTACGCAGATGGAAGGCGGCGTAGTACACGACCGGGGTCGGTGCCAGGCCGATGTCGATCACCGCGCAACCGGCGCGCCTCAGGCCCTCGGCCAACCCTGCGGCCAGTTCCGGGCCGGACAGGCGGCCGTCGCGGCCGATCACCACCTCGCGCAGGCCCTGCTCCAGGGCCACGGTGCCGATGGCCTGGCCGATCAGCGCCGCCGTTTTCGGCGTCAGTTCACTGCCAACCACGCCGCGGATGTCGTAGGCGTGGAAGATACCGGCCGCCAGTTCCTCGGCCGGAACCGGTGGCGGGGGCGGCGGTGCACTTTCAGTTGTGCTGGCCTCGGCCACCGGCGGCGGCGCCATCTGCAGGCTCTCGTTCAGGGTCGGGCCATGATCGGCTTCCGCCACGGTCGCCCGGCGCGGCAGCGGCAACGACTTCGGCAGGCGGCCGCGCCCCACCACCAGCAGCACGGCGATGAACGCCAGCAGCAGCGCAACGATGGCGCTGGCCAGCGAACCCAGGCCCAGCGGACCAGGTTCGACATTGGGTACCGCGGCCACCAGCCGCAACGGCGTCCCCGGAATCGGCCGCGCCAATGCTTCGGCGCTTTCGGCCAGGCCGGCATCGCCCTGGGCGACGAGGTCATGCGCGCCCTGGCGCAGGCCAAGGAAACCGGCCGATGGCGCACTCACCTGGTCCAGCGGCGAGGTCAGCCGCAGCAATGGCTGGCGCACGTAGAGCACCGCCGGGCCGAGACTGCCCAGTTGAACCGGCGCTGCCAGGCCCAGGCGATTGCCACCGCCATCGCGGACCACGCGCAGGCTGGGCTTGCCTTCGGCCAATGCCGCTTCCAGCAGCGCCAATCGCGCATAGCCAAAGGCGGCCGGGTCGGCGTAGGCGTTGGCCAGATCGGCGGCCAGTACCTCGGCGTGCTCGACGCCGGTCCAGCTCTCGCGGACCGCGAGTGCCGCCGCAGCGGCATCACCGGCCTGCAGCGCCTGCTGCACGCGCTCGTTCTTCAGCTGCTGCTGCAGCTGCTTCAGCTGGCCGGCAGCGGCCTCCTGCAGGCCCTGCACGGCCTGGTCACGTGCAGCTTCCAGCGCCTGGCCGTTGGCCTCCTGGCGCCATTGCTGCACTGCGCTCCATCCGAACCAGCCGGCCAGCAGGATCAGCAGCACCCCCAGTAGTGGCGCACTGCGTCCCAACGACCGTCCCCGCTGTCCTTCCCCGATGCCGCTCATCGATGTCCCCTGTCAACGCACCCCGGTGTGGCCGAATCCACCCGTTCCCCGCACGCTGTCGGTGAAAGTATCCACCACCTGCAGGCTGACGCGGGCAATCGGCACGATCACCAGTTGCGCGATGCGATCGCCCGGCTCGATGGTGAAGGCCTCGCGGCCACGGTTCCAGACGCTGATCAGCAGCGGGCCCTGGTAATCGGCGTCGATCAGGCCGGTGCCATTGCCGAGCACGATGCCGTGGCGATGGCCCAGCCCCGAGCGCGGCAGGATCACCGCGCACAGGTTCGGATCGGCGATGTGGATGGCCAGGCCGCTGGGAACCAGCGCGGTGTCGCCCGGCTGCAGGGTCAGCGCGGTATCCAGCGCCGCGCGCAGGTCCATGCCGGCGCTGGCCTCGGTGGCGTAGGCCGGCAGCGGCCAGCTGTCGCCGAAGCGCGGATCGAGCAGCTTGACCTGCAGCGGTTGGGAAGTGGATGCCTGGGTCATGCCTGGAGTCTCCGCGCGATCAGCGCCAGCAGTTGTTCGGCCAGCTCACGCTTGGAGGTGGCCGGGAATACCTGTTCACCGTCCTGCCAGAAGGCCGTGGCGGCATTGTTGTCGCTCTCGAAACCGCCGCCGCTGATGCCGACCTGGTTGGCGATCACCAGGTCCAGGCGCTTGTCGACCAGCTTGCCACGCGCGTATTTCTCCACGTCGTGGGTTTCGGCGGCAAAGCCGACCACCAGCTTCAGCGACTGCGTCTGCGCAGCCACCTCGGCAAGGATGTCCGGCGTGCGCACCAGCTCGATCACCAGCGACTGGCTGTCGGCGGTCTTCTTCAGCTTCTGCGGCGCGACCTGGCGCGGCGTGTAGTCAGAACACCGCAGCGGCACCGATATAGATGTCGGCCGGCAGCGACTTCAGCACGGCATCGCGCATCTGCGCGGCCGAGCGCACGTCCACACGCTGCACGCCGGGTGGGGTCGGCAGCTGTACGGGGCCGCTGACCAGCACCACCTGTGCGCCCATCGTCGCGGCGGCCGCGGCCAGGGCAAAGCCCATCTTGCCGCTGCTGCGGTTGCCGACATAGCGCACCGGATCGATGTCTTCATAGGTCGGGCCGGCGCTGATCAGCAGGCGCAGGCCCTGCAGCGCGCGGGTTTCCGGCGCGGCAACGGCCGCGGCGCTGCTGCCATTGGCGGCCAGCGCGGCCACGATGTCGCCCGGTTCGGCCAGACGCCCCGGACCGGACTCGCCTTCGGCCAGCGGGCCGTCGACCGGGCCGATCACCTGCGCGCCGCGCTGGCGCAGCAGGGTGATGTTGGCCTGGGTGGCCGGGTGCAGCCACATGCGATGGTTCATCGCCGGGCAGATCGTCAACGGCGCGGTACTGGCCAGGCACAGCGTGCTGACCAGGTCATCGGCATGGCCCTGGGCCAGCCGGGCCAGCAGATCGGCGGTTCCCGGGGCAACCACGATGCGGTCGGCCCAGCGCGCCAGCTCGATGTGGCCCATGGCCTGTTCGGCGGCGCTGTCCCACAGCGTGGTGCGGGTGGGCTGCCCGGACAGGGCCTGGAAACTGAGCGGAGTGACGAACTGCTGGGCACCGGCGGTCATCGCCACCTGCACCTGGGCACCGGCGTCGCGCAGGCGCCGCACCAGTTCCAGGGCCTTGTAGGCCGCGATCCCGCCTCCGACGCACAACAGCAGTTTCTGACCTTCCAGCGCGCGGGCCTGCGCGGGGGAAGCGTTGGGGGAGTCAGCCACCTGGAATTCCTGTGCAAACGAGGGCGCTAGCTTACCCGATGGTCGGTAATGTCCCGGTGCAGGGTGCACATAGCGGACAGCTATCAGTAAATGGAGCGCGCTGCGCCTGACCCTGGGTTAGCCGGGCATCGGTTTCGGACCTTTCCTATACCTCTACGGGTCTGCGCTTTTGCAGAATCAGGCATTGGCTGCCGTCTGCCGTGGCCTGTTCGACCTTCGAGGAGCCTCGTGCATCCACGCATCATCATTGCCGACGACCATCCCGTGGTCCTGCATGGCATCCGTATCGTGCTGCAGACCCACCTGATGGACATCGTCGGCAGTGCACGTGACGGCGCCCAGCTGCTGGAGCTGGTGAACCACCACGACTGCGATGCGGTGCTGACCGACCTGTCGATGCCGGGTGACGGCCCGGACGGTCCAGAGCTGATCGACGCGCTGCGCGTGCGTCACCCCGGGCTGCCGGTGGTGGTGCTGACCGGCGCCCGCCATCCCGGGCTGCTGGACGGACTGCTGCGCGAGGGCATCAGTGGGCTGGTCGACAAATGCGCCGATTTCGCCGAACTGCCGCAGGCACTGAACGCCGCACTGGCCGGCCAGGTGTTCGTTTCCCAACAACTGCGCCACCACCTGCAGGCGCGCGACCTGCTGTTCCCGCGCGAACCGGCGCCGCTGTCGGCGCGGGAACAGGAAGTGCTGGATCTGCTGGCGGCCGGGCTCAGCGTGAATGCCGTCGCCGAACGCTGCGGGCGCAGCCCCAAGACGATCAGCCGGCAGAAGGCCGAAGCCAAGCGCAAGCTGGGCCTGCAGAACAACCAGGAACTGTTCGACTATCTGCAGACCCGGCGCGGGTGAGGCATCGCCCGACCCGGTGCTGCGGTGTGCACCGATGGGAGCCGCCACCCGGGCTGGCGATGATGCAGGCATGCCCATCCATGACTGGCCCGAACAGGAACGCCCCCGCGAGAAGCTGATCGCGCGCGGGCCCACGGCACTTTCCGACGCCGAACTGCTGGCCCTGTTCCTCGGCTCCGGATTCGGTGGCCGCGATGCCGTGCAGACCGCGCGCGACCTGCTGCAGGCGCATGGCCCGTTGCGGGTGCTGCTGGACCGCTCCGCAGGCGACCTGGCCCGTCTGCCCGGGCTCGGCCCGGCGCGCAGCTGTACGCTGGCTGCCGGGCTGGAACTGGCCCACCGCTACCTGGCAGCGGAGCTGGAGCACGGCGAAGCGGTCGGCAACAACCCGGCCGCGGTCGGCCGCTATCTGCAGCACCGCCTGCGGGGGCAGGCCCGGGAGATCTTCATGGCCCTGTTCCTGGACAACCGGCACCGGCTGATCGCCTGCGAGGAGCTGTTCCACGGCACCATCAACGCCGCACCGGTCTACCCCCGCGAAGTGGTGCGGCGCGCCCTGCTGCACAACGCGGCGGCGGTGATCCTCAGCCACAACCACCCTTCCGGCGACCCGGAACCCTCCAGCGCCGATACCCGCATCACCGACGAACTGCAGCAGGCACTGGCGCTGGTGGATGTCCGCCTGCTGGACCACTTCGTGGTCGGTGAGGGCCGCCCCGTTTCGTTTGCTGAACGAGGCCTGCTGTCGCCGCCCCAGCCCCGCCTGTTCGGCTGAGCGCCCGCCCTCCAGGCGCCATCGGTCGCCCCCACAGGCAGGTTTCGGTCAGCGTGGCCGCTGGTATCTGCGCTAAAATGGGCGATTCCGCCGCTCATTCTCACAGCAGGCCTCGTGAAAAATCTCCTCCGCGCCCTGATCAGCCAAGGCATCGAAGCCTTGCGCGCCAATGGCACCCTGCCCGCCGACTCCCTGCCGCCGGACTTCGTGGTCGAGCGCCCGAAGACCCGTGACCACGGCGACTTCGCCACCAATGCCGCGATGCTGCTGGCCAAGGCCGCGCGCAGCAATCCGCGCGCACTGGCACAGGCGCTGGTCGAGGCACTGCCGCGCAGCGAGGACGTCAGCAAGGTCGAGATCGCCGGCCCCGGCTTCATCAATTTCCACCTGGCGCCGGCCGCGTACCAGCGTGAAGCCGCGTCGGTCATCAAGGAAGCCCACGACTACGGCCGCAACCTGTCCGGCAATGGCCGCACGGTGGGCGTGGAGTACGTGTCGGCCAACCCGACCGGCCCGCTCCATGTCGGCCATGGCCGCGCGGCGGCGATCGGCGACTGCGTGGCGCGCGTGCTCGACGCCAACGGCTGGAACGCCAAGCGTGAGTTCTACTACAACGACGCCGGCGTGCAGATCGAGAACCTGGCGCTGTCCACCCAGGCGCGGATCAAGGGCATCGCGCCGGACCAGGATGGCTGGCCGGAAGGTGGCTACCGCGGTGAGTACATCGCCGACGTCGCCCGCGCCTACATGGCCGGCGCCAGCGTCGATCTGGAAGGCAGCACCGTGGTCGGCGCCAAGGACCCGGACGACATGCAGGCGATCCGCCGCTTCGCCGTGGCCTACCTGCGCAACGAGCAGAATCTGGACCTGGCCGCGTTCGGCGTCGACTTCGACATCTACTTCCTGGAAAGCTCGCTGTACGCCGATGGCAAGGTGGCCGAAGCGGTGGCCAAGCTGCAGGCGTCGGGTCATACCTATGAAGAAGGTGGCGCGCTGTGGCTGCGCAGCACCGACTTCGGTGACGACAAGGACCGCGTGATGCGCAAGTCCGACGGCACCTTCACCTACTTCGTGCCGGACGTGGCCTACCACCTGTCCAAGTGGCAGCGCGGCTACGAGCGCGCGATCACCGAGCTCGGCGCCGATCACCATGGTTCGCTGGCACGCGTGCGCGCCGGCCTGCAGGCGATGGAAGTGGGCATCCCGCAGGGCTGGCCGGAGTACGTGCTGCACCAGATGGTCACCGTCATGCGTGGCGGCGAGGAAGTGAAGCTGTCCAAGCGTGCCGGCAGCTACTTCACCCTGCGCGACCTGATCGAGGAGGCCGGCCGCGATGCCACCCGCTGGTTCCTGATCGCGCGCAAGCCCGATTCGCAGCTGACCTTCGACATCGACCTGGCCCGCCAGCAGAGCAACGACAACCCGGTGTTCTACGTGCAGTACGCGCACGCCCGCGTCTGCAGCCTGCTGCGCCAGGCACAGGAGAAGGGCCTGGTGTACGAACAGGGCAATGGCCTGGCCAACCTCGGCCGCCTGGCCGACGACGCCTCGCTGCTGCTGATGAACGAGATCTCGCGGTACCCGGAAGTGGTGGAGGCGGCCGGCGTGGCGCTGGAACCGCATCTGGTGGCGCAGTACCTGCGTGAATTGGCGCACGCGTTCCACACGTGGTATCACGGGACGCCGGTGCTGGTGGAAGACGCTGCGGATCGCAACGCCAAGCTGACCCTGGCCTGCGCCGCGCGCCAGGTGCTGGCCAACGGCCTCGAACTCCTGGGCGTCAGCGCCCCGGAAAAAATGTAAGCATCAGGAGACGCAGTACACATGGCAGCACGACGCGGCAAAAACCAGGCACGACGCAACAGCAGCAGCCAGGGCACACCCGGATGGGTGTGGCTGGTCGCTGGCGTGGCGATTGCGGCCGTGGTGTTCCTGGCGGCGCCGAACCTGTTCAAGGGCGAAGGCGATGGCTTCCTTCGCGCCGGTCCGCAGCCGAACCCGAACGCGCAGCCTGCCCCGGTCGCTGATGCCGACAGCGATGTCGGCACCCAGCCGGCCGCGCAGCCGGCCACGCCGAAGCCGGCCGAACCGGAAAAGCCGGCCGCCACCCAGTACGACTTCTACACCCTGCTGCCGGGCAAGGAAGTTGAAATGTCCGACGCCGAACTGGCTGCCAGCGCGCGTGCCGAGGACCAGCGCCGGGCCAAGGCCGAAGCGCAGCGCGCGCAGGCGGCACTGGAAGGCAAGCCGGTTCCGCCGCCAGCGGCTACCGCGCCGGCACCGACGGCAACCGCCAGCGTGGCCAGCACCGCGCCGGTGACCGCCACCAGCCGTCCGCTGCCAGCACCGCTGAGCGAACGACCGGCTGCGGCAACGCCTCCGGCCAGCACGCCGACGGCGTCGACCAGCACCGCCGCCGCCACTCCGGCAGCGCGTGCGGAAACCGCGCCGACCGCGGCCACTACCCCCGCCGCTGCGGCACCGGCTGCCGCCGACAATGCCCGCTACATCCTGCAGGCGGGTGCGTTCGGTGCCTCCGGCGATGCCGAAGCGACCAAGGCCAAGCTGGCGATGATGGGCCTGGCGGCACGCGTCGAATCGGCGCAGATCAACGGCAAGACCGTGTACCGCGTGCGCATGGGGCCGTATGGCAGTGCAGGTGAACTGTCTGAAGCCAAGCAGAAGCTGGATGGCACCGGCCTGCAGGCGATGGCGATCAAGGCACAGTGAGTCTGCCGAAGTGAATGAAAAAGCCGGGCACAGCCCGGCTTTTTTTTGTCTGTGTAGAGTCGAGCTTGCTCGACTGCCGTTCAAAGCAGTCGAGCAAGCTCGACTCTACAAAGGGCGAAGAGCAGTCGAGCATGGCTCGACTCTACAAATGAACGTCAGCCTTCGCGGGCGACCTGGAAACCGGCGAAGGACTGGCTGACCGGCATCAGTTCCAGGCGATTGATGTTCAGGTGCGGCGGCAGGCTGGCCACCCAGAAGATCTGTTCGGCGATGTCTTCGGCGGTCATCGGGTTGGCGCCGGTATAGAGCTTGTCCGACGCCGCCTGGTCGCCATGGGTACGCACCACGGTGAACTCGGTTTCGGCCATGCCCGGCTCGATCGTGGTCACGCGCACGCCGGTGCCGTGCAGGTCCGAACGCAGGCCGAGCGAGAACTGGCTGACGAAAGCCTTGGTGCCACCGTAGGCATTGCCGCCCGGGTACGGGTAGACGCCGGCCACCGACGAAATGTTGATGATTGCGCCCTTGCGCTCCACCAGCTGCGGCAGCAGGCGGTGGGTCAGGGTCACCAGCGCGGTGATGTTGGTGTCGATCATCGTGGTCCAGTCCGACAACTTGGCGCTCTGTGCCGGCGCAGTGCCCTGCGCCAGGCCGGCGTTGTTGACCAGCAGATCGATCTCGCCAAAGGCCGGCGGCAGTGCCAGCAGCGCCGCTTCCATCGCCATCGGATCGCGGATGTCGAAGGCGGCGGCATGCACCACGTCCTTGCCGTAGCGCTCGACCAGCGGCTGCAGGCGTTCGCCGCGGCGGCCGGTGGCGATCACCTTCCAGCCCGCCTGGGCGAAGCGGTGGACGGCGGCGGCGCCGAAGCCGGACGTGGCGCCGGTAATCAGGACAGTGCGGGTCATCAGGCAACTCCAGGGGGAAAAACCAGACCCCCATTCTGGCACCGTCGGCCGGGGGTTGCGTTGCCTGATCGGCCAGATCCGGCCCCACCTGTCGGGGTGACCGGTACAATTGGGGCCATGATCAACAACGATGTCCTGCGCAGCGTGCGCTACTCCCTGGACCTGGGCGACCACCACGTGGTGACCCTGTGCCAGATGGCCGACCCGGCCTTCGCCGTGGATCCGGAACAGGTGAAGGCCTGGCTGCGCCGCGAGGACGAAGCCGGTTTCGAGGCGATGAGCGACAGCGCGCTGGCGCACTTCCTCGACGGCCTGATCGTGCACCTGCGCGGTCGCGACGAAAGCCAGCCGCAGCGTGCGGTGGAAACCCGCATCGACAACAACCTGGTGCTGAAGAAGCTGCGCGTGGCCTTCCAGCTGCGCGACGTCGATCTGATGGAGATCTTCGCCAGCGCCGGTTTCAACGTCTCCAAGTCGGAAGTGGGCGCATTGTTCCGCCAGCCCGGGCACACCAACTACCGGCGCTGCCTGGACCAGATGCTGCGCAATTTCCTCAAGGGCCTGAGCCTGCGCCTGCGCGGCTGAGCACGGCCTCGACGAACGCACGCGCCGCCGGTGTCGGCAGTCGCTGCCAGACCAGGTGCACGCGGCGGGTCGGGGTCGGCTGCAGCGGAATCTGTACCACCCCCTGGAACCCGTCGGCGATCAACGCTGGCACGATGCCAACCGCCAGCCCATGGCGAACGAAGCGCTCGATCAGTTCCATCAGATTGACCTCGAAGCGCACCGTGTGCGGCAGGCCAGCGGCAGCGAAGGCATCGTCGGTCTGCCGCCGCGCACCGGTGCCGCGCGGAAAGTCGACCAGCGCCTCGTCCTGCAGTTCGGTCAATGGCAGCCGCTTGCGGCGGGCCAAGCGGTGCGACGGCGCCAGCACCGCCACCAGGTCTTCTTCCTGCAGCATCTGGTGGCAGACCCCGTCCAACCCCGCCGACGGCGCCAATCCGACCAGTGCCACGTCCAGCTCTCGCGACTGCACCTGCGCGATCAGGTCCTCGCTCTTGTCGACCCGCAGCTGGAACTCCACCTGCGGGTGCGCCTGCTGGAAGGCCGCCAGCATCGCCACCACATCGATGTCGGTCAGCGAGGAGATCTGCCCGATCGCCAACAGGCCACGCACCTCGCCAGTGACGGCGGCCACGTCGGCACGCAGGTGGCGCAGGCTGGCCAGCACCTGGCGTGCATGCACCAGCAGCGCCTCGCCGGCGGCGGTGGCCCGCACCTGCCGCGGCAGGCGCTCGAACAGGGGCGTACCCAGTTCCTGCTCCAGGTAGGCAATCTGGTGGCTCAACGCGGACTGCACCACATGGCAGCGTTCCGCGGCGCGGGTGAAATTGCCCTCTTCGGCCAGGGCGACGGCAAACTCGAGCTGTTTGAGATTCATCCAACTATCTCGTTTCCAGATGGCATGGATGATGATGATTCATTTCCATCATGGCCGCAGCAGGCGGACACTGTGCATCCCGCTTTGTGGAATACCGCGTGAGTCCGTCCCTCCCCCCTCTGCACCGCTGGCAGGTGCTGCTGATGTCGGTGGCTACCGGCGTGGCCGTGGCCAGCAACTACTATGCGCAGCCACTGCTGCACACCATCGCCGATGCCTTCGGCGTGCCGTTCGGCCAGGTCGGCATGGTGGTCACTGCCGCACAGCTGAGCTATGCCGCTGGACTGATCCTGCTGGTGCCGCTGGGAGACCTGTTCGAACGCCGCCGCCTGATCGTGGTGATGAGCCTGCTGTCGGCAGGCGGGCTGGTGATCAGTGCCTGTGCACCATCGCTGACCTGGTTGCTGGTCGGCACCGCGATCACCGGCCTGTTCTCGGTGGTGGCGCAGGTACTGGTGCCGTTTGCGGCCACGCTGGCCGCGCCGGAACATCGTGGCCGCGTGGTCGGCACATTGATGAGTGGCCTGCTGCTGGGCATCCTGCTGGCGCGCACCGTGGCCGGCCTGCTTTCCAGCCTGGGCGACTGGCGCCTGGTGTATGCGATCGCCGCCGGCACCCTGGTGCTGACCGCGCTGGCGCTGCAGCGCGGCCTGCCGCGATTCCACCACAGCGCCGGCCTCGGCTATTTCGCATTGCTGCGCTCGATCGGTGTGCTGTTCGTGCAGGAGCCGGTGCTGCGCCAGCGCACCCTGCTGGGCGCCTGCAGCTTCGCCATGTTCGCGATCTTCTGGACGCCGCTGGCGTTCCTGCTGGCACAACCGCCCTACGCCTACAGCGATGCCACCATCGGCCTGTTCGGGCTGGTCGGCGCCGCCGGTACGCTGGCGGCCGGCCTGGCCGGGCGCATGTCCGATCGTGGCCAGACCGGACGTGCCACTGCCATCGCACTGATGCTGTTGCTGCTCTCGTGGCTGCCGTTGGGGCTGTCGGCACACTCGCTGCTGGCGCTGCTGGTCGGCGTGGTGGTGCTGGACCTGGCCGCGCAGCTGCTGCACGTGAGTAACCAGAACCTGATCTATGCACTGCAACCGGCAGCGCGCAACCGCCTCAATGCCGGCTACATGACCGGCTACTTCATCGGCGGTTCGCTGGGTTCGCTGCTGTCGGCGCAGGTCTACCAGCGCTTCGGCTGGACCGGCGTCTGCGTGGCCGGTGCTGCGGTGGCCATGCTGGCCCTGCTGCTGTGGCTGCCCGGCGCGCTGCGCGCGCGCCAGGCTTCGGTGACTGACTAGAAGCTGCCCTGCAGCGCCAGCTCCCAGCGTCCGCCGGCATTGCCCGGAAACAGCCGCTTCGCTGCGTTGTCGGTGTCATGCACGGTGGCGCGCAGTTCCCATGCCGGGGTCAGCGAGGCGATGGCACTGAGCTGGCCATGCAGGTAATCAGGCCCCTGTGCGGTGGCCAGCCAATACTGGCCCACCGCCGCTTCGAGGCGGAACCGCTCGTGCAACGGCACCCGCACACCCAGCTGGGCGTAGGTGCCGCGATGGCCGCCCGCCAGCGCGTCGTTGGAATGCGCCAGCTGCAGCCAAGCGCGCTGCTTCCAGGTCACGGTGGTATTGAGCTCGGTCCAGTCCAGCGCGCGGCCGGTGCCCGGGTACACGTAGCGGGTCAGGTTGGCATCCAGTGCCCAGTCCGGTCCCAGTGCACCACTCCAACCGGCCACCAGGTCGAACTCGCTGCGCGCGCCGTTGTCCGGCTTGAACGATACGTTGGACCCCCACACGCTGGCGTACCAGCCCGATGGGATCGAGACCTTCGCGCCGGCCTGCACCGCCGGGTCGCCGTCGCTCTGCGAGCTGCCGCGCCACACGTAATCGCTGGTCAATGCGGCACTGCCACTCACCTGCACCTGCGCCTGGGCGGTGCCGATGCCGAGCAGCCCTGCCAGGGCGGCCACCACTGCCGCCATCATCCCCTTGCTGTTCACTGCACTGTGTTCCTCGTCGAAGGCGGTCACGCCGCCGGGACCGCAGTGTCGAGGCGGTGGCCGTAACGGATCGAGGGTGCTGCCGGGCCCGTGGCGCAAATTCGGCGTAAATCCCGCGGACCGGGGCCACATGCCAGCAGCGCGGTATCATGGCGCCCTGTTTCCAGGAACCAACCGCGTGGACGCCATCCTGACTCCGGTATCGATCGGCGAGCTGATCGACAAGATCACCATTCTCGAGATCAAGGCCGAGCGCATCGACGATGCCGCCAAGCTGAGCAACGTGCGCACCGAGCTGGACGGCCTGCTGCCGTTGCTGCAGCTGCAGCTGCAGGCTCAGCCGGCGCTGGCCGTGCTGAAGCAGCAACTGAAGGCGATCAACGAGCGCATGTGGGACATCCAGGACCAGCTGCGCGACAAGGAAGCGGCCCAGGTGTTCGACGATGCCTTCATCCAGTTGGCGCGTGGTGTCTATGGCACCAATGGCGAGCGCGTGCAGGTGAAGAACGAGATCAACCGCGTGGCCGGTTCGGCCCTGGTGGAAGAAAAGCAGTACCAGGGCGAGTAACGCCACCTCAATCAGCGTCGATCAGATGGCGGAAGCGGAACAGCTCGCCATCGTTGCGGATGCCCAGCTTGCGGTACGCCGCTCGCTTCTGCGTGCTGATGGTGCTGGCTGCACGCCCACTGCGGCGTGCCATCTCGCCGGTGCTGCAACCACGCAGCACCCACTGCAGGACGGTGCGCTCGCGGGTACTCAACCGTGGTGAACGCATGGACTGCTGGCGCTGCCGACGGGACTGGTTCAACTGTGCACGCAGATCCGGCGGCACGAAGCGCCCGCCACGGGCAACCACGCTCACTGCCCGCAGCAGCATCTGCGGCGCGCAGGCCTTGGACAGGAATCCGCGCGCACCGGCCTGCAAGGCCAAGGACATGACACCCGCGTTGCAGTGTGCGGTCAGCACCAGGATCGGCACTGCCGGCCAGTGGCGTGATAGGTGCCGCAGCAGTTCCAGGCCTTCGCCGCTGTCACCGATCGGCAAGGCGTCGACCAGCAGCAGATCGATCGCGGCCGCCTGCTGCTGCAGGCGCTGCAGCAGATCACCGCTGCGGCCGTAGCTTCCATCGACCTGCAGGCCCGCCTGCCGGGCCAGGACTTCCTGCACGCCATGCCGCAACAGCGGGTGTGGATCCAGCAGCAAGAGGCGGCAGGGAGAATCGCGGGGCGACGGAAACGTGGGCATCGTTGCATTCCTGCAGAACAGGCCACTCACCCTAGGGCGCAGCCGACGCCTGCGGAATCCAATTCGTTGCAATGCCGCCCTTCCGCCGCGACACGGTCAGGTAGCGTTTGCCCAGCCGGAAACGCAACAGGCCCGGCATGGGCCGGGCCTGTCGAGGCATCTTCGGCGCGCAGGCGCGCCGAGGAAGCAATTACCAGCTGAAGCGCGGGCCGACGGTGTATTCCTTGTCGCCGTCGCGGTTCATCTTCAGCTCGCCATTCAGGCCCCAGTTCTGGTTCAGCTTGACCTGACCACCCAGGCGGCCGTACCACTGGCCTTCCGGATTGATGCCGTGCTTCTTCGAGAAATCTTCGTAGCCGACCATGCCGTAGACTTCGGCGTGGGCACCGAAGGCGGTGCGGATACCGGCTTCAGCGCTGTAGCCATTGAAGTCCAGGCCGTGCTTCTGGTCGCGCTTCTGGTAAGCAACGCGGGCAACGAAGTCGGTGGTCGGGGCGATTTCAACGTTGTAGCCGGCGCCGATCTTCCACTGGTCCAGCTTGATGTTGGTGTGGTCGATTTCCTGGCGGCTGTACTCACCGAAAGCGTGGAAGTTCGGCAGGAAGCCGTACGAACCCTTCACGCCCCAGCCGTCGGCCTTGAACGCGTCGATGTCGGTCTTGGCGTAGTCGGCTTCGGCGTAGTTGTACGACAGGTTCTCAGCAGCCGAGGCGGTGAACGGCAGGGCAGCGGCCAGGGCCAGAGCAATCAGCGAATTCTTCATGGGGGTACACCTTTACTTTCTTATGGTGTGCAGCAGCGCCAGGGCGCCATCGCATCGGGAATGTAAATTCTCCGTTATTCGCCACAACGCTCCCTGAAAACAGCGGTCTTCGCATTGCTGAATTTTTTGCCTTGATTCAGGCTGTCTCTGGCATACGCGCGCGGCGCGCGTGCATTTGTGATTCGTCGTCGATTGCAACAGGAGGTTGCCTTGTACGTTTCCGATCCGCCGCTGGTGCCTGTTCGCGCCGCGCTCCTGGCATGCGCTGCCCTGTTCCCGATTCACGCTGCGCACGCACTGCAGGCCGCTGACTACCAGCGCGCCGAACGCGTGCATGACAGTCACCTTCGCGGTGCGCTGCGCAATGCTTCGGTGCTGCCCCACTGGCTGGCCGATGGGCGCTTCTGGTACGAACGCGAAACCACGCAGGGCCGGCGCCAAGCGGTACTGGTCGATCCAGTCCAGGCCACACGCCAGATCCTGTTCGAACCCGATGCGCTGGACGCTGCGGTTGCACCTCTCGGCGCCAGCGGACCACGCCTGCGCTTGAACAACGTGCAGGTACTGGATGGAGGCCTGCGCCTGCAGTTCAACGGCGAGGCGGCGATCAGCTGTCAATGGCCACGCCTGCAGTGCGTGCCTTCGCAGGATGCAGCGCCAGCGGCCGATGCACTGCCATCGCCCGGCGGTGATGCCTGGCTGCAGGTACGCGATCACAACCTGTGGCTGCACTCGCCCGGAACGGCAGCACGAGCGCTGACCAGCGGCGGTGAATCCAATCATGGCTATGGCGTGCTGCCGGACTTCACCCTGCGCGGCATTCCCCGCCGTCAGGGCCGGATGCCGACGCGGCCGTTCGCGGTCGGCTGGTCACCGGACGGTCGCTACGTGGCCGGCATCCGCTACGACGAACGCGCGCTGCAGGACTACCCCTATCTGGAAAGCAGCCCGGCCAACAGCGCGCGGCCGCGCGTGCATACGGTGAAGCTGGGGGTGCTGGGTGACACCCGGCAGGTGCGCGACAGCGTGTATGTGGTCGACACCCGCAATGGCCAGCAGCATGACATCGCCTTGCCGGAAGGCTGGAACACCCTCAGCGAAGCCGGCGTACTCGGCTGGGACGGCGACCGGTTGTATGCCGTGATCGCGCACTTCGGCGCACCGCGCAGGCTGCGTCTGGTGGAGATCGATGCCAACAACGGTGCGTTGCGCACGGTTCTGGAAGAAGCCAGCGACACCCGCCTGCAGCTCAACGTGTATTCCTACAACCGGCCAGCGGTGGCCATCCTGCCCGGCCAGGACACGGCGGTGTGGTTCTCGCAGCGCGATGGCTGGGGCCAGCTGTACCGGGTCCGCCTGTCCGACGGGAGGGTGCTGCGCCAGCTCACCCGCGGCCAATGGGCGGTGCGCGACCTGCTGGGCGTGGACGCTGCGGGTGGCCGGGCGTACTTCAGCGCCGGCGGCGTCGACGGTGGCGACCCCTACGTACGCGGCCTGTACCGTGTATCGCTGCAGGGGGGACCGGTCCAGCGCCTGGCCGCCGATGGCAACGACCATCTGGCCGATGCCGGCACCGGCGCGTTGTTCGGCGGGCGCGCCCCCCAGGCGCTGTCGCCTGGCGGTGGCTATCTGGTGGATACCGTTTCCCGTCTCGACCAGCCACCACGCACCGTGCTGCGGGCCAGCGATGACGGCCGTGAAGTGATGGTGCTGGAAACAGCCGATAACAGCGCGATCATTGCTGCCGGCTGGCGCCCCCCACGGCGCGAGCGGCTGCTGGCCGCCGATGGGCGAACGCCGATCTTCGCCACCGTCTACCTGCCCCGCGACTATCGCGATGACGGCCGCTTTCCGGTGATCGACGCGATGTACGGTGGCTCCTTCGTCAGCAATGCGCCGGTGACCTACGCCGAGGCGGTGTCCGCCTTGAATCCGGTGTCACGCGCCAGCCTGGCCGAACTGGGCTTCGTGGTGGTCAGCATCGACGCGCGCGGCACCGGTGGCCGCGACAAGGCGTTCCATGACAGCAGCTTCCTGCACGGGGCAGATGTGCAGCTGGATGACCATGTGGCTGCGCTGCGCCAGCTGGGCGAACGCTACCGGGGCATCGACCTGCAGCGGGTCGGCATCTACGGGCATTCGTTCGGTGGTTACAGTGCAGCGCGCGCCCTGCTGCGCTATCCGGCGTTCTACAAGGTGGGCGTGGCCTCGGCCGGCAGCCACAATTTCCAGGGCATGTACGGCGGTGCATTGCACGGCATGGACCGGCTGTTCGGTGGCGTGCTGCCGCCAACACCCCTGGCCGATGGCGTGCCGGCGCCCTTTGCCGGACTCGACAATGCAGCGTTGGCCGGCAACCTGCGTGGGCATCTGATGCTGGTCTATGGCGAACTGGACGAGAACGCGCCGCCGGCGCTGACCCTGCAACTGGCCGCCGCCCTGAACAAGGCCCAGCGCAGCTACGACCTGCTGTACCTGGCCCGGCAGGACCACGAACTGTTCCGCAACGACGCCACCTACACGCACCGCATGTGGGACTACTTCGTGCGCCACCTGGCCGGCCAGCAGCCACCGGAGACGGTGCTGGCGCCGCTGCCCGGTGGGCCGGGCTGAACAGGCGCACACAGGATGTCGATCCACGGCGCCCTGGTTCGTCGGGTACTTGAAGGCCGTGCATGCGGCACGGTCCATCCGGAGGCAGGCAATGAGCTACATCGATGGTTTCGTCCTGGCGGTGCCCACCGCCAACAAGGAGAAGTTCCTCGCCCATGCACGCACAGGGGATCCCGTTTTCATCGAGTACGGCGCGCTGCGTGTGGTCGAGTGCTGGGGTGACGACGTACCGCACGGCAAAACCACCGACTTCTTCGGTGCGGTGAAAGCCACACCAGATGAGACGGTCGTGTTTTCCTGGATCGAATGGCCGGACAAGCCGACCCGCGACGCCGGCATGAAGAAGATGATGGAAGACCCGCGGTTTGATCCCGCGACGAATCCGATGCCGTTCGACGGCGCGCGGATGATCTACGGTGGGTTCGTGCCGATCTACGAGCTGACGCGCTGAACCGGGCGGACGTGCTCAGCGCGCGTCCGTGTCATCGCTGGCGGAGGCATGGCCGGCGCCCAGTGCGGCGCCGGCGCCGAGGCCCATGCCGCCCATTCCGGCCCCCATTCCGCCACCGCCGCCGCCACCGCCACCACCCGCACGACCGCCCTTGGCATCGCCATCGTTGCGGCCCTTGCCACCGCCACTGGCAGCGGGCCGGGTCGGGCCCTGCGGTGGAATCTGCAGGTCGGTCGGGATGGGGGCCAGATCCAGCGCTTCGCGCACGAAGTCGCGCAGCGAGACCACCAGTTCGTGGAGGTGCACCGGCCGCCCCTGTGCCAGTTCGTTGGCCGCACGCGCGGCCAGCCGCACCTGCTCGTCGGTGCCCAGCAACAGGATGTCCGACAACGCGGCCTCGACGGCATCGCGGATGCGGCGCGCGCGATCCGAGCGGGGTTCGGCGATGCCTTCGACATCTTCGCGCTGGCGCAGGTCGCGGCGATGGCTGGGATCCACGCCCAGTTCGCCAGTGAACGACCCGCCCAGGGTCTTGTAGGCCGCCATCAGCGTGCGCAGCCGTTCGTTGATCTGCCGGTTCTCGCGCTCGCGGCGCTGTTGCAGGGTCTGCATCACCAGCAGGCGGATGCCCACGCCCAGCAGGGTGATCAGGACCAGGCCGGCCAATGTGGACAGCACGCCCTGCCAGGAACTGAAGTCGATACCACGCATGCCCGGGGCTCCTGCAGGAAGAACCTGCATCTTGCCCCAGACCGTGCCCCAGAAACGCGAAAGGCCCCACCACCCGTTGGGTGGCAGGGCCTTCGGTCACGGCGCGATTACTTGCGCTTGGCGACCTTGCGCACGGCCTTCTTGGCCGGAGCCTTCTTGGCGGCGACCTTCTTCAGCGGCGCAGCCTTCTTGGCGACCGTCTTGCGGGTGGCGGCAACCTTCTTGCCCACCGCCTTCTTGGCAACGGCGGTCTTCTTGCCGACAACCTTCTTGGCAGCAGCGGTCTTCTTGCCGACGGCCTTCTTGGCGACAGCAGCCTTCTTGCCGACAACCTTCTTGGCGGCCGCGGTCTTCCTGGTGGCGACCTTCTTGGTAGCGGCAACCTTCTTGCCGACAACCTTCTTCGCAGCCACGGCCTTCTTGCCAGCGACCTTCTTGGCGGCGACGGTCTTCTTGGCCACGGCCTTCTTGGCGGTGGCGACCTTCTTGCCGACAACCTTCTTGGCGGCCGCGGTCTTCTTGGCAACGGTCTTCTTCGCGACGGCGGCCTTCTTGGTGGCAGCCTTCTTCACGGTAGCGACCTTCTTGCCAGCAGCCTTGGTGGCAGCCTTGGTGGTCTTCTTGGCAGCGGCGGCCTTCTTGGTCACGGCCTTGCCTGCAGCCGCCTTCTTCTTGGCCACTTCCTTCTTCAGGGCAGCGGCTTCGGCCTTGGCGTTCTTCTTGGCGGCTTCCAGCTTCTTCTTGGCGTTGGCAACAGTCTTGCCGACCGACTTGGCAGCCTTCTCGGCCTTCTTGGCAACGGTCTTCTCGACCTTGGCCACGGCCTTCTTGGCCTTGGCAACGCGGGTGCCGGCAGCCTTGGTGGCGCGCTTGACGGTCTTCTTGACCGACTTCACTGCGTCTTCGGCAGCGTGGGCGATGGTCTCGCCAACGTTGGTGGCGGTTTCTTTGACGTTCTCGACGGCGTCGGTCACGACCGACACACCATTACCGTTGCTCATGTTGCCCTCCTGGGGGCCTTAAGTATCAAAACGGGGCGATGCTATACCGACATTGACGATCGTGGAACGGGGCATGCGCCCGCAATCGCATCTGCTGCGACGGTAATGGTGTAGCCCAGCACCCTCTCGAGCACAGTGGGTTGACAGGAAACCCCTTTTTTTCAGTGCTGCGCCGCACGGTGCGGGTAGCGGCAGGTGCTGCCTGCGCGCACCTGCCAGAGTGCTGCGAAAGGCATGCGATATGGCGCATCGCGGCACCAGGATGCGCAGAACTGCGCAAGTATCAGCCTGTATCCACACGCGCTTCGGCAGACGTCGGCACATTGCGAAGCACGCCCGACGTTGTCGCCACCGCCCCACAGATGGCGACGCCGACCCGCGTTCCGGGCGCCCGGTTTTCATGGCGCATTTATCCAGATCGCGACACACTCATTCAGCTTGTTTTACCGTAGGGCCGAACCGCCCCCACCCACGCCAGCGAACCGACTCCCATGCGACCGCTTCCCACCCTGCTCACGCTCGCAATCGCCGCCGCCTTCGGTGGCTTCGTTGCCACCGGCATCAATGCCCACCTGGACAACCGCGCCGACGCCGCGCCGCTGCCTGCGGTACTGCCGACCACGGCGGCATTGCCGGCCTCGGTGGCCGGACAGGCGGTGCCGTCGCTGGCACCGATGCTGGAGAAGGCGATGCCGGCCGTGGTCAGCGTCAACACCAAGCAGGTGGTGCGCGTGCGCAACCCCTTCTTCAACGATCCGTTCTTCCGCCGCCTGTTCCCGGACATCCCGCAGGAACGCATCAACGAATCGCTGGGCTCGGGCGTGATCATCGACGCCAAGGAGGGCCTGGTGCTGACCAACCACCACGTCATCGACAACGCCGATGACGTGCAGGTGACACTGGCCGACGGGCGCACGGTCAAGGCCGAGTTCCTCGGTTCGGACCGCGATACCGACATCGCGCTGATCCGCATCCCGGCGCAGAACCTGACCGACATCAAGCTCGGCAACAGCGACCAGCTTCGGGTCGGTGACTTCGTGGTGGCCATCGGCAACCCGTTCGGTTTCAGCCAGACGGTCACCTCCGGCATCGTCTCGGCGGTGGGCCGCAGCGGCATCCGCGGGCTGGGCTACCAGAACTTCATCCAGACCGATGCGTCGATCAACCCGGGCAACTCCGGTGGCGCGCTGGTCGACCTGCAGGGCCAGCTGGTCGGCATCAATACCGCCAGCTTCAACCCGCAGGGCAGCATGGCCGGCAACATCGGCCTGGGCCTGGCGATCCCCTCCAACCTGGCGCGCAGCGTGGTCGACCAGCTGGTCAAGCACGGCGTAGTGGTGCGCGGCACGCTGGGCGTGGAGAGCCAGAACCTGACCGCGCAGATCGCGCAGGGCCTGGGCCTGGGTGAAAGCCGTGGCGCACTGATCACCCGCGTGCTGGCCGGTTCGGCCGCTGCGACCGCCGGACTGAAGCCGGGCGACGTGGTGGTTTCGGCCAACGGCCAGCGCGTGGACAGCGCAGAAGCCCTGCACAACGTGGAAGGCCTGGCGGCGGTCGGCAGCACGCTGACGCTGGACGTGCGCCGCGAGGGCAAGCCGCTGCAGATCAAGGCAACCTTGAAGGAACAGGCGCGCGCGGTCACCGGCGAGAGCCTGGACCCGCGCCTGACCGGGGCCACCTTCGTCGACCTGCCCGAGTCGCTGCGCCAGTCCGGTGTCGGTGGCGTGCTGGTCAGCGAGGTCAAGCGCGGCAGCCGCGCGGCCACCAACGGCCTGCAGCAGGGCGACATCATCACCGATGCCACCGTGGGCGAATTCGCCGACCTGGCCAGCTGGCGCGCCAACTTCCAGCAGCGCCCGCCGACCCTGGTGATACGCGTGCTGCGCAACAATGGCCAGCAGCAGGGCCAGCTCGTGATGCGCTGATCGCCCTGCCGTAACACCCCCTATACCCCGGCAATGCTATTGCTGTCAGTCCAGGTCGGCACCGCCGACTCCCGTTCCCCCATCGCAACAGGAGTGATTCGATGAGCCCCACCAATACCGAGAACCTGAAGGAACACCTGGGTGAAGCCGGTTCCCACCTGAAGCAGGCCGCGTCGGCCGCCGGCGGTGCGATCAAGGGTGCAACCGGCGCAGCCGGCGACGAACTGCGCATCGGCAAGGCCAACGTCAAGGCTGAACTGTCCGACAGCGCGCTGTCCGGGCTGGCCGCCGCCGAGTTTGGTGGTGCAGCCGCCAAGGAACAGGTCGACGCACTGATGGACAAGGGCAAGGACCTGATCGACAGCGCCGCTGAGCTGATCCGTGAACGTCCGCTGGCCTCGTTCGGTGTCGCCTTCGCTGCCGGCTGGATCATCGCCAAGCTGGCCCGCGGCAGCAGCGACAAGTAAGCCGCGGCGTGAGCGAAGACAACGCGCAAGCGCCTGATCCGGCGGCTACCCCGCCGCTGGATGAGAGCATCCGCCAGGTCGGCGCGGCCGGTCGTGCCGCTGCCGATTCTGCCAAGCACACGCTGCGCTCGCTGCGCCGGTTGGCCTCGGCCGACTTCGCGCTGGCGCGTAGTGCATTCGGTCGCGCGCTGGCCTGGGCCGGCGTGGCGATCGTGTTCGGTGCCTCGGCCTGGCTGCTGATGGCCGCCACCCTCATCGCCCTGCTGCAGAGCTGGGGCCTGAGCTGGCTGCAGGCGCTGCTGATCACCTCGCTGCTGAGCCTGGCCGTCACCGGTTATGCGATCTGGCGGGTGTCCTACTTCTTCCACCACACTGGCATGCACGCTACCCGGCGCCAGCTGTCACGCTTGGGCCTGTTCGACGAACCCAGCGAAGACGATCCCGATGCCGAAGTGCAGCTGCCCGAGGGCAAGCCATGAAGTTCGGCGCGCTGCAACGGCGTGTGAAACGCTGCGAACAGGTGGTGACCGTGCGCCTGGGCGAAACCCAGGACCACTGGTCCACGCTCAGCGACGTCTGGCGAAAGGGCTGGTCGCCGCTGCGCATCGTGGTGGTCGGCCTGGCCGGTGGCTTCATCGCCGGCAAGCTGGAAGTGCCGGGCAAGGTCAACGGTGCCCGCTGGCTGCAGATGGTGGGTTCGGTCTCGAACCTGTTCGCCAGTGCACAGGCGGCGTTCGCCACGGCGATGGCGGCGCAGGCCGCAGCCACTGCCGACGACGCGGCTGAGGAAGCCGACGAAGCCAGCGAACAGGCACAGGCGGCGGCCTCCGCTGCCGAGCCACGGCCGGCACCGGCTCCACGTTCCGTGCCGGAGCCAGAACCGGAACCGGACCTGCGCGGACCGCGTCCGGCCGAAGCGGCTACCGAGCTGTCCGAACGTTGATCCATGGAATCCGCCGCGCCGATCGCGGCCGGCGGATAATGCGCTCCCCTTCCCGGTTGGTGCGTCGATGAGCGAGTCCCTCCTGTCCCCGTCACCGGCCGGCCCCGAACAGCCCGACGCCCCGTTGCCGCCACCGTCGCGTCCGCGCGGACCGATGTCGCTGGTGGTGCTGGCGACCCTGGCGGTGGGCTACACACTGTGGGCGGCACAGGACATCATCCTGCCGGTGCTGCTGGCGATGTTCTTCGCACTGGTCGGCAATCCGATCCTGCGCCTGCTGCAGAAGCTGTGGATTCCGCGTGCGCTGGGCGCTCTGCTGATCCTCGGCGCGGGCCTGGGCGTGACCGGTTCGCTGGCGGTGCAGTTGATCGGCCCGGCAATGGAATGGGCACAGGAAGCACCGCAGCAGCTGCGCAAGATCGCCCGCCAGGTGCAGGACCTGACCAAGCCGGTGCAGCAGGCCAACCAGGCCGCGGAGAACTTCGCCCGCGTCGCCGGCGGTGACAGCAACCGCAAGGTGCAGGTGATCCGCACCCAGCTGGACGACCCCTACCGCATGCTGACCCGCGCGCCACGGCTGGCCGCCTCGGTGCTGGCGGTGGTGCTGCTGACCCTGTTCTTCATGATCTACGGGCAGAGCCTGCAACGCGCGGCGATCGCCCTGTTCCCGAACCGTCAGCAGCAGCGCTTCACCAGTGACATCCTGCGTTCGATCGAGCGCGAGGTGTCGCGCTATGTGCTGACCATCAGCGTGATCAACACCCTGGTCGGGCTGGTGTTCGCCGGCGTACTGATGCTGCTCGGCATCGGCCTGCAGGAAGCGTTGCTGTGGGGCACGGTGGCCGCACTGCTGAATTTCGCTCCGTATGTGGGTCCGTTGATCGGCGTGGCGCTGATGCTGCTGATGGGCTTCGTGGAATTCCGCGACCCGCTGCAGGCCCTGCTGCCAGCCGCCGCCTACCTGGGCCTGCACACCCTGGAAGGGCAGATGGTGACCCCGATCGTGCTGGGCCGTCGCATGAAACTGTCGCCACTGGTGCTGATCCTGGCGCTGATGGTGTTCGGCTGGGCCTGGGGCATGATCGGCCTGCTGCTGGCGGTGCCGCTGCTGGTCTGCATCAAGCTGGTGCTGGCGCGGCTGGACGGGATGCAGGGCTGGGCGCGTCTGCTGGAATGAAAGCCCGCGCGGGCAGGGGTAGAATGGCGGGGTGAAGTTCCCCGTCCAAGCCATCACCCTCGACCTTGACGACACGCTGTGGCCGTTCGCTCCGATCGGCGCCCGCATCGACCTGGTCCTGCACGCGTGGATGCGTGAGCACAGCCCCGCCACGGCCGAGATGTATCCGGTGGCGGCGATGCGCGAACTGCGCGAGCGCCTGTACCACGCCCATCCGCACCTCCATCACGACCTGAGCGCACTGCGCCGGCTGACCCTGCACGAAGCGCTGCACACCAGTGGTGCCAGCCTGGATCTGCTGGAGCCGGCGTATGACGTGTTCTTCGCCGCGCGCAACCAGGTCGAGTGCTACCCCGATGCGATCGACGCACTGGCGCGGATTGCCGCGCGGGTGCCGGTGGCGGCGCTGAGCAACGGCAATGCCGATCTGGAGCGGATCGGCCTGGCCCATCATTTCGCCTTCCAGCTGGGCGCGCGCGAACACGGCGCAGCGAAGCCGGAGGCGAGCATCTTCCACGCCGCCTGCACCCGCCTGGGTGTTGCGCCGGCACAGGTACTGCACGTCGGCGACCACGCCGAAATGGACGTGGCCGGGGCGATCGCCGCCGGCCTGCGCGGCTGCTGGATCAACCGCGAAGCAGCCACCTGGACCCATCCGCAGCTGCAGCCGGACCTGCAGTTCGACACCCTCACCGGCCTGGCCGACTGGTTGGATGCCAACCTCGACGCTGCCGCACCCCGGAGTACCTGACGCATGAGCGAGATCACTGGTTTCACTGCCGACACCGCCGCAGCACTGCCGCTGTACGTGCTGGACCGCGAGCAGTTCGCGTCCTGGAAGGACGGCCAGCCGGCCGCCACCCAGGCATGGCTGGCGTCGCAGGGCTTCACCGCCGGTGCCTTCACCACGGCGTTGCTGCCCGGCGCCGATGGCCTGGCCGGTGCGGTGATCGGCGTGGGTGATCGTGGCGATGCCTACAGCTACTCGCATGCTCCGCATGCCCTGCCGGAAGGCAGCGTGTGGCAGCTGGCCAGCGAACTGCCGGCCGCCGAACAGGCGCTGCTGCAGCTGGGCTGGGGCCTGGGCAGCTACCGCTTCGATCGCTACCGCAAGCGCCACCGTGCACCGGCACGCCTGGTGGCTGAGCCGACCGGCGAAGTGGCCGACCTGATCGCCGCCAGCCTGCGCGTGCGCGACTGGGTCAACACCCCGACCGAAGACATGGGTCCGCAGCAGCTGGAAGACGCCGCGCGCGCGCTGGCCGATGCGCACGGTGCGCAGGTCGAGGCGATCACCGGCGATGAACTGCTGAAGCAGAACTTCCCGGCCATCCATGCCGTCGGCCGCGCCTCGCACCGCGCTCCGCGCCTGGTCGTGCTGCGCTGGGGCAAGGACACCGATCCGGCACTGGTGCTGGTCGGCAAGGGCGTGTGCTTCGATACCGGCGGCCTGGACATCAAACCGGCCGACGGCATGCGCAACATGAAGAAGGACATGGGCGGTGCCGCGCATGCACTGGCCCTGGCCGGCCTGGTGATGGCGCGCGGCCTGCCGGTGCGCCTGACCCTGCTGGTGCCGGCGGTGGAAAACGCGATCGGCCCCGATGCCTTCCGCCCGGGCGAAGTGATCGCCACCCGCAAGGGCCTGAGCGTGGAGATCGACAACACCGACGCCGAAGGCCGCGTGATCCTGTGCGATGCGCTGACCTTCGCCAGCGAGCAGAAACCGGACCTGGTGCTGGACTTCGCCACCCTCACCGGCGCCGCGCGCATCGCGCTGGGCCCGGACCTGCCGGCGCTCTTCAGCAACGACGACAGCGTGGCCCAGCAGTGGCTGCAGGCCGGCAACGCGACCCGCGACCCGGTCTGGCGCATGCCGCTGTGGCGCCCCTACCTGCGTTACCTGAGCAGCGGCATCGCCGACCTGGCCAACGCCGGTTCGCGCATGGCTGGCTCGGTCACCGCCGCGCTGTACCTGGAACGCTTCCTGGAAGACGGCCAGCGCTGGGCGCATCTGGACGTGTACGCCTGGAACGACGGCGAACGCCCGGGCCGGCCGGCTGGCGGTGAAGCACTGGCGCTGCGTTCGGCGTGGGCGATGCTGAAGCAGCGCTACAGCTGATCGGGTGAGTGCCGACCTTGGTCGGCACGCCGTCCCCGGCAAACTTGACGAAAAATTGAATACCGGGCCTGGAAGGGTTCTGCGAGGATGTGTGGGTCGACCACCCACACGCTCCGTGAAGGCAGGACTCCGACCATGTCGCTCTTCCGCTACACCCGCGCCGGCCAGACACCGGGCGCGCCGCGCAAGCATTCCCCCCTGCTCTGGATCGCACTGATCGCACTCATTCTGGGTGCGGTGGCGCTGGCCTTCGCCTGGTTGGCCGGCTGGATTGGCGGCCGCCTGACCGCGCAGCGCTTCACCGACACCATCGAGGCCACCGGCCCGGCCCATCCGGGCTTCCGCCGTGCGCACAGCAAGGGCGTGTGTGTAAGCGGTTGGTTCGAACCCAGTGCGCAGGCCCCCACCCTGTCCAGCGCCCGCGTGTTCTCGCAGCGCCGCGTGCCGGTGATGGGCCGCCTGTCGATCGGCGGCGGCGACCCGTACGGCGCCGACAACACCGCACGCGTGCGCAGCCTCGCGGTGCAGATGGTCAGCGATGACGGCCAGGAATGGCGGATGGCGATGAACAGCTTCCCGTTCTTCGCCGTGCCCAACGCCGAGGCGTTCTACGCGCAGACGCGCGCCTCCATCCCGGACCCGGCCACCGGCAAGCCCGACCCGCAGAAAATGGCCGCGGTGCTGGCGAAATACCCCAGTGCACAAGCGTTCCAGCAGTGGGCCAAGACCGCGCCGTGGACCAGCAGCTGGGCTGACACCACCTTCAACAGCGTCAACAGCTTCTGGTTCACCAACGCGCAGGGCCAGAAACGCGCGGTGCGCTGGCGCTGGCAGCCGCAGGCGCCGGTGGTGGAGATGGATGCGGAAACCCGCAAGCAGGCCAGCGTCGATTTCCTCAGCCAGGAACTGCAGCAGCGCCTGGCCAGCGGCCCGGTGCGCTGGAACCTGGTCGTGACCACCGCCGAGCCCGGCGATGCCATCGATGATCCTTCGGTACCGTGGCCCGAATCGCGTGATCAGGTGGTGGCCGGCGTGCTCAGCCTGGACCGCCTGCAGTCGCAGGAAGAAGGCGCCTGCGGCCAGATCAACTTCGATCCGCTGATCCTGCCCAGTGGCGTGCGTGGCAGTGACGATCCGATCCTGGCCGCCCGCTCGGCGGTGTATTCGCAGTCCTTCAACCGCCGCGAACGCGAGCGCGCCACCGGCAACGTCGAGCAACCGAAGGAGGCCGCACGATGAGCACCGGCAACGGCCACTTCAACCTGCTCGCGCGCGTGCTGCACTGGTCCATGGCACTGATGATCATCGCCATGCTGTTCATCGGCGTGACCATGGTCGCCTCGCTGCACCTGCGGCCGATGCTGATCGACCTGCACCGCCCGCTGGGCATCGCCATCGGCGTACTGGTGCTGTTGCGCCTGTACAACCGGCTGCGCCATCGCCCGCCGCCGTTGCCAGCGGATCTGCCGGTATGGCAGGTGATGGCGGCCAAGGCCTCGCACTGGATGCTGTATGCACTGATGCTGGCGATGCCACTGATCGGCTGGGCGATGCTCTCGGCCGGCGGTTACCCGATCGTGCTGTGGGGCGGCCTGCACCTGCCGCCGATCGTGCCGCACACCCCGGCGCTGTATGCCGCGTTGCGTAACGCGCATAGCCTGCTGGCGTATGTGTTGTTCGCCACGGTGCTGATGCATGTGGGTGCGGCGCTGTTCCACCTGTGGGTGCGCCGTGATGGCGTGTTCCAGGCGATGGCGCGCGGGAAGGATTGAGCGGGTTCCACCTGCGCCCACGCATGGATAGCGCCGGGCCATGCCCGGCGGATCATTTCCGCGCCTGCGGAGAGGTGTCACTTTCTTTGCTCGTGCAAAGAAAGTAACCAAAGAAACACGCCGCCAGGTCGCGAGCCGGTGCTGCGCACCGGTGCCCTGTGCTTCTCGGTGAACCAGGGGACGGCGCCGAACTCGCTGCGCTCAGACACCGGCGCCTCTTCGCCCCTGATTCACCTGCGATGCTCGGCTCGCTCAAGGCGGACCCAAGGTCAAATGCCACAGCTGCACCCAGTAGATCCACGCCATGCGTGGATGCTCTAGCTGTTGATCTTGCCCTTCAAGTCCGCCTTGAGCGCAGGGCACCGGCGTGCGAAGCGCGCCGGCTCGCGGCCGGCGGAGCGCTTCTTTGGTTACTTTCTTGATGGCGCACATCCATGTGCGCCACCCTGCGGGCCGGCTACGCCGTTCCACGCTGCTCCTGCAGCGTGGTGCACGAGCAAAGAAAGTGACACCCACCCGCGGTCGCGGAAACGACATCATTGGGAACAGCAGGCCGCCCCTACAACCACCCCTTCTGCCGCGCCAGCCGATACGCCTCGATCCGATTGGCCACGCCCAGCTTGCCGATGCACTCGGACAGGTAATTACGTACCGTACCGTGCGACAACCCCAGCTGCTCGGCGATCTCACTGGCGGTGCGGCCCTCGCCCGCCAGCCGCAGCACGCGGCGCTCACGGTCGGTCAGCGGGTCGGCCTGCGACCACGCATCCAGTGCCAGCTGCGGGTCGATCGCGCGGATGCCCTGCTTCACCTTGCGCAGGGCATCGGCCAGGTTCTCGGCCGGTGCGTCCTTCAGCAGGTAGCCCAGCACCCCCGCCTCCAGCGCGCGGCGCAGGAAGCCGGCACGGGCGAAGGTGGTCACGATCACCACCTTGATCGGCAGTTCGTGGCGGGCGATGCGTTGCGCCAGCTCCAGCCCGCTCAGGCCCGGCATCTCGATGTCGGTCACCAGAATGTCCGGCTGCAGCTGCTGCAGCATCCGCCAGGCGGCCTCGCCATCGGCAGCACTGCCCAGCACTTCGATGTCCGGCTCCAGGCCCAGCAGCGCCGACAGTGCGCCGCGCACCATGGCCTGGTCTTCGGCCAGCAGGATGCGGATCATGCGGCACCGTCCTGCGCCAACGACGTGGGCGACAGCGGCGTGGTCGCGGCCATCAACGGCACGCGTACCGTCAGCACGGTGCCCGCCCCGCGCGGCGACTGCAGCGTCAACTGGCCACCCAGTGCTGCGGCCCGCTCACGCATGCCACTCAACCCATTGCCCTCGGCCTGCACGCCTCCACGGCCGTCATCGCGTATCTGCATCGCCAACTGTCGTTCCTCAAGCATGAAATCCACCTGCACCCGGGTCGCCTGCGCATGGCGCACGATGTTGGTCGCCGCCTCGCGCAGCACCAACGCCAGCCCGCGCTCCACCTCCACCGGCATCGCAGGTGGCGTCGTGTACTGCAGATGTACCTGCTGGCATTCCAGCAGCAGGCGCGCCGATGCCAGCTCGCCAGCAAGGTCGCTGGCGCGGATGCCGGTCACTGCACTGCGCACCTGTGCCAGCGCTTCGCGTGCAATGTCCTCGGCCTCGCCGATCTCCTGCCGTGCACGCGCGTCATCGCGATCGTAGAGCTTGCGTGCCAGCTCCAGCTTCAGCGTGATCAGCGACAGCGTGTGCCCCAGCAGGTCGTGCAGGTCGCGGCCGATACGCTCGCGCTCGGCGGTGGTGGCCAGTCGCCGCACCTCGTCCTGCGACAGCTGCAGGGCAACGTCGCGCTGCTGGCTCAGGGCCTCCACGTTCACCACCAGCCCGACGATGAACGACACCGCCGGCATCCACACCATGGCCTGCCACGGATAGCCGAAGTACAGCGCGGTGCCGCAGAACAGCAGGTTCAGCGCGGTCAGCTGCAGCAGGTACGCCCACCAGCTGCTGCGCCCGCTCATGCGGATCATCACGCAGCCGAACACGAAGTAGCTCAGTCCCGAGGGGTACCAGGGCAGCAGTACCAGCGCTAGCACGATCATGCCCAGCGCATAGCGCCACCCATGGTGCCGTGGCGACAGCATCACCCTGGCATAGAGCAGCAGGAACAACGGATAGCTGAGCAGGGTCAGCAGCAGCCAGCGCAGCGTGAAGCCATTGCCCAGCACCGGGGTGAGGAAGATCCATACCGACCACAGCAGGTGGATCGCTCCGCTCCAGGGCGACTTGCCACGTCGCAGCAGTTCGGCCACGGCCGAATCCGGCGCAGGGCGCAGCAGGGACGCAAGCCAGCTCGACGACACGGGAGAATCCAGGCGGGGACGATCGCTGCCGATCATGCCAGTTCAGCCGATCCGGCGCAGGCGACGGCGCGCCAGCAGCAGCGCCACCACCGTGACCGCCAGCAGCACCAGCAGGTGGCCGGCCACGCTGCCCACCGACGGCAGCCCGACCACCGGCAGCGCCAGCTGCGCCAGATGCCAGGTCGGCCACAGTGGGGCCATCGTCGAGAACAGCGTGGGCAGCACAGACAGCGGCAGCCACAGGCCCGACAGCAGGGCCAACGGCAGGTAGACCAGATTGACCATCGCCGGTGCCGCGCTGGCACTGACATGGCTGCCGATCAGCAGGCCAATCGCCCCCAGCGGCAGTGCCGCCAGGCCCGCCACCACCAGCAGCTGCACCATCTGCAACGCCTGCAGCTGCACACCACCGAACACGCGTGCGACGCCGATCAGCAGCAACGCCACCAGCAGCGCGAACATCACCGCCATCGCCAGCCGTGCCAGCAGCGGTGCCGCCGCCGGCATCGGCAGCGCGCGCTTGAGGGTCAGCAGGCCGCCTTCACGATCCAGCGCCAACTGCACGCCGAAGCCGAACAGGGCCGGGGCCATCGCGCCGAACACGCAGTAGGTGGCCAACAGGTACAACGGCGCATGACCGCGCCCGAGCAGCACGCCGAACAGCAGGTAGAACAGCACCGGGAACAGCAGCGAGGGCACCGCGAACGCCGGCGTGCGCCAGGCGCGGCGCAGTTCGGCCATCAGCTCGGCGCGGTACGGACGTAGTGCCTGTCGCCATGCAGGCAGCGGCAATCCGGTGGTACGGACAAGGGTGTTCATGCGGCCTCCCGGGTCATGTCGAGGAAGGCGTCGGCCAGCGCCGCGCCCTGTACTTCCAGTTCGCGCAGCTGCGCATCGGCGGCCAGCAGGCGCGCCACCACAGGCTCGGCCGGGCTCGCCAGCAGCTGCAGGTGCTCGCCGTCGCGCTGCACCTCCTGCACGCCCGGCCACTGCTGCACGTCCGCAATGGGCAACCCGCTGCGGCAGCGGATGCGGCGCGGCCGATCGGCCAGGCGCAGCTCGCTCAGCGGTGCATCGGCCAATACCCGGCCCTGCTCCAGTACCACTACCTGCTGCGCCAGCGCTTCGGCCTCCTCCAGGTAGTGGGTGGTCAGCAGCACGCCGCAGCCTTCGGCCACCAGCTGCCGGATCGCCTGCCACATCGCCTGCCGCGCCTGGATGTCCAGGCCGGTGGTGGGCTCGTCCAGGAACAGCACGCGTGGGCGGCCACACAGGGCGATGGCGAACTGCACGGCACGCTGCTGGCCGCCGGAGAGCTGGCCATAGCGGCGGCGCGCGAGCGCCTGCAGGCCGGCGCGCTGCAGCACCTCCTGCAACGGCATCGGGTCGGGATAGCAGGCGCTGGCCTGCGCCACCAGTTCGTCCACCTGCAGCATCGGCGGCAGGCTGGTGCTCTGCAGCATCACGCCCAGGCCGATACGGCTGGCGCGCTGCTGCGGGTCACCGCCAAGCAGCTCGACCTGTCCGGCGTCGGCGCGGCGCAGACCCAACAGCACGCTGATCGCGGTACTCTTGCCGGCACCGTTGCGGCCCAGCAGCGCCAGCACCTGGCCAGCGCGTACCTGCAGGTCGATGCCATGCAGGGCGGTATGGTCGCGGTAACGCACCTGCACCTGCTGCAGGCGGGCCAGCGACGGGGCGATCGGATCCATGGGCGGTACCAGTAGCGGGGACGTTGCCATCCTGTGCCGCCGTGGTCACGTTTCGCAGTTGCCGCCGTCAGTGTCATCGGGTGACAGCTGTCACTGCCGTCATCGCTGTGCCTGCCTTCATGCTGTGCCGCACGCTCCACCGCCGGAACCGCCGCCGTCCGCTCTTCCGGCCACACCCGCCCGAACGTCTGTGATGGAACGAATGAACGCTTCTGCCGAGTTGTTGAAGGAACTCCGTATCGACCGCAAGTCCCCGCCGCCCGCCTCCGGAGGGAGTGGCAGTGGTGGTGGCCGTCGCTGGCTGTGGATCGCGATCATCGTGGTCGTGTTGCTGCTGGCCGCTGTCGCTTTCGCCCTGTTCGGGCGTACGCCAGCGGTGGACGTGGAAACCGCGCCAGCGGTGGCCATCCAGCAGGGCAGCGCCAGCAGTTCGGTGCTCGATGCCAGCGGCTATGTAGTTGCGCGGCGCATGGCCACGGTCTCGGCCAAGATCACCGGCAAGGTTCGCGAGGTGATGATCGAGGAAGGCATGCGCGTGGAGCAGGGCCAGATCATGGCCACGCTGGACCCGATCGATGCCGACGCGCAGCGCAGCCTGTATGCCTCGCAGCTGCAGGCCGCACGCAGCCAGGTGGCCGGTCTGGAGGCACAGCAGAAGCAGGCCGCCGCCGAAGCCAGCCGCCTGCAGGCACTGGTCGGCCAGCAGCTGGTGTCGCGCTCGCAGTACGACCAGGCGGTGGCCCAGCGCGACAGCCTGCGTGCACAGCTGGACACCGCGCAGCGCAACGTCAAGGTCGCCAACGACCAGCTCGCCATCGCCGATCTGGGCGTGGACAACAACATCGTGCGCGCGCCGTTCTCCGGCGTGGTCACCGCCAAGGCTGCGCAGCCCGGCGAAATCGTTTCGCCGCTGTCGGCCGGCGGCGGCTTCACCCGCACCGGCATCGGCACCATCGTCGACATGGACTCGCTGGAGATCGAAGTCGAGGTCGGCGAAGCCTTCATCGGCCGCGTGCAGCCGAAGATGCCGGTGGAAGCCACGCTCAATGCCTACCCGGAATGGAAGATTCCCGGCGAGGTCATCGCCATCATCCCCACCGCCGACCGCGGCAAGGCCACGGTGAAGGTGCGCGTGGCGCTGAAGGTGAAAGACCCGCGCATCGTGCCGGAGATGGGCGTGCGGGTCAGCTTCCTGGAACAGGCGCAGCCGCAGGCGGCCGCCAAGCCGCAGGGCGTGCGCGTGCCGGGCGGCGCCGTGGTGCAGCGCGGGGGCGCCTCGGTGGCCTTCGTGCTGGGTGATGAGAACCGCGTGCAGCAGCGCACGGTCGAGGCCGGCCAGGCGATGGGCAAGGACCGCCAGATCCTCAAGGGCGTGAGCGCGGGTGAATCGGTGGTGGTGAACCCGCCCGACACCCTGCGCGATGGCGCCAAGGTGCAACAGAAACAAGCGCAGTAACGGCCTGGCGCCCATGGGCGCCGCCGGCAACACCGCTCGACGCACGCCTGCGGCCACCGCAGGTGCGCTTCCCCGTTTCCCGCCTTCCGTGGAGAACCACCCATGTCGACCCTGGTTTCATTGCGCAACATCACCAAGACCTACCAGCGTGGCCCCGAAAAGGTACAGGTGCTGCACGGCATCGACCTGGACATCGCCAGCGGCGACTTCGTCGCGCTGATGGGCCCGTCCGGCTCGGGCAAGACCACCCTGCTCAACCTGATCGGTGGCCTGGACAACCCCAGCGGCGGCGAGATCAGCATCGAAGGCGAGCGCATCGACCAGATGAGTGGCGGCCAGCTGTCGACCTGGCGCAGCCACCACGTCGGCTTCGTGTTCCAGTTCTACAACCTGATGCCGATGCTGACCGCGCAGAAGAACGTGGAACTGCCGCTGCTGCTGACCCACCTCAGCGCGGCGCAGCGCAAGCGCAACGCCGAGATCGCGCTGACCCTGGTCGGCCTGGCCGACCGCCGCAGCCACCGCCCCAATGAACTGTCCGGCGGCCAGCAGCAGCGCGTGGCGATCGCGCGCGCAATCGTCTCCGACCCGACTTTCCTGATCTGCGACGAACCGACCGGCGACCTCGACCGCCAGTCTGCCGAGGAAATCCTCGGCCTGCTGCAGCAGCTCAACCGCGAGCACGGCAAGACCATCATCATGGTCACCCATGACCCGAAGGCCGCCGAGTACGCCACGCACACGGTGCACCTGGACAAGGGCGAGCTGGCCGACGCGCCGCTGGCCCACTGACGGAGGCCACGGCGATGAAATACTTCTCGTTGGTGTGGGCGCAGCTGTTCCGCAGCCGCACCCGTACATTGCTGACCCTGCTTTCGGTGGTGGCCGCGTTCCTGCTGTTCGGCATGCTCGACTCGGTACGCGTGGCATTCACCTCCGGCGGCAGCGTGGAAGGCGCCAACCGGCTGGTGGTGGCGTCGCGGCTGTCGATCACCCAGTCACTGCCGATCCGCCTGGAAGCGCAGGTGCGGCAGGTGGCCGGCGTGCGCGACGTGGCCTACGGCATGTGGTTCGGCGGCATCTACCAGGACCCGAAGAACTTCTTCCCGAACTTCTCGGTGTCGCCCAACTACTTCGATGTCTACCGCGAGCTGCAGATCGACCCGGCGCAGCTGGAGGACTGGAAGCAGACCCGCACCGGTGCCATCGTCGGCGAGACCCTGGCCAAGCAGTTCGGCTGGAAGATCGGCGACACCATCCCGCTGCAGGCAACCATCTTCCCGCGTGGCGGCAGCAACGACTGGCCGCTGGAGCTGAAGGGCATCTACCGCTCCAAGGACCGTGCGCTGGCCGCCAACGAAGAACGCCAGCTGATGATGAACTGGAAGTACTTCGATGAATCCAACGACTACATCAAGAACCAGGTGAGCTGGTACACGGTGACGCTGGACAACCCGGACCAGTCCTCGCGGGTGGCGCAGGCGATCGACGCGATCTCGGCCAACTCCGACCACGAGACCAAGACCCAGACCGAATCGGCGTTCCAGCAGGCCTTCGTCAAGCAGTTCGCGGACATCGGCATGATCGTTACGTCGATCATGGGCGCGGTGTTCTTCACCCTGCTGCTGTTGACCGGCAACACCATGGCGCAGGCCGTGCGCGAGCGCGTGCCGGAGCTGGCCACGTTGAAGACGCTGGGCTTCAAGGACAGCACCGTGCTGACCCTGGTAATGGTGGAGTCGGTGCTGCTGATCGGCCTCGGCGGCCTGATCGGCATGGGCCTGGCTGCGCTGATCCTGCCGGCGATCGGGCCAAAGAGCATGGGCATGCTGCCGCCGCACGTGCCGACGCCGACCTGGCTGATGGGGCTGGGCCTGATCGTGGTGATCGGCATCATCGTCGGCCTGTTGCCCGCGCTGCGTGCCAAGCGCCTGAAGATCGTCGACGCACTGGCCGGCCGCTGAGGAGAACGCAGACATGTTCAAGAGCAAACTCAAGAAGTGGCTGGGCAACGGCGTGACGGTGCTGCTGCTGGTGATCGGCCTGGTGCTGTGGATCAGCCTGCCGTGGATCGGCGTGCTGGCCGTGGCCGTGCTGGTGGCACTGTGGCTGCTGCTGACCGGCGGTGGGCGACTGGCACTGGCCGCCACCCGCATCGGCGTGGCCAGCCTGCCGCAGCGCTGGGGCGCGTCCTCGGTGATCGTGGTCGGCATCGCTGGCGTGGTCGGCGTGCTGGTGGCGATGCTGGCGATGGGCGAAGGCTTCCAGGCCACGCTCAACAACACCGGCGATGACACCACTGCCATCGTGCTGCGCGGCGGCTCGCAGGCCGAAACCAACTCGGTCATCACCCGCGAACAGGTGCCGACGCTGTCCACTCTGCCCGGCATCACTCGCGATGCCGAAGGCCGGCCGCTGCTGTCGCCGGAGCTGTCGCAGGTGGTCAACCTGGTATCGAAGTCCGACGGCACCGACGTCAACGCGCAGTTCCGCGGCGTCGGCCCGCAGGCGTGGGCGGTGCATGACAAGGTCAAGATCGTCGAAGGCCGCACGTTCGCCACCGGCCTGCGCGAGATCGTGGTCGGCCAGGGCGCCAAGGGCCAGTTCCGCGATCTGGACGTTGGCAAGACGCTGACCCTGGGCAACCAGACCTGGACCGTGGTGGGTGTGTTCGCCACCGGCGATGCGCATGACTCGGAACTGTGGACCGACGCCGATACGCTGGCCACCACCTACCAGCGCAGTGCGTGGCAGTCGATCAGCGTGCGCACCGATGGCAAGGCCGGCTTCGAGCAGTTCAAGGCCGCCGTCGCCGCCGACCCGCGCCTGAAACTGGACGTGGAAACCACCCGCGTCTACTACAGCAAGCAGGGCGGCGGGCTGACCAAGCTGATCGACATCCTCGGCAAGGTGATCGGCACCATCATGGCGGTCGGTGCGGTGTTCGGCGCGCTCAACACCATGTACGCGGCGGTCGCCACGCGTGCGCGCGAGATCGCCACCATGCGCGCGATCGGCTTCCGCGGCCTGCCGGTGGTGACGGCGGTGATGCTGGAGACGATGCTGCTGGCACTGCTCGGCGGCCTGCTGGGGTGTGCGGTGGCATGGCTGCTGTTCAATGGCTACAGCGTGTCCACCATCGGCAGCAACTTCAGCGCAGTGGTGTTCAAGTTCCATGTGTCGCCGGAACTGCTGTGGACCGGCCTGAAATGGGCGCTGGGCATCGGCCTGGTCGGCGGCCTGTTCCCGGCGCTGCGCGCGGCACGTTTACCCATCACCACGGCGCTGCGCGAAACCTGAGCATCACGCAGCGATACAACGCGCATTGCGCAGGGGACGGAGCGAACGCTCCGTCCCTTTTTCTTGCGCGTCATCCGCGAATGGCGTGGATCTACTCAGGGCGATGCAGCCAGGCCGGGTGATGAACCAGTACGTCCAGTAGATCCACGCCATGCGTGGATGGATGCCTGCACACACGCACTGCTACAGATTGCGGGAAATCCGCCGCTATCGATGCCTCTGCCCATCGCCAACGCAACGCACGTGACGTTGCGCACATCACATCTGTGGATTGTTGGTTGCGATTCATTTTCGCGCACATCCGTGGCGCAGAGACAAACAGTTACGAATGGAAACAATCTAGAATCGCGCCCCCCACGTTGGTTTGCAGCACCCCACGCGCCCATAGAACGGGCGCTTGTTTTTACTGAAACACGAGATTTCACGGATGTCCCTGAAAACCACTCCGCTGCGCAACGCGATCGTCATCGCGCTGGCCGCCAGCTGCACCACCCCCGCCTTCGCACAGAGCACCGGCGACGCCACCACCACCCTCGACCGCATCGAAATCACCGGCTCGCGCATCCGCCAGGCCAGTGTCGAGACCGCACAGCCGGTGATCGCGCTCAACCGCGCCGAGATCGAGAAGAAGGGCTACGTCAACGTCGCCGACATCCTGCAGGACATTCCCGCTGCTGGTTCGCCGAGCATGAGCCGCGCGTCTTCGCTGACCTCCTCGCGCGACTTCGGCGGCATGTACGTCAGCCTGCGCAACCTCGGCCCGGAACGCAGCCTGGTGCTGATCGACGGCCGCCGCATGGGCGTCAGCGCCGGCGGCTACTCCGACCTGGCCTCGATTCCGTCGGCCATCGTCGAGCGCGTGGAAGTGCTGACCGATGGCGCGTCCGCGCTGTACGGCTCGGACGCCATCGCCGGCGTGGTCAACATCATTACCCGCAAGAACTTCGACGGTGGCCAAGCCAGCGTCTATGTCGGCCAGTACGGCCAGGGTGACGGCCAGAAGCGCTCCTACAGCGCCACCTTCGGCAAGACCTTCGACCGCGGCTGGTTCACCGTGGGTGCTGAGCGCACCAAGGAAGACGAAGTGCTGGGCAAGGATCGCGAGTTCAGCCGCTATCCCAACGGCCCGCGCCACCCGACCGACAACCTGAACGGCAACACCCCGTGGGGCTACGTCACCGTCGGTGGCAAGAACCTGACCGTGGGCCCGGGCGGCGATCCGAGCCAGAAGGGCAACTTCCACGCGCCGGATCCGGCCGATGGTGCCAACAGCAAGACCAACATGAGCCTGCTGACCGGCCTGGAGCGCACCTCGGTGTTCGCCAACGGCGGCTTCTCGATCACCGACGACCTGCGCATCGTCGCCGACGCGCTGTACAGCAAGCGCGAATCGACCAAGCAGCTAGCCGGCTACCCGTACTCGGTCAGCGCCGCCCAGGCGCGCAACGGCAGCCGTGCCGCCCTGTCCAAGGACAGCACGTTCAACCTGTGGGGCCAGGATGTGCTGTTCGCGCACCGCTCCGAGGAGCTGCCGCGCGGCACCGAGAACAATCTGGAGACCAAGCGCGCCAGCATCGGCCTGGAAGGCAGCTTCGAAACCGGTTCGCGGTACTGGGACTGGAACGTCAGCTACATGTACAACCGCAATGAAGGCGAGCGCATCGGTACCGGCAGCATGTACCAGCCGCACGTCAACCAGGCCGTCGGCCCGTCCTTCATGGATGGCAACGTGGCCCGCTGCGGCTCACCGGGTGCGGTGATCGCCGGCTGCGTGCCGTGGAACCCGGCTGCGCCGATGGGTTATACCGGCCCTGGCTCGCTGAGCAACCAGGACGTACAGGACTACCTGTTCGCCCGCTTCGTCGACAAGATGAAGAGCACCACCAAGGTGGCCAGCGCCAACATCTCCGGTTCGCTGTTCACCCTGCCGGCCGGCGACATCATGGGCGCGATGGGCTTCGAGCACCGCAGCGAAGAAGCCAGCTACACCCCGGACATGCGGGTGCAGAAGGGTGAGATTACCGGCACCAGCGGCCAGCCGACCCGTGGCGACTACTCGCTCAACGAGGTCTACCTGGAGCTGCAGGTGCCACTGCTGGCCGATCTGCCGTTCGCGCGCGAACTGTCGCTGGACGTGGCCGGTCGCTACTCGGATTACAACAACTTCGGCTCGACCACCAACAGCAAGTTCGGCCTGAAGTGGAAGCCGATCGACAGCCTGCTGGTCCGCGCAACCTATGGCACCGGCTTCCGTGCGCCCACCGTGGATGACCTGTACGGCGGTACCGTCAGCACCCGCGATTCGTTCACCGATCCGTGCGATACCTCGTTCGGTACCGCGGCCACCAGCCCGACCGTTGCTGCCCGTTGCCAGGCGCTGAAGGTGCCGGCCAACTTCCGCCAGCTCAACAGCGATGGCACCGTTGCCACCAAGCCGGGCCAGCAGTCGACCGTCGACTTCAACTCGGGTTCCAACGCGGCGCTGAAGCCGGAAACCGCCAAGACCTGGACCGTGGGCCTGGTGTACAGCCCGGACTTCGTGGCCGGCCTGGATGTCAGCCTCGACTGGTGGAAGATCCGCATCAACAACGCCATCGTCTCCGAGACCACCAACAGCATTCTCGAGCAGTGCTATGTGCAAGGTTCGGACGCCGCCTGTGGTCGCTTCACCCGTGGCAGCAACGGCCAGGTCAACAGCCTGGACCGCTCGCTGGTCAATGCCGGTTTCCGCGAAACCGCCGGCTATGACATCAACGTGCGTTACCGCCTGCCGGAAACCACGTTCGGCCAGTTCGCCGTCAACTGGAACACCACCTACACCGACTACCTGAAGCAGCGCAACGACAACGCCGCGACCACGCCGGTGGAGCAGCGCACCAGCTGGGGCGGCGACTTCCGCGTCCGCTCGACCTTCAACCTGGATTGGCAGTACGGCGACCTCGGCATCGGCTGGACCGCGCGCTACTACTCCAGCATGAAGGAGAAGTGCTCGTACATGGACGAGTGCAACCTGCCGGGCTTCAGTTCGTCGTACACCAGTGCATCGCCGACCAACAAGGTAGGCTCCAACACCTTCCACGACCTGCAGGTGCGTTACAGCCTGCCGTGGGACGGCACCGTGTCGCTGGGCGTGAACAACGTCTTCGACCACCAGGGTCCGATCATGTACAGCCAGCCGAACAGCAGCTTCACCTACTACGGTGGCTTCGACATCGGCCGCTTCATGTACATGAAGTACCAGCAGCGCTTCTAAGCCTGCAACCGCGTTCCCGTCACAGCCAACTCTCTCCTGGCTGTGGATGGAAGCAGAGCGGCGCCCCTCGGGGCGCCGCTCTTTTTTGTGCACACGTGTCAGCCGAGCGGACGCGGCGCTAGCGCTTGGCGCGCATCGTGCGGATGTTGTCGCCGACGAACAGGATCAGGCCGGCCCAGATCGCGGCGAAGCCGATCGCCTTGGCAGTATCGAACGCTTCGTGGAAGAAGAACACGCCCAGCAGCAGCTGCAGGCTCGGCGCGATGTACTGCAGGATGCCGACCAGCGACAGCGGAATGCGCTTCACGCCGTAGGCGAAGCCGATCAGCGGCACGGCGGTGACTGCGCCGCCGAAGATCAGCAGCAGGTCGTTGCGCCAGCCCCAGCCATGGAAGAACGCGCCACCGTGGCCATTCTCGGCCCAGATCGCGAAGGCCAGCGCCGGCAGGAACAGGTACATGCTTTCCACGCCCAAGCCGGCCACCGGGTCGACCGAAACCAGCTTGCGCAGCAGGCCATACAGGCCGAACGAACAGGCCAGGCCCAGCGCGATCCACGGTGGTGTGCCGGCGTCGATGGTCAGCCAGGCCACGCCCACCGCCGCCATCGCCACCGCCACCCACTGCAGGCGGCGCAGGCGTTCCTTCAGCACCAGCACGCCCAGCAGCACGTTCACCAGCGGGTTGATGAAGTAGCCCAGGCTGGTCTCGATGACATGGCCGGCGTTGACCGCCCAGATGTACAGGCCCCAGTTGAAGGCGATGGTCAGGCTCGACACCAGCAGGATCGGCAGCGCGCGCGGCTGTGCGGCGATCTTCTGCCACCAGCCCAGGCGCGAGCTGAGCAGCAGCCAGCCCAGCACCAGCACGGTGCTCCAGATGATGCGGTGGGCGATGATCTGGAACGAGGGCACCTCGTTGAGCAGGTGCCAGTACACCGGCACCAGGCCCCAGATCACGAAGGTGGAGGCGGTGACCAGCAGGCCCCGGCGTTGTTCTTTCTCATCCATGCTCATTTCTTTCTCGTCCTTGCCATCGTCAGCACCACCACACCCAGAAGAATCACCACCATCGCCAACAGGTCGCGCCAGCCGAACCGTTCACCGTTGAGCAGTGCGCCCAGCAGCACCGCGATCACCGGATTGACGTACGCGTAGCTGCCCGCCAGCGCGGGGCGCACGTTCTGCAGCAGCCACACGTAGGCGGTGAACGCGACGATGGAGCCGAACACGCACAGGTAGGCCATCGCCAGCAGGCCACCGGTATCGGGCAGCGTGGTCGGGCGCTCGCCTACCGCCAGGCCGATCAGCACCAGCAGCACGCCACCGCAGACCATCTGCCCGGCAGCGGTCATGAACGGGCCCGGCAGGTCCAGCCCACGCGCCCACACCGAACCGAAGGCCCAGCCGATCGGCGCGATCAGCAGCAGCACCAGCCCGGTCGGCGAGGCCGTCAGGCTGCTGCCGGCGTTGAGCCAGACCACGCCCAGGAAACCGATGGCGATGCCCAGCCATTCGCCCTTGCTGGCGTGCTGGCCACGCAGCGCCGAGAACAGCGCCATCCACAGCGGCACCGAGGCCACTGCGGTGGCGGCCAGGCCCGAGGACACCTCGCGCTCGGCCAGCACCACCATGCCGTTGCCCAGCACCAGCATGGTCACGCCCATGATGACCAGGTTGCGCCACTGCCGCAGGGTCGGGTTCGGCATCTTCCAGAACAGGCGCAAGGCCAGGAACATCAGGCCACCGGCAATGATGAAGCGGCTGCCGGAGACCATCGTCAGCGGCAGTGCGCCGCCGTGCAGGGCCTTGGCGATGCCCAGGTAGGTCGAGCCCCAGACCACGTAGACCAGCAGCAGTGCCAGCGCGACAAGGCCACCCCGGGGGGCAGCCGCAGACGAAGAGGGGGGAGCCGACATGACACACCAGGGAGCCGGGGGAAGGCGGATTCTAGGACGTTTTGAGTATGGTCCGGGACCCCATACGGTGGCACGCTGTCATCCATCCATGCACCCTGCTCTGGTCTGCTACCCCGTGTTGACGGTCGATGCAGTACCAAGAGGGCTGCCCGGCCGCGCCGCCCCAAGGCCGGGCGCCGTTTTCCCTGCGCACGGACGCGCCGCATCGAGGATTCCCACCCAGATGAGCACTACGTCCCAACCTGCTGTCCCCGCGAACGACCGCGCCGCCCTGCGGCGGTCGATCTCCAACACCCTCAAAGGCTCAGCCGGCAACCTGGTGGAGTGGTACGACGTCTACGTGTACTCGGTGTTCGCCGTGTACTTCGAATCGCAGTTCTTCTCGCCCGACGACAAGAACTCCACGATGTACGTGTGGGCGATCTTCGCGGCGACCTTCCTGATGCGCCCGATCGGCGCCTGGTTCTTCGGCCGCTTCGCCGACCGCCATGGCCGCCGCCTGGCACTGACCGTCTCGGTCACGCTGATGGCGCTGTGTTCGTTCCTGATCGCCATCACCCCCACCGCCGCCAGCATCGGCATCTGGGCCGCGGTGATCCTGCTGTTCGCGCGGCTGCTGCAGGGCTTCGCCACCGGTGGCGAGTACGGTGCCAGCGCCACCTACATGTCCGAGGCCGCCATTCCCGGCCGCCGCGGCTTCCTGTCCTCCTTCCACTACGTCACCCTGGTCGGTGGTCATGTGCTGGCCCAGCTGACGCTACTGCTGATGCTGACCTTCTGGGGCAAGCCGGAAATCTCCGAGTGGGGCTGGCGCATCGCCTTCGGCATCGGTGGCATCGCCGCAGTGGTGGTGTTCTGGCTGCGTCGTGGCATGGACGAGTCGCTGTCGGAGTCGTCCATCGAGGCCGCACGCGAGGGCAAGGCACAGAAGTCCGGCTCGATGTACGAACTGTTCGTGCACCAGTGGCGGCCGCTGCTGCTGTGCTTCCTAATCACCGCCGGCGGCACCGTGGCCTTCTACACCTATTCGGTGAACGGCCCGAAGATGATCCAGAGCGCCTTCGCCGGCAACGACCCGATGACCGGCACCCTGATCAACCTGGGCGTGCTGGCGTTCCTGATGGTGCTGCAGCCGGTCGGTGGCTGGCTGTCGGACATCATCGGCCGCAAGACCCTGCTGGTGTTCTTCGGCGTCGGCGGCGTGCTGTACAGCTGGTACCTGATCACCCAGCTGCCGCACCAGCATGACGCCACCCTGGCCTTCCTGACCCTGGCCATGGCGTTCGTCATCCTCACCGGCTACACCTCCATCAACGCGGTGGTGAAGGCCGAGCTGTTCCCCACCCATGTGCGCGCACTGGGCGTGGGCCTGGGTTACGCACTGGCCAACTCGCTGTTCGGCGGCACCGCCCCACTGCTGTACCAGGGCGCGCTGAAGACCGGCCACGTCGACTGGTTCGCCATCTACGTGACCGCGACGATCGCGGTATCGTTGGTGGTCTATGTGTTCTTCCTCACCAACAAGGGCCCGAACTGGCTCGACGGCACCCGCAAGTAAGCGCGTTGCCCTGATCGCGGCCACCGGTGCAATGCCGGTGGCCGCTGCGTCTCCCGCCACGCCGTTGATGTGGATCGCGGCGACGCTGGCCACAGCCACGGCATTGGCCTGGCTGCTGCGCCGCCCCAGCGCACAGGCCGCGTGGCCGCGCATCGGATTCGGGATTGCCCTGCTGGTGTTCTGCGCCGCGCTGGCGCTGCAGCTGGCGGTGGACCTGGGCAGCGGCCACAGCTCGCTGCAGCTGCGCCTGCATCGCGGCATCAATGCAGGGTCGCCGGTTGGACTGCGCACGATGATGGCGTGCTATCTGGCAGCGCTCGCCGCCAGTGGCTGGGGTGCGTGGACGCTGCTGCGCCGGCGCTGACGAATACCCGGGCGTGCCGGCCGCTGGCCGGCAACGCCACCTCTTTCGGTAGTGCCGGCCGCTGGCCGGCAACCTCATGAACCTCCGGAAAGAGCAGGGAGTTGCCGGCCAGCGGCCGGCACTACCTCAACGGCGGGCCGCTTCGCTCTTGTCGCGCGCGCCGCGGAACTCCGATTCCTTTTCCCACGTCGGCCAGCGGCGGCTGTTGGCCAGCTCGGCGCCCAGGTCGTAGACCAGCAGGGTGTCGGCGGCGTGGCCACTCGGGTCCCAGCTCGGCGTCCACACATCGCAGGCCTGGTGGTAGCAGTCGGCGAAGTACTTCTCGCGCAGCGCGCGGCCGGCTTCAACGCCACCGTCCAGCTTGTCCAGGCCCGGGCCGATGGTGATCGCCGGCACGCCCAGGCGGGCGAAGGCGAAATGGTCGGCACGGTAGAAGAAGCCGGCTTCCAGGTTCGGGTCCGGGCTGTAGCTGCGGCCGCGGACCTTGGCCACGCGCTCCAGGTCACCCTCCAGCGAGACCCGGCCCTTGCCCCACGACGCGATGTCACGGGTCGCGCCATCCGGGCTGAACATTTCGATGTTCAGCACTGCAGCGGTCTTGTCCAGCGGCGCCAGCGGGTGCGCGGCGTAGTAGCTGGCACCCAGCAGGCCCTTCTCTTCGGCGGTCAGGGCCACGAAGTACAGCGTGCGCTGCGGCTGCGGGCCGGCGGCGAACACGCGGCCCAGTTCCAGCACGGTGGCCACACCGGTGGCGTTGTCGATCGCACCGCGGCGGATGCGGTCACCCTTGGCGTCCGGCTGGCCGATGCCGAAGGCATCCCAGTGCGCGGAGAAGATCACCGCCTCGTCGGCGTGTTCACCACCGGGCAGCTTGGCCACCACGTTGCGGGTCACCACCTGCTCGCGCTTCAGCGCGAAATCCACGCTCAGCTTTGCATTGTCCAGCGCCACCGGGCGGAAGTCTGCACGCATGGCCTTGCGCTTTTCCGCATCGAAGTCGAGGCCGGCGTCGGCGAAGATCGCCTCGGCCAGTTCGCGCTGCATCCAGCCACGCAGCGGCGTGTGCTGCGCCATTGCCTCGGCCTGGCCGCGCTCGATGTCGAACAGCGGCGAAGTGCCCGAGCTCTTCACCGTGGCCCAGCCATAGGCGGCCGGTGCGGTCTCGTGCACGATCAGCACGCCCTCGGCGCCACGGCGCGCGGCTTCCTCGAACTTGTAGGTCCAGCGGCCGTAGTAGGTCACCGCCTTGCCGTCGAACGCGCCCGGCGCATCGGCTTCGAAATCGGCGTCATTGATCAGCACGACGGCGATCTTGCCGTGCAGGTCCACATCCTTGTAGTCGTTCCACTGGCGCTCCGGCGCGTCGATGCCGTAGCCGACGAACACCAGCGGCGCATCCTTGATCTGCACGCGCTTGCGCGGCTGCAGGCTCTGCAGGGTCACGTCCACGCCGTTGGCCAGCGCGCGCTTGCCCTGCTTCAGCGACAGGCTGGCCTTGGCCGCACCCTCCAGCTGTGCGCGCACCAGCGGCACCGGCTGTACCCAGCTGCCATCCACGCCACCCGGCTGCAGGCCGTAGCTGCGGAACTGCTCGATCAGGTACTGCACCGTGCGCTCTTCGCCCTCGGTGGCCGGCGCGCGGCCCTCGAATTCATCCGACGCCAGCACATGCACGTGGCGCGATAGTGCCTGCGGATCGATACCGCCACCCGGCAGGTCGTTGGCCGCATGGGCCAGGCCACCGACGAACAGGCAGGACGACAGCAGCAACACGCGCATCGGATTCACGGCAGTACCACGGCTAGCTTGGAAGTCACCAGAGTGTAACGTGGTCGTGACATCACGGCGCAGCCTGGGTCCACGTCATCCACGCGTGGCGTGGATCTACTTGCTGATGCGGTCCAGCCAGCAGGCCAGGCCCTGCGCGTTGAGTTCGATGTCCATCGCCAGCACCGCAGTCACCGCCGCATCGTCCAGCGCACAGCCATGCAGCTGTGCACGTTCCAGGTACAGCGCCTGCAGTGCGGCCAGCAGGCAGCGGTGGCGGTCCGGTCGGCCATCGCACTGGCGGCCGATGGCGGCCATCGCATCGATCTGCTCGAACAGGTCGTCGGCCAGTTTCTCCACCTGTTCCACACGACCGTAGTGGGTCAGGTACATCGCCTGCGGCGCGTAGCCCAGCATGCGCCGGATCGAGGCCTTCATCGCCTCCGGATCGAACTGCACCGGCGATGAGGTGGGGAAGATGAAAGCCCCCTGCGCACTGTCCAGCTCGCGGTAGGAGATACCGAACGTATCGCCGGTGAACCAGCTGCGGCTGCGCGCATCCCACACGCAGTAGTGGTGCAGCGCGTGGCCCGGGGTATGTAGCAGCACCAGCTCGCGGCCGGCCAGGTCGATGCGGTGGCCGTCTTCGGCCACCACCACACGGTGCTCCGGAATCGCCTCGATGTGGCCATAGCTGCGCGCGATCTCTTCGGCGCCATACACCGCCGTGGCACCCGCAATCAGGCGGGTCGGATCGATCATGTGCGGCGCACCGCGCGGGTGCAGCACCGCCTTCGCATTCGGCAACTGCTGCATCAGCAGGCCTGCACCGCCTGCATGATCCAGATGCACGTGGGTGAGCAGCAGCCAGTCCACCGCCTCCACGCCCAGGCCGGCATCCGCCAGCGCCTGCAGCATCGCCGGCACCGACAGGCCGGTGCCGCAGTCGACGAACGCAGCACGGCCGTTCTCAACGATCAGATACGCCGCGTCGAAATCCGGGCGCTGGAAACCGGTATCGATGGTGTGGATGCTGGGGTCGGCGGTCATCGGCACGCACCTGGCAGGATCGGGAACAGACCCCCATGGTAGGCGCGCAGGCGGCCCGGGTTCGATGCGGCTTTGGTCGGGTAGTGCCGGCCGCTGGCCGGCAACCTCGGGATAGCCAGGAGAATGCATGTGCCGGCCAGCGGCCGGCACTACCGATCAGCCGGAGCGCAATGCGAACCGCGGCCGCAGCAACAGGGCCAACACCAGCACCGCCAGGAACGCGCCGTAGGCGTACAGCACCGCCAGCACCTGCGGCCAGATCGGACCGGCGCCCGGCTGCACCACGCCAATGCGGTAGCCCCACAGCATCGACACGATGCTCAGCGCGAATGCGAGCACCAGGGTGGTGCTGTCGAACAGGCGCCGCCGCGCGGTGCGCGGCTGGCGCGGGAACAGCCAGTACAGGCTGCCCAGCAGCAGGAACCAGGGCAGGAACAGCAGCAGCGACAACCAGGCCATCGCAGACTCCATGTCATCGCGCCGGAGGCGCGCGGACATCATGCCATGACCTTCGTTCACGGGTAGTGCCGGCCGCTGGCCGGCATCCGCCCTTCAACGGCGCCGACCAAGGTCGGCATCTACCGATCAGTCGGCTCGCAGCGCCGCCAGCGCGGCCAGCACTACATCCACTTCCGCTTCCAGCTTGAACAGCTCGCTCTGCAGCTGGTCACCCTGCTCGGCCTGCTTGATCACCGCGATCAGCTGGCCCGCATCGCGCGGCGAATCGAAACCTTCGCTCTGGATCAGCAAGGTGCCGTCACCAGCGGTCAGCTTGAAGTAGAAGCGGCCATCCTTTTCGCGGTACTGCTTGAACAGCGGCGGTGCCACGCGGGCCACGCCGGCATCCTCGCTGGCGATATCGCCCGCGCTGGACAGATCACGCAGGCCCACCGCGTGGCGCAGCTCGTCCAGCAGCGGTGCCGCCAGCTGCTCGCGCAGCTGCTGGCCACGGCGCTTGAGCAGCGCCTCGATCTTCTCCGGCTCGGCCATCAGCGCGTTGTAGCGCTCGCGCAGCGGCGACAGCTCGCTGTCGATGCGCTCGAACAGCTGCTGCTTGGCATCGCCCCAGCTGATGCCGGCGGCGAACGCCTTGGCGAATTCCGCGGTCTGTTCCGGGGTGGCGAACGCCTGGTACATCTGGAACAGCGCCGAGCCCTCGGTGTCCTTCGGCTCGCCGGGTGCGCGCGAGTCGGTCAGGATCGAGAACACCAGCTTCTTCAGCTCCTCGCGCGGCACGAACAGCGGAATGGTGTTGTGGTAGCTCTTGCTCATCTTGCGGCCATCCAGGCCCGCCAGCGTCGCCACCTGCTCGTCGATCACCACGTCCGGCAGCGGGAAGTACTCCTTGCCGTACACGTGGTTGAAGCGCTGCGCGAAGTCGCGCGCCATCTCGATGTGCTGGATCTGGTCGCGGCCCACCGGCACCTGGTTGGCCTTGAAGATCAGGATGTCGGCGGCCATCAACACCGGGTACATGAACAGGCCGGCGCTGACGCCTGCATCCTCGTCCACGCCTTCCTCACGGTTCTTGTCCACGGCCGCCTTGTAGGCATGCGCGCGGTTGAGGATGCCCTTGCTGGCGATGGCGGTCAGGAACCACATCAGCTCGGTGGTCTCGCGGATGTCGCTCTGGCGGTAGAACCACACGTGTTCCGGGTCCAGCCCGCAGGCCAGCCAGCTGGCCGCGATCTCCAGGGTCGCGCGCTGGGTGCGCTGCGGGTCCTGCGACTTGATCAGGCTGTGCAGGTCGGCCAGGAAGAAGAAGCTCTCGATCCCCGGCGCGCGGCTGGCCGCAATGGCCGGACGGATGGCGCCAACGTAGTTGCCCAGGTGGGGCGTGCCGGAGGGGGTGATGCCGGTAAGGACTCGGGTCGTCATGACTGCGTGGGGTAACCTTCGATGAACGGGGCCAGTTTACCTTGCACGCCACCAACCCCGTCAGGGCCTGCGGCGCGTTCATTCACGCAACCCCGCTGGAGACGCCCGATGAAACGCCTGCTGCCCCTGCTGCTGATCCTGCCCCTGGCCGGCTTCCGCCCGGCCCCGATGCCGCCGCCGGTGTACGAGGGCGGCCCCGTCCGCATGGCCCTGGTCGACCGCGACCGCGGCACCGAACTGCGCAGCTACCCCGCCGAGGGCCAGCGCTGGGTGGCCGGCGAGCGCGGCCACCGCTACGCCGTGCGCCTGTACAACGACAGCCCGCGCCGGGTGCTGGTGGTGCTGTCGGTGGACGGCGTCAACGCCATCTCCGGCGAAGATGCCGATCCCTCGCAGACCGGCTACGTGCTCAACCCCGGCCAGCGCGCCGACATCACCGGCTGGCGCAAGAGCCAGGACGAAGTGGCGCAGTTCGTGTTCAGCAGCCCCAGCGGCAGCTACGCCAGCCGCACCGGCCGCCCGGACAACATCGGCGTGGTGGGCGTGGCGGTGTTCGAGGAAGCGCGCCGCTGGCGTCCGGATCCGATCCTGCGCCGTGGCCTGCCGCTACCAGCCCCGGCGGCGGAAGCGTCGGCCGATGCCAGTGCGAGCAGCAGCCGCATCGAGGGCTATTCCAGCAAGTCGCAGGCGCCAGCGCTGGGCACCGGCCACGGTGCTCGCGAGCAGTCTTCGGTGCGCGATACCGACTTCGAACGCGCCAGCCGCAGCCCGGCACAGGTACTGCAGCTGCGTTACGACAGCGCCCGCAACCTGCGCGCACGCGGCATCCTGGTGGATTCGCCCTCGCGCCTGCCGCGCGAACCACAGGCCTTCCCAAACCGCTACGTGCCGGACCCGCCGGCGCGCTGATCGTCCCGCCCAGACAACACAACGCCCGCAACCTCTCGGTGCGGGCGTTGTGCCGTGGGGGAAACCGAAGTGCTTACTTGTAGTCCGGGTAGTCCTTGCTCACGGCGTCCTGGAACTCACGCACTTCCTTCTCCGCGCGGTCCTTGGCCCAGCCATAACGTTCCTGCAGGCGACCGGCCAGATACTCGGCATTGCCTTCGGCCACATCGAAGTCGTCGTTGGTCAGATCGCCCCACTTGGCCTGGGCCTTGCCCTTCAGCTGCGACCACTTGCCGGAAATGATGTCTTTGTTCATTGCTGGGAGTCCTTGGTTGCAACGGCGTTCTTACCGTGGCTCCAGCTTCGCGCAGCGGCTGTTGAATACCGGTCAACCGGCAATGAAATAGATGCTCACCTGCTTGAATGGTTCACTCCGCTTCGACAGCACGCAGCGAAAAGCACGCGCAAAAAAAGGCCGGGGAAATCCCCGGCCTTTTCTCTTTCCGTTCCGTGCAGGGCTCAACGGCCCTTCGCGGTGTCCTCGACCTTCTCGCCCGCCTTCTGCACGTCCTTGCCGGCACCGGCAATGGTGTTGCAGCCGGCCAGCAGGGCCACCGAGAACATCGACAACAGCATCAGGGCAACTACGCGCTTCATGGGCTTCTCCTTGGGTTTGCCGCTACACCGCTTCATTCGCGGATGGGATTGTTTCGCTCGGCGGGAGAAGGCCAACGCCCACCACCGCCGCGTGAAGTGCAATCTGGCGGCAGTGGCGTGGAGCGGGCGTGAACGGATCTCAGATCCGTTCAGGCGGCGCCGTCAGTCACGCATCAGGGTGGACTTGCCGAACAGGCTTTCGACCAGGTCCACGGCCAGTTCGGCGGTGGCATTCTGCTTGTCCAGCAAGGGGTTGAGCTCGACGATGTCCAGCGAACCCATGCGCCCGGTGTCGGCGATCATCTCCATCACCAGCTGCGCCTCGCGGTAGTTCACCCCGCCCGGCACAGTGGTGCCCACGCCCGGCGCGATGCTGGGGTCGAGGAAGTCCACATCGAAGCTGACATGCAGATGGGTGTTCTCGTCGATGCCTGCCAGCGCTGCTTCTACGGTGCGCTTCATGCCGTTCTCATCGATGTAGCGCATGTCATAGACATCCACCTTGTGGGTCTTGATCAGGCGCTTCTCGTCCGGGTCAACCGAACGGATGCCGATCTGATGCATCTGCGCCGGGGTGATCGCCGGCACGGTGCCGCCGAGGCGGGTCAACGCATCCGGGCCGAGGCCGCACAGGCAGGCCACCGGCATGCCGTGGATGTTGCCCGACGGGGTCACGTCGCTGGTGTTGAAATCCGAATGGGCATCCAGCCACAGCACGCGCAGGGTCTTGCCCTGCTCGCGGCACCAGCGCGCCACGGCGGTGATCGAACCGATGCCCAGGCAGTGGTCGCCGCCGAGCATGATCGGCATGCGGCCAGCCTGCAGTTCGGCATAGCTGGCTTCCATCAGCGCATGGTTCCACGCCACCACTTCATCCAGGTGGCGGTAGCCTTCCACCGGCGCGGTCCACGGGTTGCGCGGGCCATCCAGGTTGCCCAGGTCGCGCACGTCCACGCCGCGCGCCTCCAGCGCCTCCGGCAGGCCCGCCACGCGCAGCGCTTCCGGCCCCAGCCGTGCACCGCGATGGCCCGCACCGACATCGGTGGGAACGCCAATCAGGGATACGGAAATGGGATGGGCCATGGGTGCCTCCTGCGGTGGGGAAAAAGAAGCACAGTCTAGCCAGAGCTGTGTGACACCACTCGCGGCGGTGCAGCAGGGCATTGGCATGGCATGATGCCGCGCGGACCCGACCGTCCTTCATGGAAGATTGCGATGTCGCCCTTCATCAATACTGCCTGGCCGCGCTTTTTCTTCGGGGCGCTGCCCTTTGCCGCTTTTGTGCTTCTGTTGAACGGTACGGTCGATGCGACGCCGAACGGTTGGTTGATCCAGACGGCGCTCCTGCTGGTGCCGTTCTCGACCCTGGTATTCCTCGGGTTGGGTTGGCAGCGTCTGCGCAAGGCACACGCTGAAGATCCAATCCTGAAGAGCGAACTGCACCGTATGCTGGCGGCGTTGATCGGCAACGTAAAAGTGGCCGCGCTGTGGTTCGGCCTGACCTTGGTCGGAACGTTCGCCCTGATGCTGGCGTGGGTATTGCTGCGGAAGACGTGTGGCTGACGCGCGGCGGGTCTCGCTCAGAGAATCGCCGACGACCACGCTTCGGTGCGGAACAGGCGCTTCTTCAGCACGTCGATCCGCCATTGCCCTGCCACGCGCTTGAGCACGAACAGGCGTTCGTAACGTAGCGCGCGAGATTTCTGTGCATGGTCACGTACCAGCACTTCGGCCTTGGAGGCCGTCGGCTGACCGACGGCGGCCAGCAGATCCTCCGGCACGTGCACCGGCGGATTGCCCACCGACATGCCCGTGGAATACACCCGCTTCCGGTCGGTACACCAGGCCGCAAGGATGTTTGCGCGCTCCTGTTGGAATGATGGACTACCGAGCAGGTCTCCACCGGCCTTGGCATCACGGTAACCACGCGTTTCCCACGCATGGCAGGCCAGCATATAGCCACGCACCACGGCTGCCGGTTCCCCTTCTGCGGCCGGTTCAGGCCACGCAAGCGGCGGCGCCTCCTCCAACACCGGTGACATCTGTGCGCCCGCTGCCTGCAGGCACTGCACCACAGCCGCATGCCCGCGCGCTTCGGCCAGCGACAGCGCATTGCGTCCTTCGAAATCCACGCGTGCAACATCAGCACCGCCAGCCAGCAACAGCTCGACCATCGGCAGATGACCGCCCTGCGCCGCCACCATCAGCGGTGTGCGATGCAGTTCCGGCGAGGCCACGTCAAGCGAGGCGCCGCGCGCGATCAGCAGGCGTCCGATGTCTGCGTCGTCGCGCTCGGTCGCCCATCCCAGTGCGGTAAAGCCCACCGCCGTGCAGGCATGCTCGATGTTGGCACCGCGGTCCAGCAGCCGCGCCACCGCGTCAGCCTTTCCGGCGATCACCGCCGACAACAACGGCGTGCGTCCGGTGCCTTTGTGCCGCCACTCGATGTCCGCGCCGGCATCCAGCAGTGCGTCGATGCGGTCGAGATCCTGTTGTTCGGCCGCCTTGGACAGGAGGTGGGACATGGGGGGCTTCCATAGGGTTGGCACAGGCCCGGCAGCTTAGTGCCGTCGCAACGCCGGGGCCACTTTGTGCCGATGTGAAGCACCGATGCCGTTGGCCGCTTATGATGATCGGGTGGGTGAACTGTGCGGTCAGTTAAGTTGGCTTTACGCGTCGTTTCGCCCTGCGCGCAGGTGGCTGCGCTGCGATGGGGTATGCGCCCGCACGTTCCAGCGTTGCGCGATCTGTCGCTTTTGCCATGCAAGTGCGCAGCACAAGCCAAACGCGATAATTCATTTTTCCTTTCAGATCGCCCGATGCCATCGAAACAAACGACTGGCGGGCGGTGATTTCACATGCGCATGATGAATCGCCACCCGCAAAGGTGGTCGGGTCTTCCAAGCCCGCGTAATCGATGCTGTATACGCTTGCCAGCCGGCGCCGTCTTCCCAAGAGCGGCGCCGGCTGGCAATCCGTTCGCCGATCGACGGCGGGCGGTGCGTGGGGGCCCCGTGCCCGCCGGCTCATCGATTCCCGGTCTTGGAAGCCACGCATCGCCCGCCACCCTCTTCGGGTGGCGCCTCTGTTCCCGACGAGGACGCCCGCATGCCCAAGACCCACCACCCGTACCTGACCGCCACCCTGGGCGATGCCGCCCTGCGCCTGCCGCCCGAACTGGCGCAGCCGTTGGAAGCCGCTTTCGCTGCCGCCAACGAGGCCCCTGCACCGATCAATCTGCCCGGCTGCCTGCAGCGCATCCAGATGGGTGACGCCGCCGATGGACAGCCGTGGCCGGAACCGGCAGGCAAACCTGGCGACGCCGTGGCTGCTGCACGCAGGGACCGCGCCGCAGTGGGCCTGGTGTCGCTGCTGGAGCTGTACCACGCCGCCGAGCGTGTGCGCGTGGACGGGGAAGAGAAGGACGATATCGGCGATGGCACGCGCGAAGGGCTGATGCTGGCCTGCCGGGGGCTGGCAGAGTATGTGGCGTTGCAGGTGGGTGGGGCTCAATAATGCGGAACGTTGAGATCCCCAGCATGCAGGTTCAACGCGTCGCAACCCCGGCTATCGAATCAGGCAGACCCGCTGCTGGCATGAGTACCCCCTATCCAAATCTGAAACCTGTTCTTGTTGAGCTGCGGCTGGACGAAGTGGATTCGCGCGGCGGCGCTGTTGCCGAGATGCTCGCCTCCACGGCGCGCCCCATGGCGCTTTCGATAAGCCCTGAGCTCATGTGGTACAGCTTCGTCCTGAATTGCAGAGTCATCACCCGGATCACGCCTGAAACGCGGTCACACTGCACGATCTCCTTCATCAACCATGACGATGCGAAAGAGGTATTCCCCTGTGGCACGGTGGCCGCCTTCGGAGACAGATCGTCAACAAGAGGGTTGATCCGCATCATCCGGTTTGATTGAGACTGATCGCGCCGGACTTCTTGAGCCGGCAACGTCTGACGCGTAATGCACTGATACGCCGCATGACACGCAAGCTACCTGGAACGAGAATCGCCAGACGACTCCTCCTTTGCTGCGTCATTGAGTTGGCTCACCGGCTTGGGACGAAAAACCGCCGAAAGGCGGTTCTTCATGTTCATTCCGCCGTTTCTACGACCCGCACCATGTCAACGCGTCAAAGTCGGCGCATGTGGTCATGCTGCGCTGGCATGCAGGCGTACACCCAAGGCACGGGTCACTTTGAGGATGGTCGCGAAATCAGGGCTGCGCTCGCCCGACAATGCGCGATACAGACTCTCCCGCGACAGGCCCGCCGCACGTGCGACCTTGCTCATGCCCTGAGCGCGCGCGATGTCGCCGAGCGCCTTGGCAATGAACGCGGAATCGCCATCGCTTTCCTCGATGCAGGCATCGAGATAGGCCGCCATCTCCTCCGGTGTCTGAAGGTGCTCGGCCACATCAAATGCTTTGAGTTCTACTTTCTTCTTGATGGCCATGATGGGACAGCTCCAGTACTTCGGTATTGAGTCGTTTCACCTACAGCTAATTTGATACTCACAGGGCATGCGCAATCTCCTGGCCCTCTCGATATCGCGCTGCTGCACACCCTTGCCGCCTCTAGCCAGCAGACAAGTTAACTACCTACGCTACTGGCCGTAGCCTAAAAGCTACGCTCCTCAGAAGCTTGGTGGGCAATTCCACCGCAACAGCAGCCCGCAGGAAAATTCAGGTCGCTGGCCGCACGCCAGACTGGAGAACTTGGCAAGAACGGAAGCGAGAACGCGTTACCGGGATCAGCGTTTACTCGCTCTGATCACCTCACACAAACACGCAATACCCTGCGTTCTTATCAGTCGCATTGCGGCAACCTCCAACCCGCCCAGCCGTCTTGGCCGGGGTACATCGCAGTTCGATTGATCCAGTGAGCATCCATATCCCCAAACTCGCGCTCCCACAGTGTCCACTCCGAGGTGGCCAGCAATCGCCCGTCGCGGCTGTACACCCTGTAGTAGTAGCTGCTGCCGAACAGCGATGCGATGCGCCCTCCGAGTCCGGCGGCACTGTAGCGCCGCGTATAGGTCTTGAGCACGCAGCTGCCATTCTGGCTGTCGGCACTGCGCAGCTCTTTCCCGGCATCGGAAGCCATCTGCCGCACCATCAGCCAGCTGGCAAACAGCAATAAAAGCAACGCAACCAGGCAAATCAAGACGCCTCCTGCAGCCCGTCTAGACTTGTGGCTACCTGCATCATCTGAATTGTTACCTATCAACTTCGACTTTACCCAGAGGAACAAGCGAAAATGCTTCTAGTGGATCGCGGGCAGCATCCAATGAGAGCTGCAAACGAGGATCACCCAGCTCCAAGTCACAGGGTGAGAAGATGCGATGCGAAGCTACCAGCGTTGCACCCGTATCGAGAAAGAACGGCGCCGCCTACCTTTTTGCAGGGTGCGTCGGCGCGCAGGTCTCGAGACTAACTATCCCACCGAATCAATGGTGGGCGCTTCCCGCATCAGTTCTGGTCAAACCTTGCGTACCAGCGACTTGATGGGTCCTTGTCACGGTCCTCGCCATCGAAAGAGTAGGATTGCAGTTCGTCTTGGTCCGGCGAGCGCAATGGCCTCATCACCCGATTGACAGTTACATATCTCACAGGCGGCTCAGTCTCTGAGCCAAGCTCGGGCCGCGCACCCGCCCTGATCGCCAATCCACCGGCATACTCCAGGCATTGGATGCCTTCGTGCGACGAAAGATCGGTTCGAACCAGATCCAATCCGCCCAACCTCTCCAGCAGAGGGCGACTCACGAGGGTGAGCCAGTTGATCCCTTTGATGAAGCCGGCCAGCTTGAGCGAAGCTGCATAGGCGTGCGTATCGGCCTCCAGGCCCGGATACGTCCGCGCGATCGCATACTCCAGGTGTGAACAACTGTCGAAGTCGTAAGGCAGCACAGGAGACAGACCGGCATAGCCATGCTCAGCATCGACGCGGTCGGCTAGTCGCATCACCCATGCCTGAAAGCGGTCAACATCATCCTGGCTCTTCAGCATCTGCCAAGGCATTGTCATTTTGATGTATGAGCGGCTGACGGACTCACATACTTCACGCTCTGTCAGCACCTGCAGGCAATGCGATTCCGCTTCATGCACCGACCTCGCACTGTTGATGTTTAGCTCACGACCTTCCCCTTCCGCGCTGAATCGCTCCAGCGCGCTCTGCAATTTCCCGGGCGTCAACCGACCACGACGCCGGTATACGATCGCGCGAAGGACGTCACCGAACTCCGCATGGAAATCGCTGAAGCAGGCCGCTATCCTCTTTCTTACCGCAGGGTGGTAGCCATGTCGAAAGTAGAGCGTGGCAATCAGGCCAAGCCTGATGACTGGCCGGCCTTTTGCGTTATTGAGTTCGATCTTGTCGACTTCACGTTCGATGTCGTCGATGCAGCTCATCGCGATCTTTGGTCTCTGTGTTCCCGAATCGTGCTAGGCGCGTTCAGTCGGGATCGGTGGGGATCATCGCGACCTGCATTGCTGCGCAGCGACGATAGACGGGGCAGCCAATCCAGCGCGCCAGATGGAGACGCGGCTTGTCGCGAACCTTTGGGCAATGGGACGGGTCCGGTGAGAATGGAAGAAGGTGACGGTCACGGATCACCTTCCGCGAAGGACCGCAGCTTGCGCAGCAGGGTCTCGAGTGGATCCGTGTAGCGTGTTCTTGCGTCTACGTCCCGAATCACTGAGACAAGCCCGCTGCAAATAGCAACTCTAGAGCCACTCGGGCGCCAATGGAATGCAACAAGTTTGAAATTGATGCGGCACCTTGGTGCAGAAGAAGCGGCCGAGCTGTGCGCCGGATGCTTAGCCCGGGACACAACGGCGCTCAGGCTTGGTCGTTGAGCCGAGTCGCCCGCTATGGCTGCAACCAGAGCTCCTTGGCCCTGCCCCGCACCTAAAGACAGATACTGAACGCGATGGAGGCGATTGCGGCCTTGCCTATGACGGACTTTGTCGCTATCAGCACGATGATCGCCAGCGCCTCTGGCAGAAAGCGAGCCAACAGTGTGCCGCCACAGGCATCGCTCAATCCCGACGGGCAATCCGATACGTGTGTCAGGGCTGCCGATTTAAACTGAAGCTTGCTCGGACTCAAGCCTGCCCCTTCATTTCGCTTTATCTTGGTTACGCAGAGTCAACCGCCAGGTGATGCCATTCCGGCTGATGACCTGACCATCAGGCAGATCGATCTTACCTGGATCGTCATCCATTCGTTAGTCGACGTCAGATGCCTGATCCGAGTATGCGCTGGAGCTCCAAGGAGCACTGGACTCGGACCGCACAAGGGTGAACGCTGGCGAGGAACGGCAGGTGGAACTGGGCTTGCCAGCATTCTCCTCTCCAGTGATGGAGCACCGAGGCACATTGCACCTCCCTTGACTATCGCACAGCCACGACGCACTAGCACCCAGAGCGCGCCGCTGGGGAAGCTCAAAGCGCGCTGCGTTATGAGCTGCATCGCCACTGCAGCCAGTACCGGGCGGCACCAGACGGCGGATTCGATCAAACTGGCGGGAGGGTTAAACAGCAAGCTGTATTTGCCTAGCCCTACAGGGGGTGAATCAAGAAAAACCTGCACTGGCTTTACCGCGCGCGAGAACAAGATACAGGATCAACGGCGCTAGGCCGATCCAAGACAACCGAGGGATACAAATGAATTTTCAAGAATTCTCTAATCTTGTTGCCAATAAAATGCGCACGAACCCTATCTGGTTTCAATTGGAGAGTGATTCACCCAGCAGCAGAGAAGAAATTTCTCAGCTGGAGGCGAATATCGGCGCACAATTGCCGGATGAATACAAACAGTTCACAACCAAGTATGGCAGCGGGTACTTTGCTTTCGGGATTGTTTACTCGCCTAGCCTTAGTAGCGCCTTTCCATTGGAAAAGAAAAATCTAACAAATCAAGCCATTCGAAAGAACTACATAATATTTTCTGAAAACGGATCAGGCGATTACTACGGATTTCGGTCGACAGAAGAAAAATGCTCCTCTGAAGTATTTTTATGGGACCACGAGTCGGAAGAATGGAGTGAGACAGAGCACTTCAATCTTTTTGCATTCCTTGCCTCAACAGCGCTCAACAACAGATAAAACTCAGCTTACAACTACCGTATGTGCGCCCCAATTGCCCCCCACGCAGGCGGATGCTCATGGACAACCGGGGACAAAAAATCACAAAAAAACCCGCCATTTCAGCGGGTTGATTGTTCCCCGTGGACATGTGCGGATGCCAAGGGATCGAAGATGGTGCCGCTTATCCGAATCGAACGGATGACCTACTGTTTACAAGACAGTTGCTCTACCAACTGAGCTAAAGCGGCATGGGTGGTACACCGGCGGCAGCGCCGCGGTCTGGGGATTCTAGCGCAACCGCGTGCATTCCAGCGACCGGCTCTGTGCCGCCCCGCTGCGCTGCTGGGCCTGGGCCGGCTGCGCGCCCGCCGCCAGCTGCCCTTCCAGCCACCACTGGCCGGCGTCGCCGCTGGCCACCAGGCGCGGCTGGAAGCCTGCGGCCTGCACCGCCGCCATGCGGCGCTCGGCGCCCTCGCGGTTGCGGTACTGGCCCAGCGCCACGGCGTTGATGTCCTCGCCCTGGCTGATGATGTAGTAGTCGCTCAGACCGGCGGCGACGATGCGCTTTACGGTGGCCTGGGCTTCGTCGCGGTTGGCGGCAGCCGGCAGCATCACCCGGAAACGGGCGCTGCCGCTGGCAGCGGGCTGTTCGCGCAGGCGCACCTGGCTGAGCACAGTACCGGCCTTGCCTTGCGCGCTGCTCGCGGCGGCGCGGTCGGCGAACGGGCCCAGCGCGACGCAGCGCGGCGGCTCGGCAGCCACGGGCGGGGCTACGGGTTTTTCCGGCGCCGGGGCCGGTGCAGGCGGCGTTACCGGCTTGGCAGCGGCAGCAACCGGCGTAGCCTCAGCCACCTGCGGCTTGGCGACCTCCGGCTGGGCCGGCGTAGCGGGTGCAGGCGTGGCAGCCACAGCCGTCTTCGTCGCCGGTTCGCGCTCCATCAACGGCGCGGTCGGGGCGGCAGCACTGGCTTCGGCAGCGGCAGTCGCATCCACACCTCCCGGCACCCAGCGCAGCTCGGCTACGCCAGCGGGTTGCGGCGGCGGCGCGGGCGGTTGCGGTGCATCGCGCAGCAGCCACCAGCAGGCGACGCCAAGATTGAGGATGGCCAGTACGACGATCAGGGCACGGGTCAGCATGCGCGGATACTAGCCTGCGGGCTGGTGCACCGCCCAGCGGGCGAGGCCATCCAGCACCAGCGACGGGTGGTAGTCGGCGCCGGGCAGCAGCGGCATCAACGCCGGTGCGCCGCCACCGTGCACCAGCAGCGACGGTGCCACGCCCAGCAGTGCAAGCGCCTGCTGCGCGCTGCGCTCGATCAGCGCCACGGCAGCGCCATCGCAGCCGGAGGCCAGCGCATCGGCAGTGTCGTTGGCGAACTCGCTGTAGTCACCCCCGGTGGCCGGCAGCTGCACGGCACGCGCGTGCAGCGCTTCGCGCATGGTGGTGGGCGATGCGGAAATGCGCCCGCCGTGATGCTGGCCATTGGCGTCGAGCAGATCAATCGTCAGTGCGGTGCCCACGCCGACCACCAGCACCGGGCGCTGCGCCTTGGCCGCAGCCAGCAGGGCCAGGAAGCGGTCGACGCCGAACTTTTCCGGCTTGGCGTAGGCGATGCGTACACCGGCGCACTCGGCGCTGGTGCGCACCACATGCACGTGTTCGAAGCGGCGCTGCAGCTGATCCAGCATGGCGCTGGTCAGCGAGGGTGCGGCCACGCTGGCCACGAACGCGGTGCGGCCGCTGGGCAGGCTGTGTGGCGGCTGCCCGGCCATGCCTTCGGCGCCATGCGCCCAGGCCTGCACGTCACCGGCACGGTCATCCTGCAACGGCGCGAACTTGAAGCGCGAGTTGCCCAGGTCGAACAACCAATCGCTCATGCCGCCCTCACGCTGACTTCGCCGGCGTGCAGCAGGCGTTCCAGGCCATCGATGCGCACGCGCAAGGCGCCGTCATCGGCCAGGCCGAGCGCGGTGCCATGCTGCCACTGCCCTTCCAGTTCCACGCGTACTTCGCGGCCGGCCAGCATGTCGAACGCGGCGTAGCGCGGCAGGAACGGGGCCAGTCCTTCGCGATCGAATTCTTCCAGCGCCGGCAGCAGGCGTGCCAGCACCGCGGCGACAACCACGTTGCGGTCCACCGGCTTGCCGGCCAGCGTATCCAGGTCCACCCACGGCTGGGTGATCTGTTCGGCGAACGACGGCGGCATGTGCGTGTTGATGCCGATGCCGATCACCGCGCGTGCCGGGCCGGCGTATTCGCCACCACCTTCTGCGAGCAGGCCGACCAGCTTGCGCTTGCCATCGACGATCAGGTCATTCGGCCACTTCAGCTGCGCCTGGGTGTAGCCCAGGTCGTGCAGCGCTTCGGCCACGGCGATACCGGCCACCAGGCTCAGCCCGGCCAGGCGGCCGAGGCCACCGGAGTACAGGCGCAGCACCGACAGGTAGATATGCGCGGCCAGCGGCGAGGCCCAGGCACGGCCGCGACGGCCACGGCCACCGGTCTGGCGTTCGGCCAGCAGGACGCTGACCCCGCGCTGGGGCGCGCTGCAACGCAGCAATTCAGCGTTGGTCGAGTCCACCGTCCAGGCCACCTGCAGGTCGTGCAGCAGGGCCTGGACGTCGGCAGGCAGGCCGGCGCGGATCGCGTCCGGGTCCAGCAGGTCGACCGGGCGGGTCAGGCCATAGCCTTCGCCAGCACGGCCCTCGATGTCCACACCGGCGGCCCTAAGTCCTTGAATACGCTTCCAAATGGCCGCCCGGGTCTGACCCAGCTCACGGGCCAGGGCGTCGCCGGACAGGCGACCGGCAGCGAGTTTGGCCAGCAATTGGCGATCGTCCACGGCAGCTTCCACGAAGTCAGGAAGGAATTATGCGGGAAAGCCGCCAGCGACGCCCGCCACGCTGGGTTTCGCGGGGGCTTCCAACGGGGCGCCGGGTTCGGGCTAGAATCGGGAACTCACCCTCCCTTAACGTGGATGTCGTCAATGCGCCGTTATGCCCATTGCCTGATCCTGCTGCTGATGCCCTTCGCGGCGTCTGCGACGGCAGCGCTGGACGACAGCCGTGGGGCCTGCGTGTCCTCCAATGGCGATGCCGCCTCGCAGCGCGCGCCCACCGCCAGCGCATCGGCCGCCAGCACCAAGGCGGCACCGGTACGCCCGGCGGCCAGCACCACCACCGGTGGCGGTGGCAGCGACGACGACATGCTGCCGCGCATCCGCGCGCCGAAGTGGCACAGCTACCTGCCGGGAATGTTCCGCTGATCAAGTCGTTGCTGCAGTGGCTGCGGCCTGCGCCGCGGCCGATCGACGATGCACTTTGGGATGACGCCTGCCGCCGCGCAGCCTGGCTGCACGGACTGGACGACGAACGCCGCGCACGCCTGCGTGTGCTGACCACGCGCTTCCTGCATGAGAAGACCATTACCCCGATTGGTGACCTGCAATTGCAGGCCGGCGATGGTGTGCTGCTGGCCGCGCTGTGCTGCCTGCCGCTGCTGGAATTCGGCGAGGTAGGACTGGAAGGCTGGTCGCAGCTGATCGTCTACCCGGATGCGTTCCGCGTGCACCGCAGCCACATGGATGCGGCCGGCGTGCTGCACGAGTGGGATGACGAACTGATTGGCGAATCGTGGGACAGCGGTCCGTTGATCCTGTCCTGGGCCGATGTGCAGGCCGACCTGGCGGCGCCGCACGAGGGCTACTGCGTGGCGGTGCACGAGATGGTGCACAAGCTGGATGCACTGGATGGTGCGATGGACGGCACGCCGCCGCTGCCGCGCGCATGGCAGCGCGAGTGGGCGGCCACGTTCCAGCAGGCTTACGATGCCTTCTGCGTGCGGGTGGATGCCGGCGAAGAGACGTTGATCGATCCGTATGCGGCCGAAGCGCCGGAAGAGTTCTTCGCGGTGACCAGCGAGTACCACTTCTCCGCGCCGGATCTGCTGCAGCAGGCGTTGCCGGAGGTGGCCGCGCAGCTGCGGCGGTTCTATGGCAAGCCGCCGGCGATCGAAACACGGTAGTGCCGGCCGCTGACCGGCAACCTGGCAATGCCACCGAAGATCATGAGGTTGCCGGCCAGCGGCCGGCACTACCACCGGAACGCCACGCGCGGTTGCGCCAGGCGATGCCCGGCGGACGGGAACGCGCGGATTACGGCCCCGGCGGCAGGCGCACTTCGAAACGGGCGCCGCCCAGTTCCTCGGAGCGGCCCACAGCCAGTTCACCGCGATAATCCTTGATAAGGTCCTGCACGATCGACAGACCGATGCCGTGGCCCTGCACGCGCTCGTCGCCACGCACGCCACGCTGCAGCACCTTGCCGATGTCGTCCGGGGCGATGCCGGGGCCATCGTCGTCCACCGCAAGCAGCAGGCCCGCGCGGCGCGCGTTCGGTGCCGGCAGCGGCTGCGCGGTCAGCAGCACGCGGCGGTTGGCCCACTTGAAGGCGTTTTCCAGCAGGTTGCCGAGCAGTTCCTGCAGGTCGCCCGGTTCGCCGTGGAAGCGCGCGGCCGGGTCGATATCGAATTCGCACAGCACGCCCTTCGAGGCATAGACCTTTTCCAGGCCACGCACGATTTCCTCGGCGTTGGATTCGATCGGCAGCGGCGCGGAGAACAGCTTGTGGCCCGACGACGCAGCACGTGCCAGCTGGTAGGAGACCAGGTTGTTCATGCGCTGCAGCTGCACGTCCAGCTCCTCGCGCAGCGCACCATCGCCCGCGCCGCTGTCCATCTGCGTGCGCAGCACCGCAATGGGCGTCTTCAGGCTGTGCGCCAGGTCGGCCAGGGTATTGCGCTGACGCTCGAGGTTCTCGCGCTCGCTTTCAATGAAGGCGTTGATGCTGTCGGTCAGGGGTTCCAGCTCGCGCGGGTGGCGCTCGCTCATGCGCGCGGTCTCGCCACGCTGCACCTTGGTCAGCTCGGTGATCACGCGACGCAGGGGCCGCAGGCTCCACTGCAGGATGACGGTCTGCAGCAGCAGCAGGATCAAGCCGATGCCACCCAGGTAGAACCACACCCGGCCACGGAACACCCGCAGCTGCGCACCCAGCGCGCGCGAGTCTTCCATCACGTAGATGGTGTACGGGAATTCGGTGGCGGGATCGGCGTCGGCGTCCCACACCAGGCCCAGGCCATAGCGGTACACCGAGCCCTGGCTGCCGTCGATCTGGATCATCGGCAGCGGGCCTTCGAACACTTCCTGGCGCGGCGCCAGCAGGCCACCGCCGACGGTGGGCAGCATCGGGCCTTCGGCAGACATCGAATTGCCCTTGCCGTGCGGCATCACCACCTGCAGGTACAGGCCGCTGCCCGGCACATCGAAGCGCGAATCCGGTGGCTGCTCGCGGATGTACAGCGAGCGGTCGCGGGTGAAGTCGATGCCGGCCGCATAGGCGGTGGCGTAGTTCTTCAGGCGCTCACGCAGGTTCGCCTTCGCCGTATCGGCGAAGGCGGCGTCGAGCGCGTAACCGGCCAGTGCCAGGAACGCGACCAGGCCCACGGACGCGGCGAGCATCTGGCGCGCCTGCAGTGAGCGCGGCCGCCAGCGTCGGAAGAACCACAGACGGCCGGACATCATGGTATCGCCAGGGTGAGCCGGCTCAGCCCTCGTTGCGCGGAATCGCGAAACGGTAGCCGCGTCCGCGCACGGTCTCGATCGGCTTCAGCTCGCCATCCGGGTCCAGCTTCTTGCGCAAGCGGCCGATGAAGACCTCCAGCACGTTCGAGTCGCGGTCGAAGTCCTGCTGGTAGATGTGCTCGGTGAGGTCGGCCTTGGAGACCAGTTCACCGGCATGCATCATCAGGTACTCCAGCACCTTGTACTCGTAGCTGGTGAGGTCGACATTGCTGCCGGCCACGCTGACGGTCTGGGCAGCCAGATCCAGGGCGACCGGGCCGCATTCCAGCGTCGGCTTGCTCCAGCCAGCGGCGCGGCGCAGCAGCGCGTTGACACGGGCCAGCAGTTCTTCGACGTGGAACGGCTTGACCAGGTAATCATCGGCGCCTTGCTTCAGGCCTTCGACCTTGTCCTGCCAGCTCGAACGCGCGGTCAGGATCAGCACCGGGAATTTCTTGCCTTCGTCACGCAGGGCCTTGATCAGCTCCATGCCCGACATCTTGGGCAGGCCGAGGTCGATGATGCCGACATCGAACGGAACTTCGCGCCCCATGTAGAGGCCTTCCTCGCCGTCCTGCGCAGCATCGACGGCAAAGCCTTCGCGCTTGAGCCGGGCTGCCAGGGTCTCACGCAGCGGGGCTTCGTCTTCGACCAGAAGGATACGCATGAACTCTCCCTAGTGTCCTGGGTGTGGCCCGGAGGCCTGTGGGGTACGGGTTGATAGCGACGACTATCCCTGTTCAGGGGTTATCGCCGCGTAGTGATGACATATCCGACCGCGGCGTGCGCGGCTGTGAACGCGACGGCGCGGGGTCGTCCATGTAGCGGACCCGGCCCCGATCGTCCATGTACTTCACCCGGTTGATATCACGACCGTCGAACGGCACGCGCTCGGCGCCGAGGATGTGGCCGCCGGTGGTGCGCTGCACGCGGCGCACGGCATCGGACAGCGAACGCTCGTCGCCACGGCCACCGCGCTCGCCCCGCTCCATCATCTCCGCCCGCCCCTGGTCGCCGCGCGGCGGCTGTTGCGCCAGCGCCGAAGACAGCGGCGCAGCCGCCAGCACCACGCAGGTGGCCAGGGCAATGCGGCGATGGAAGGGAGCGGAAGACATCGATGCGATCCTAGCCGAGCACGGCGATTCGTTCAAAAGTCGTAAATCCGGCGCCGGGTTCGAAACCCAGCGTTTTACAAATCTTTTGCAAATTCTTGGTTTACAGCGGTGAATCCGGTCTGAACTTTTCCGGCCCTGCGCCCGAGTCGTTCAGCTAAGTGAACATTCGGGACGAATCGCCGTCCCTTGTCAAGTCAGGAATGTGACTGCGGTCACGCTGCGGCGCGATCAGCTTCGCGGTCGGTGACCGCCAGGGCCTGTTCGATCAGGCTCCAGCCGGCGCCCGGACGGTGTGCGCCCTCGCTCAGCACCTGGCGGAATGCGCGGCCGCCGGGCTGGCCGTGGAACAGGCCGAGCACGTGGCGGGTGATGTGCTTCAGCGCCAGGCCTTCGCCCAGCCGCGCCTCGATGTAGGGGCGCATCGCGCGCAGCAGATCGCCACGGGCCTGCAGCGGGACGCCGGTGTGCAGCGCGTCCAGCTGATGCAGCAGGTAGGGGTCGTGGTAAGCCGCACGGCCCAGCATCACGCCATCGACGTGCGCGGCCTGCGCCTGCACCGCCTCGAGGCTGGCCAGTCCACCGTTGATCACCACCGGCAGTGCCGGGCGCTCCTGCTTCAGGCGGTAGGCCCAGTCGTACTTCAGCGGCGGAACCTCGCGGTTCTCCTTCGGCGACAGGCCCTTCAGCCACGCGTTGCGCGCGTGCACCACCACCATCGCCGCACCGGCGGCAACCTGGCAGTCGACGAAGCTGGCAAACACGTCGTAGTCGTTGTCCTCGTCCACGCCCAGGCGGCACTTCACCGTCACCGGGATATCAACCGCGTCGACCATCGCCGCGACGCACTTGGCCACCAGCGCCGGCTCGCGCATCAGGCACGCGCCAAAACGCCCGGCCTGCACGCGATCAGACGGGCAGCCGCAGTTGAGGTTGACCTCGTCATAACCCCATTCGGCGGCGATGCGGGCGGCCTGCGCCAGCAGCGCTGGATCACTGCCACCCAATTGCAGGGCCAGCGGCTGTTCGCTGCGGTCGAAGCCGAGCAGGCGCTCGCGATCGCCGTGGATGACCGCGTTGGCGTGCACCATCTCCGTGTACAGGCGCGCACCCGGCGCCAGCACGCGATGGAACACGCGGCAGTGGCGGTCCGTCCAGTCCATCATCGGGGCAACGGACAGGCGCAGGGAATCGGCGTAACGGGCGGTGGCGGACGTCATCGGGGCATTGATCGTGGAGACTGGCATTGCCAGTGAGATCAATAGTTTACACCGCGCGGCTGAATGCGCCCGGTCAGCCGCGCGGCGAGCGCCGGTTGGGCCCGGCTCCGGCTGGCGGCCGGGGCGGGCTGGGCGGTGGCGGCGGACGCCTCCTGCCCTCGGGGAGCTTGGGGTTCGCGTTCTCCATGGATACGACCAACTGGTCCAGTGGTGGGTTGGAACCCTTCCTCAACTTAGCCATCGTCTGTCTCCTGGAGAATCTCGACCCACTGCACATCCACTGCGTGAATCAGTATGCCATCGAGCTGCGGAAGCTCGACCACGGCGGGGCTGGCCACGGGATCCGCTGCTGGATCGGTACCTTCATCGGGTGGATCCGCATCCACCAGCCAGGCCGGCATCTGCATGTAGAACTGTCCCGCAGCGGGGCTGATCGGCCACTCCTTGGGGTAGCCGGTCAATCGACGGCCATCCTTCAATTGCAGCACCACGAAGGCAGGACGCGTACCCAGCACGCAGTACCACTCGCTCGGGTGGGATGTCCTCGTGGTGAAGCCTGCACGACGGAGAACCCTGTGGAGGGAATCCTTGTTCGCAGCGAGGGCCAATCCTGCCCCCAGCAGTGCGGCGAGGACAAAACCCCATAGCAGGCTGCTGGTCTCGGTCCAGGTCCCCAGCACAAAGCAGCGACCCGCCAGCAGGAGCATCAGTTCGGTGAACTTGACCAGCACCTGGACCGCGAAGGTGAACACCAACGCTTCCACGGTCCGTTCGAACTGCGGCGGCTTGGGATGGGATGTCAGCCCATAGAACACCCATGCAGACAGGAAACCCGGCAGCAGAAAGGTCAGCAGCGTGGCGGCGTTGTTGAAGAGCGAATCCATTCCGGCAGAAGTACTCCGTCGTGAGGATCACAACGGAGCACGATCGCGGCGATTCTTCCACCTTGGGTGGGGTTCACAGGCTGAAGATGCAGCAACCGCAACAGCGGCCATGGCGTTGCAGTTGCTCCACGAGAGCCGATAGCGTCAATGCGCGCTGCCAGCAGCGCCTTTGCCACCCACCTGTTCAATGAGGGTCTGGCTGGCCGCATTGAGCCCCACCACCGTCACCTCCGCCCCATGCGCGGCCAGCTTTTCCTGCGCCCGCTCCAGCGCGGCCACGGCAGTCAGATCCCACAGGTGCGCATCGCGCAGATCAATCTGTACCTTCGGCGCCACGTGCTGGTAATCGAACGCCGCACCCAGCTGCCCTGCCGAGGCAAAGAACACCTGCCCACGCACGCGGTAGACCTGGGTGTCACCGGCATCGTCGCGCTGCACGTCCAGCATGCGGCCGACCTTGCGTGCGAAGAACAGGGCCGACAGCAGCACACCGCTGAGCACGCCCTTGGCCAGATCATGGGTGGCCACGGTGACCACCACGGTCAGCAGCATCACCGCGGAGGAACTACGCGGATGCGTGCGCAGGTCGCGCAGCGAGCGCCAGCTGAAGGTGCCGATGCTGACCATGATCATCACCGCCACCAGCGCCGCCATCGGGATCTGCCGCACCAGATCGCTGCCGTACACCACCAGCACCAGCAGGAACACGCCGGCCACCAGGCAGGACAGGCGGCCGCGGCCACCGGAGGTCACGTTGATCACCGACTGGCCGATCATCGCGCAGCCGGCCATGCCGCCGAGGAAGCCGGTCACCGTGTTCGCCACGCCCTGGCCGACACATTCGCGGTTGCGCTCGCTGGGCGTCTCGGTGATGTCCTCGACGATCTGCAGGGTCATCATCGATTCGAGCAGGCCGACCACGGCCAGCGTGGCCGACACCGGCAGCAGGATGCGCAGCGTTTCCCAGGTGAGCGGCACATCGGGAATGAGGAAATGCGGCAGGCTGTCAGGCAACTGGCCCATGTCACCGACGCTGCGTACGTCAACGCCGAAGCCGATCACCACGGCGGTCAGCACCACAATGGCCACCAGCGGTGATGGCACGGCGCGGGTGAGGCGTGGCAACAGGTAGATGATCGCCAGCGCGGCGGCGCACAGCACATAGACCGTAGGACCGCGACCGATCAGCTCGGGCATCTGCGCCAGGAAGATCAGGATCGCCAGCGCGTTGACGAAGCCGGTGATGACCGAGCGCGAGACGAAGCGCATCAACGAGCCGAGCTTGAACACGCCGGCCAGCACCTGCAGCAGGCCGGCCAGGATGCTGGCGGCGAACAGGTACTGCAGGCCATGGTCCTTGACCAGGTCGACCATCACCAGCGCCATCGCACCGGTGGCGGCGGAGATCATGCCAGGGCGGCCGCCAGCAATGGCAGTGATGACGGCAATCGAGAACGCGGCGTACAGGCCAACCTTGGGGTCGACGCCGGCAATGAGCGAGAACGCGATGGCTTCGGGAATCAGGGCCAGGGCGACGACGATGCCGGACAGCAGGTCGCCACGGATGTTGCCGAGCCATTGCTGGCGCAGGGGGTAGGACGTTTGCATGGGAAAGCTCCGCGCACAGGCGGGCGTGGCCGCATGGCGCTGCAGTGGAAAGACACGGGTTCCTGAGCCGGGCGGGCCGGCTGCCGATGTGCGGCAAGGGTCAGGGTGGCGTGATCACTGCAGGCGGGCGTCGGTACGTGGGAGGGGCGCAGTCTACGGGAAGCGGCCCCACGGGGGTAGCGCGGTTGGCCGGCGAAGGCAGCGAAAGGCAGCGGAGCCTGGCTCCGCTCTACAATTGAACCATGGCCGCCAACCGCCCGCAGTTCTTCGACCCCGCCACCGAACAGGGCGTGCTGCGCCTGTCGATCGCCGCCTCGCTGCTGCTGGCCGCCGCCGCAGTGGTGTTCGGCCTGCTGGCCAATTCCTCGCTGATCATCTTCGACGGCATCTACGGCCTGATCGACGTGGTAATGACCTGGCTGTCGCTGCTGGTGGCGCGGTTGATCGCGCTGTCCACGCAGACCGACGCCCTGCAGTCGCGGCTCAACCAGCGCTTCACCATGGGCTTCTGGCACCTGGAGCCGATCGTGCTGGGGGTGAGCGGCACGCTGATGATCGGCGCGGCGCTGTATGCGCTGGTCAATGCGGTGGACGCGTTGATGTCCGGGGGCCGCCACATCGCCCTCGGCCCGGCCATTGCCTTCGCCGGGCTGTCGATCGTGGGCGAAGGCGCGCTGGCCTGGTTCATCCTGCGCGCCAACCGCCGCATCGGCTCGGAGTTCATCGCATTGGACGCGAAGAACTGGGTGATCGCGGCCAGCATGTCGGCCTGCTACCTGCTGGCTTTCCTCGGCGGCGTACTGGTGCAGGGCACGTCGCTGGCGTGGGTCGGGCCGTACATCGACCCGGCCATCCTCGCCTTCGTCTGCGTGCTGGTGATGATCGCCCCGCTCGGCACGGTGCGCCGGGCGCTGGCCGGCATCCTGCTGGTCACCCCGCCGGAACTGCAGGCCCATGTGGATGCAGTGGCACGCGGGATCGTGGCCAAGCACGGCTTCGTCGAGCACCGCAGCTACGTGGCCCAGGTGGGGCGTGGCGAGCAGATCGAGCTGTTCTTCGTGGTACCGGAAAACGACCCGCCGCGGCCCCTGGTGGAATGGGACCAGCTGCGCGACGAGATCGGCGATGCACTGGGCGAGGCCTCGCCGGACCGCTGGCTGACCATCATGTTCACCACCGACCGCGAGTGGACGATCTAGGCCAGCAGGACGATCGATCAAGTTTTTCGTACGCATTGCAACCCAACGTACGCAGAAACCGGGCAAAGTAGGCTCCAACGCAACACCCACCCACCGACCAGGAGCATCCCGATGTCCATCGAAAAGGTTCTGTACACCGCCCAGGCCACCTCCACCGGCGGCCGTGAAGGCCGTTCCGTCTCCTCCGACAACGTGCTGGATATCCAGCTGTCGACCCCGCGCGAGCTGGGCGGCGCCGGCGGCCCGGGCACCAACCCGGAACAGCTGTTCGCGGCCGGCTACTCGGCTTGCTTCCTGGGCGCGCTGAAGTTCGTGGCCGGCCAGGCCAAGGTCGCGCTGCCGGCCGACACCACCGTGACCGGCAAGGTCGGCATCGGCCAGATCCCGACCGGTTTCGGCATCGAAGCCGAGCTGACCATCAACGTGCCGGGCGTGCCGCGCGAGCAGGTGGAAGATCTGGTGCAGAAGGCGCACATCGTGTGCCCGTACTCCAACGCCACCCGCGGCAACATCGACGTGACGCTGGTCGTTGCCTGATGGGGTGATGCCGGCCAGCGGCCGGCACTACCCGCGCCAGAGCAAAAAAATGGGCGGATGCCGGTCGAAACCGAACATCCGCCCATCCCACCTTCGTTGTCCCGCACGGGGCATGAGGTTGCCGGCCAGCGGCCGGCACTACCAGGTCACTTCTCGCTCGTAATGAGCTGCACGACGCTGGAGAAATCCAGCTTGCCGCGGCCAGCCTGGTGATTCATCGAGTACAGGTTGCGGGCCACTTCGCCCAGCGGGATCGAGGCGCCGACACTCATCGCCGCTTCCACCGCCAAGCCCATGTCCTTCAGCATCAGATCGCTGCCGAAGCCGCCGCTGTAGCCGCGCGAGGCCGGGGCGTTTTCCAGCACGCCCGGCCACGGGTTGCACACTTCGGTGGCCCAGCTGCGGCCGGTGCTGACCGCCATCATCTGCGACAGCACCTTCGGGTCCAGCCCGTGCGCCACGCCGAGGGCGATGGCTTCACCGGTGACGGCCATGATCACGCCCAGCGCCATGTTGTTGCACAGCTTGGCCACTTGGCCGGCACCACTGGCGCCCACATGGAAAATGTTCTTGCCCATCGCCTGAAGCACCGGGCGGGCGCGCTCCAGCGCATCCTCCTCGCCACCGACGATGAAGGTCAGGGTGCCGGCCTGGGCACCGGCGGTACCGCCGGACACCGGTGCGTCGATCATCTGCAGGCCACGTGCGGCAGCGGCTTCAGAGACCTTGCGGGCGCTGGCCGGTGCGATCGTGCTGCAGTCGATGACCAGTGCGCCTGCCGGAATCGCGGCCAGAATGCCGTCATCGCCCAGGTACACGCCTTCGACGTGGCGGCTGGCCGGCAGCATCGAGATCACCACCTCGGCATCGGCCAGGGTTTCGCGCGCCGATGCGGCCGCGCTGGCGCCGGCATCGACGGCGGCCTGCACCGCGGCCGGGACCAGATCGAACACGCGCACGGTGTGGCCGTTCTTGACCAGATTGGCGGCCATCGGGCCACCCATGTTGCCCAACCCGATGAATGCAATGCGGCTCATGCAAGGCTCCTTTCAACAAGGGGAGTGCCCAGGTCGGCCAGCGGATGCGCGGCATCGGCCCAGGGGGAAGCGAAGAAGGTGTCGGCCCACGCGCCGGTGGCCTCGGCCAGAGTGGCCGGGTTCCACTGCGGATTGCGGTCCTTGTCGATCAGCAGCGCGCGGATGCCTTCAGCGAAATCACCGTGGGCGGCGCAATGCAGGGCGACGATGTACTCCAGGCGATAGATCGCGGCCAGGCCCTGGCCGGCACTGCGGCGCTGCAGTTCGTACGACAACCGTGCCGAGCCTGGTGCACCGGCGGCGAGGGTCTTCTGTGCCGCCTGCAGCCAGGCATCGTCGGTCTGCAGAGTGGAGATGCGGCCGATGATCGCGGAGAGGTCATCGCCTTCGCACAACGCATCAACCTGCGCCGCATTGGCCAGCAGCGGACCGGTCGCGGCGTCACTGGCATGCGACTGCAGCAGATGGCTGAGCCGTTCGTGGTTGTGTGCGGCATCGCTGGACCACGCGACCTGCAGCAGCGCATCGAACACCGCGCTGCGGCGTTCTTCGGCCACGTGCACGTCGGCCAGGCCGGCGTAGATGGCGTCGCCCGGATTGAGCAGCGCGCCGGTCAGCGCCAGGAACAGGCCGCCCTTGCCCGGTACGCGCGGCAGCAGCCAGCTACCACCCACATCCGGGAACAGACCGACGGTGATTTCCGGGAAGGCCAGCTTGGAGCGCTCGCTGACCACGCGGTGGCTGGCACCGGACATCAGGCCGATGCCACCGCCCATCACGATGCCATGGCCCCAGCACAGGATCGGCTTGGCATAGGTGTGGATGAGGTAATCGACGCGGTATTCGACGTCGAAGAACTCGGCCGCGTAGTCGTTCTCGCGGATGTCGCTGCGGCCGGCCTCGCGGAAGGCGACCATGCTCTTGTACAGGCTGTGCAGGTCACCGCCGGCGCAGAACGCCTTTTCGCCGGCGCCCTGCAGCACCACCATGGCGATGCCATCGTCGTCGGCCCAGGCATTCAGCTGTTTCAGCAGCAGGTGCGCCATCGGCAGCGAGAAACCGTTGAGCGTACGCGGCGCATTGAGCGTGGCGATGCCGATGCGCGTGCCGTTGCTGGCGGCGCGCTCTTCGAACAGCACCGGTGCGTCGTCGGCAGCGGTGTCGGTGCTCATGCGTTCTTCCACTGCGCGGCGCGCTTTTCCAGGAAGGCGGTCACGCCCTCGACCTGGTCGGCGGTGTCGAACAGATCGACGAAGGCTTCGCGTTCGGCCACCAGCGCCGAAGCGTGGGTGCCGGTGCGGGTGGCCTGCACCAGGGTCTTGCAGGCGGCGATGCTGGTCGGGCTCTGCTTGCCGGCCTTCTTCGCCCATTCCAGCGCCAGCGCCTTGGCTTCGCCCTTGCCGACCTTTTCTTCGGCCAGGCCGATGCGCAGTGCGGTGTCGGCGTTGATGCGCTCGCCCAGCAGGATCATGCGCTTGGCCCAGCCCTCGCCGACCAGGCGCGGCAGGTTCTGGGTGCCACCGGCGCACGGCAGCAGGCCGACGGTGGCCTCCGGCAGCGCAACCTGGGCATGGTCTTCAATGATGCGCAGGTCGCAGGCCAGCGCGCATTCCAGGCCACCGCCCATGGCGTAGCCGTTGATCGCGGCAATCGACACACCACGGAAACCGGACAGCGCCTCGAAGGCTTCACCGAAGCGGCGCGCGGCTTCACGCGCAGCGGCCTTGTCGCCGGAGGCGAACTGGTTGAGGTCGGCACCGGCGGAGAAGAATTTCTCGCCGTCACCGGTGATCACCAGCGCGTAGATGTCGCGGTCTGCGTTGAGCGCGCCCACCAGGTCGCGCAGCGCCGACAGGCTGTGCACGGTCCAGGTATGCGCCGGCGGGTTGTTCAGGGTGACCATGGCGGTGTGGCCATCCACCTCGACCTTCAGGCCTACGTGCTCCTGGGTACGCCAATCCTTCATCGCAGTTCCTCTTCGGTGTTGAGCAGGTGACGGGCAACGATCACCCGCATGATCTCGTTGGTGCCTTCCAGGATCTGGTGCACGCGGCAGTCACGCAGCAGGCGCTCGATCGGGTATTCGCGGATGTAGCCGTAGCCACCATGGATCTGCAGTGCTTCGTTGCAGACGTTGAAACCGGCATCGGTGGCGAAGCGCTTGGCCATCGCGCACCACACGTTGGCGTCGCTGGCACCGGCATCGAGCTTGCGCGCAGCGGTGTGCACCATCTGCCGGGCGGCCACCAGCTGGGTGACCATGTCGGCCAGCTTGAACTGCAGGGCCTGGAACTCGGCCAGTGCCTTGCCGAACTGGCGGCGCTCGCCCATGTAGCGGCGTGCAGCGTCCAGCGCACCCTGCGCGGCGCCCAGCGAGCAGGCGGCGATGTTGATGCGGCCGCCATCGAGCCCCTTCATCGCCAGCTTGAAGCCGCCGCCTTCCTCTCCCAGAAGGTGGCTGACCGGCACGCGGACGTTTTCGAAGGTGATGCCACGGGTGGGCTGGCTGTTCCAGCCCATCTTCTCTTCCTTGCGGCCGAAGCTGATGCCCGGCAGGTCCGCCGGCACCGCAATGGCGCTGACACCGCCGGCACCGGCACCACCGGTACGCGCCATCACCACCAGCAGTTCAGTGGCACCGGCGCCGGAAATGAAGGCCTTGGAGCCGTTCAGCACATAGAAGTCGCCATCGCGCACGGCGGTGGTCTTCAGCGAGGCCGCATCGGAACCTGCACCGGGTTCGGTCAGGCAGTACGAGGCCAGCTTGTTGCCCGAAGACAGATCGGTGCCCCACGCATCGCGCAGTGCCGGCTGGCCCCACTTGGACACCATCCACGAGGCCATGTTGTGGATGCTGATGTACGCCGCGGTCGACGGATCGACGTTGGCGAGCTCCTCGATGACGACGGCGGCGTCCAGTCGGCTCAGGCCGCTGCCGCCCACTTCCGGGTCCATGTACAGGCCGCAGAAGCCCAGTTCACCGGCCTTGGCGATCGCCTCGCGCGGAAAGATGCCCTCCGCATCCCATCGCGCGGCGTGCGGCGCCAGTTCGGCCTGTGCGAAGTCGTGCGCCGCCTCGCGGTACGCCTGCTGCGCTTCTTCCAGTTCCGTCGTCATCGAGTGGCTCATGGCTGCTCCTGCCGTTACTTCAGGCTGATCGTGGTGTTGACGCCGTGGCTGAGCGTCTCGTCATCGAACCAGCGCGCGGTGACCGTCTTGGTCTGGGTGTAGAACAACACCACCTGCTTGCCATACGGACCCAGGTCGCCCAGCTTGGACGCGCGCGAACCGGTGAACGAGAACAGCGGCACCGGCACCGGGATCGGCACGTTGATGCCGACCTGGCCGACGTCGATGTCTTCCTGGAATTTGCGCGCGGCGGCGCCGGACTGGGTGAACAGTGCGGTCCCGTTGCCGTTCGGGTTGCTGTTGACCATCGCGATGGCCTCTTCCAGCGTCTCCGCTTCGAGGATGACCAGCACCGGCCCGAAGATTTCTTCCTGGTAGATGCGCATGTCGGTGGTGACACCGGCAAAGATGGTCGGACCGACAAAGTTGCCCTTCTCGAAACCATCGACCTGCGGCTTGCGGCCATCCAGCACCAGCTTGGCGCCCTGCTCCACGCCCGACGCGATCAGGCCTTCCACGCGCTCGCGGGCGCTGCAGGAAATGACCGGACCGACGTCGGTGCCGGCGACGGTGCCGCCGCTGACCTTCAGGGTCTTGGCCTTGGTGACCAGGTCCTGCACCCAGTTGCGTGCTTCACCGACCAGCACCAGGGTGGAGGCGGCCATGCAGCGCTGGCCAGCGGCACCGAAGGCGGCACCGACCATCGCGTTGAGGGTCTGCTCCTTGTTGGCGTCCGGCAGCACCACGGCGTGGTTCTTGGCGCCCATCATGCACTGCACGCGCTTGCCGGCCAGCGAGGCACGGTTGTAGACGTGGGTGCCGACGCGGGTGGAACCGACGAACGACACGGCCTTGATGTCCGGGTGGTCGCAGATCGCGTTGACCACTTCCTCGCCACCGTGGACGACGTTCAGCACGCCCTTCGGAATGCCGGCTTCCAGCGCAAGCTCGACCAGGCGCATGGTGACCATCGGGTCCTGCTCGGACGGCTTGAGGATGAAGGTGTTGCCCGTTGCAATCGCCATCGGGAACATCCACAGCGGGATCATCGCCGGGAAGTTGAACGGGGTGATGCCGGCGCACACGCCCAGCGGCTGCATGATCGTGTAGGTGTCCACGCCATTGGCCACGTTGTTGGCCAGTTCGCCCAGCTGCAGGTTGCCGATGGCGGCGGCGTGCTCGACCACTTCCAGGCCGCGGAACACATCGCCTTCGGCGTCCGGCAGGGTCTTGCCCTGTTCGGCGGTGAGGATGTGGGCCAGCTCGCTCATGTTCTCGCGGATCAGCTGCTGGTACTTCAGGAAGATGCGCGCACGGGTGCCAATCGGGGTCTTGCGCCAGGTCTTGAAGGCTTCCTTGGCGGCGGCGACGGCGGCGTCCACTTCGCCGGTGGTGGCGAACGGCACCTTGGCCAGCACGTCCTGGGTGGCCGGATTGATCACGTCCTGCCAGTGGGAGGTGGCCGATTCAACGAACTGGCCATCGATCAGCATGCGGATACGGGGCGCTGCAACAGTCATGACGACAATCCCACAGGGTGCGAAAGATGCTTGGCATTATTCACAGCACCCACCTCGATTTCCGGGCTGAATCCGCTTAATCTGGCCAACACGCCAGACGATTCATGTTAATTCTGTGAATTATTCAGCCCCCCAGCGACAACTTGGCCTGCGCCTGCTGCGGCTGCGCGAGCAGCGCGGCTACAGCCAGGCGGATCTGGCACGGGCGCTGGGGCTGTCGGCCAGCTACCTGAACCAGATCGAGCGCAACAAGCGCCCACTGACCCCGGCTGTGCAGAAGAAGCTGGGCGAGGTATTGGGCGACGTTTCCGCACTGTTCGACGAGGATGAGCCCGCCGCGCTGCAGGAAGCGCTGGGCGAGACCCTGCGTGACCTGGGCCTGGCCGAGGTCAGCGCCACCGAACTGCGCGCGCTGGCCGGCAACCTGCCGCAGGTCAGCCGCGCGCTGCTGGACCTGCACCGCCGCCACCTGGCGCTGCGCGAGCATGCCGCCGCACTGGAATTCCAGCTGGGCGAGCCCGGCGCCGGCAGCACCCTGCCCGCTGGCGATCAGGTGCGCGAGTTCTTCAACCGCATGCACAACCACATTCCCGAGCTGGACGAGCTGGCCGAGCAGCTGTTCGCCGAGTGGGGGCTGTCGCCCGGGCACGTGGCACCGCGGCTGCGCCAGCTGCTGGCCGACCGCCATGGCGTGCTGGTGGAAGTGGCCGCACTGCAGGCCGGGCGCGAAAAGCGGCAATACGATGCCGGTGCGCGGCGGCTGTGGCTGCCCGATTACCTGGAGCCCGGCCAGCAGGCGTTCCAGATGGCGGCCGAGCTGGCCCTTCACGGCTACCTGCCGCAGATCGATGCGGTGGTGGCGCGCGCCGGGTTCACCGACGACGCGCGCATTGCGCAGGCGCGGATCGGTCTTTCCAACTATTTCGCCGGCGCGCTGGTGATGCCGTACATGCGCTTCCTGCGTGCGGCGGAAACCAGCAGCTACGACATCGAACTGCTGGCGCATCAGTTCGGCGTCGGCTTCGAAGCGGTCTGCCACCGGCTGAGCACGCTGGCGCGACGCAGTGCGCCTGGCCTGCCGTTTTTCTTCATCCGCGTGGATCGCGCCGGCAATGTGTCCAAGCGCCACTCCGCCACCGATTTCCACTTCTCGCAGGTGGGTGGTTCGTGCCCGCTGTGGATCGTCTACGAGGCGTTCAACCAGCCCGGGCGGATCCTGACGCAGACCGCGCGCATGCCCGATGGCCGGCGCCACTTCTGGCTGGCACGGCAGGTCAGCAGTGGCCCGGTGGGCCATGGCCAGCCACGCAAGACCTTCGCGGTGGCGCTGGGCTGCGATCTGCAGCATGCCGAGCGACTGGTGTATTCGCTGGGGCTGGATGTGCAGAGCCCGGGTAATTCGGTGTCGATCGGGCCGGGTTGCCGGGTGTGCCCGCGGGAGGACTGCATGCAGCGCGCGTTCGCGCAGTTGCCGGGGAGGTAGGGGTGGTTCGGCAGGGCTGCGTCCTGCACCTGAGGTAGTGCCGGCCGCTGGCCGGCAACCTCAAAAGCAACAGCTGGCATTCCGTGGGATGGCGGGGTGGGTCCGGTTGCGGGGGACGCTGCAAGTCCCCCTCCGGGGCCCGGCCCAGCCGCTGGCGGCTGTGCGTTCGGGCGCTTGCGAAGCAATGCTTCGCAAGCAAAGCGCCCTCACCCATGTAAGCTCGGTCGCCGCTTGCTCGTGTGCGCAGTCCTGCGCACACGGCAAGACCGGGGTTGGGCGTCCTGCCCAACCCGCCCGAGGCATGCCTCGGGCCCATGCGGCTCACGCCCCCGCAACCGGACCCACCCCCCTTCGACAGGTCTCCGCGAGCTGTCGAAACGGCATCCTTTGCTGCTGTGGGTAGGTGTCGACCTTGGTCGACACGGTGGATCCACGTCGTGCGTGGATGCTCTTCGATGAATGTTCGAAATATTTGATTTCGATGGGGTTCCATCCACGCATGGCGTGGATCTACTACCGGGTCAGTAGATCGGCGTGACCTTCATCTGCGGCAGCGGGCGCGGTGCGCCGTCGGTGAGGTCCGGGCCGAGGTCCTCCCAGGTACGTCCCTGCTCGACCATCAGCCCCCACAACTGCTGCGATGCCAGCCGCTTGTCTTCCGAGCCCAGCTTGTACGACGGTGGCGTCGGCTGGCCACTGGCAACCATCGAGTACGCCGCGCGGTAGGCCAGTACCTGCTGCGCCGGGTCGTCGGTGCGCGCCACTTCCAGCGTGTAGCGCTGGTAGGCCGAGGCCAGGTTGCGCCAGCGGATCCAATAGTGGTTCTCGAACGAGAACGAACAGAAGCGCGCACCGGCCAGGCTGCCCTTGTCGGCGATGCGGGTCAGCACGTCCTGCGGCATGTCCAGGTTCATGCCGCCCTCGTCGCCCTGCAGGCTGACGTGCACGATGCGGTCGCGGTAGCCCGGGGCACGCGCCTGCAGCAGGTCGCGCCAGTTCTGCATGGTCGCCACCACCGCGAACAGGAAGCGGCCCAGCTCGGCGGCCGCCAACGGCGTGGCGATCGACTGGTAGGTACGCTGCCAACCGTGGCGGTTCTCGGTGGGCAGGAACACGGCATGTTCCAGCGCCTGTCGGCCACTGCTGCCGTGGCTCACGTCTTCGGCGTGCTGCGGGTAGACCAGATTGATGGCGAAGGTCGGCCAGCGCGGCAACGCGGCATCGAACAGGTGGATCGGGAAGTTGCTGCTGATGCCACCATCGGAGAACCAGCAGATGCGGAAGGCGGTGATCACCGGGCCGCAGGTCTGCCCGGCACTGGTCAGCCCTTCCATGCTGTCGGCCACATTGTGCTCCTGGTCGGCCGCAGGTGCGGTCGGTTCGCAGCGACGCTCGCGGCGTGAGGGCTCATGCAACGGCACCGCGCTGATCAGCAGCGGGAAGCTCAGGCTCATGCGCGTGGCCACCAGCACCGGCAGCTTCGGGCCCTGCGGCAGGTGGTAGTACCGGCGCCCCTCCACCTCCAGTGGCGGGCCGGCCTGCGTCACCAGCCACTGCACCACGCTGGCCGGAAACAGCTGCTCGAACTCCTCGCGCAGGAACCAGAACTGCGCGCCGCCCAGCGGCAGCGTGCGCGGCTCGTTGTGCGACACACAGGTGGTGATCATCTGCAGGCTGATCGCATGCGGGCTGTCCGGCTCGCCGGCATAGCGCGGCGCATCGTGCAGGTCGGCGAAGGTGAGCGGTGCATCCAGCGGCTTGCCGGACAGCTGCTGCAGGCACTCGTGCAACCATTCGGTCAATGCCGGCGTGCGTGCATCGCGGCCGAGGCCGCTGCACAGGCCCAGCAGGTTACGGCGCGCCACCCGCGCTACCCGCAGCGCGGCACCGGCCACGCCGGCACCGTACGCGCACAGCAGTGATGGCAGCAGCGTGGCGGCCACGCCGCTCCAACCGCCGCCCCACCAGCCCAGGCCGAGCAGCAGCGACAGCGACACCAGCACTTCCAGCGGCGCGATCTCGAATACCGCGATGGCCAGGCACAGCAGTTTGTGCGGCAGGCGGGCATTGCCGGTCAGCACCACCAGCAGCCGATACGCTGCACGAGCGCCTCGCGCCGGCTGGAACAGGCTGTAGATGAAGCCACGCCGCGACAGCTGCGCCGACACCGCCGACAGCCCGCTGTAGCCTGCATCGCCGGGCAGGTGTTCACCCGCCTGCTGGCGGCGATCACCGCACGCCGCCGCGGCCGCCACCGCCGCGGCGATGGCGCCGGCCGAGGTGCCGCCGATGCTCTTGAAGCGATATTCGCGGGCCAGCGCCAGTACCGCATTGGGGTACACGATGCCGCTGGTGATGCCGCCTTTCATGACCAGATCGCAGTACTTCGCCGCCACGAGCCACCTCCCGTCTGTCGGTGCCCAGTATGGCAAGAGGCGCTCTCACAGCCTGAGAAGCGAGCCACAGCCCTGCGCTTTCATTGACCCTTGACCATTGGCCTCGACGCGTCCACCGTGGGCACGCCGAAGGTATCCTTGCCGTGGCATTGATGGCGGCAGGGATTTAAACGGGAATCCGGTGAAGGCGCCTTGCGCGCCCATTCCGGAGCTGCCCCGCAGCGGTGAATGGAAACGAATCCTGCCAACAGCACTGGGCTCACGCCTGGGAAGCGGCAGGTAGTAGGTGGGCTGCGGCCCGTGTCCATCAGCCCGAATACCGGCCCCGGCCGGGGGACACGACCGTCCCCTGACTCGACCTGGAATCTCCGCGGGGAGGTTGCCGGGGCCGTCGTTGTCCTGCGCGTGCAGGCGGTGCGGCCGCGTGCGTCCTGTTCACGGTTTCCGGCCAGACCTGTTCACCCACGCGCTGATGCATGGGCCACCGCCGTTGCCGGCGGTCCATGCGGTACCTGACGATGACCGAGCTCCAACGCCCCACCCTGTCCCTGCCCGAAAACGGCCAGCGCCTGCTGCTGCACTCGTGCTGCGCACCCTGCTCCGGCGAAGTGATGGAGGCGATCACCGCCTCCGGGATCGACTACGCGATCTTCTTCTACAACCCCAACATCCACCCGGTGAAGGAGTACGAGCTGCGCAAGCAGGAGAATATCCGCTTCGCCGAACAGCACAACATTCCCTTCATCGACTGCGATTACGACACGGACAACTGGTTCAGCCGTGCACGCGGCATGGAGAACGAGCCCGAGCGTGGTATCCGCTGCACGATGTGCTTCGACATGCGTTTCGAGCGCACCGCGCTGTATGCGCACGAGCACGGCTACGACACCATCAGTTCGTCGCTGGGCATTTCGCGCTGGAAGAACATGGCGCAGATCAACGACTGTGGCATCCGCGCTGCATCCCGCTATGAAGGCCTGCAGTACTGGGACTACAACTGGCGCAAGGGCGGCGGCGCCAGCCGCATGGTCGAGATCAGCAAGCGCGAGCAGTTCTACCAGCAGGAATACTGCGGCTGCGTGTACTCGCTGCGCGATGCCAACCGCCACCGCCGCGAGAACGGCCGCGAACGGATCAAGATCGGCCTGCTGTACTACGGGCAGGACGCTGAGACGCCGCAGGGCGATTGACGTGTGCGCATGGGGCGGCCACGCTGGTCGCCCCTTCTGCTGTACCGGAACTGCCATGACCGCCCTGCCCGCCGATGTCGCCCTGCTGGTGATCGACCTGCAGCCGGACTTCATGCCCGGCGGTGCGCTGGCCTGCGACCAGGGCGATGCGCTGGTGGCACCGATCGCCGATCTACTGGCGCAGCGCCGCTACGGCACCGTGGTGGCGACACAGGACTGGCACCCGGCCGACCACGCCTCGTTCGCCAGCCAGCATCCCGGCCGACGGCCCTTCGAGACCATCCTGCTGCACGCGCAGCCGCAGACCCTGTGGCCGGACCACTGCGTGCAGGGCAGCGCCGGTGCCGCGCTGCACCCGGGCGTGGACTGGACCGTGGCCGACCTGATCCTGCGCAAGGGCACGCGCCAACAGGTGGATTCGTACAGCGCCTTCCGCGAGAACCATGGCCCCGATGGCGAGCGCCCGGCCACCGGCCTGGCAGGCTGGCTGCACGAACGCCGCATCCGCGAAGTGCACGTGTGCGGCCTGGCCCGCGACTACTGCGTGCTGTGGAGCGCGCAGGACGCGGTGAAGTCCGGCTTCCGGGTGAAATTCCTGTGGGAGCTGACCAAGCCGGTGACCGACGCCAACGACGCGATGGTGCGTGAAGCGCTGGGCAAGGCGGGGATTTCGATCGCCTGACCCACCACCGCCGGGCACGGCCCGGCGCTACCGCGCACGTCGCTTATGCCGCTTGCGCGCTCCTGCCCACGACAACACAATCGATTCATCCAGCCCCCTAACTACGCCCCCCTACAGATCGCGGGACGGCCGAACCGGGGGCTTTTCATTGGATGAAATCAGGATTCGGTAGTGCCGGGCCATGCCCGGCGGACGCGGGATGGGCGATTACCGGAACACGACCGTACGGTGCCCGTTGAGCAGGATGCGGTGTTCCACATGGCGGCGCACGGCGCGTGCCAGCACCAGCGATTCGGTATCGCTGCCCAGCCGCACCAGTTCGCGCGGCGCCATGGCGTGGTCCACGCGGGCCACGTCCTGTTCGATGATCGGGCCTTCGTCCAGATCCTCGGTGACGTAGTGCGCGGTGGCGCCGATGATCTTGACCCCGCGTGCGTGCGCCTGATGATACGGCTGCGCGCCCTTGAAGCTGGGCAGGAAGCTGTGGTGGATGTTGATCGCACGGCCGGCCAGGGCGCGGCACAACGTGGGTGACAGGATCTGCATGTAGCGCGCCAGTACCACCAGGTCGATACGTTCGCGCTCGACCAGGTCGATGATCTGTTGCTCCTGCACCGCACGCGTATCGGCGGTCACCGGCAGGTGGTGGAACGGCACCTGGTAGGACGCTGCCAGCGGTGCGAAGTCGGCGTGGTTGGACGCCACTGCGGCGATGTCGACCTTCAGCTGGCCGCTGTGGGCGCGGAACAGCAGATCATTGAGGCAGTGCCCTTGCTTACTGACCAGCACCAGCAGGCGCGCGCGGCGGCGGCCATCATGCAGCTGCCAGTCCATGCCGAAGCTGGTGGCAAGCGTAGCCATGGCCGCGTGCACGGTCTCCAGCGGCAGACCAGCATCGCGGTCGAAGTGCACGCGCAGGAAGAAGCGGCCGCTTTCCTCGTCGCCGAACTGCTGGGCGTCGAGAATGTTGCAGCCGTGGTCGAACAGCAGGCCGGAAACGCGGTAGACGATGCCGGTACGGTCGGGGCAGGACAGGGTCAGGATGGAATCGGGGCGCATCGCCCGAGTGTAGGGCAGCGACCTGCCCTCGGGATCGATGGTCACCGATGCAACCGACCTGCTTGGTTCAGTCCCAAGCGATACTTGGGTTTCTCCATGGCAAGCTGGTCGGTCATGAACCTGTTGCAACTGATCCGCAGCTTCACCCGCACCGCAGAGACCGGCAGCATTGCCGCAGCGGCCCGCATCCTTGGCATCAGCGCCACCGCAGTCGGCCAGAACATCAACCGGCTGGAGGCGCATCTGGGCGTACGGTTGCTGAACCGAAGTACGCGCCAGCTGGCCCTCAGCGAGGCCGGCGCGTTGTACCTGGCGCAGGTGCGCCACATCGAAGCCGACCTGGCGCGCGCGCAGGCGATGGTCACCTCCGGTGACATCGAACCGGCAGGACCGCTGCGCATCGCCAGCAGCAGCGCGTTCGGTCGCCACGTGCTTGCGCCGTTGCTGCCTTCGCTGCAGCAGCGCTACCCGCAACTGCAGCTGGAGCTGCGGCTGACCGATCGCGCCGTGCAGCACGGCCCGGAAGCGGTGGATGCCAGCATCCGCATCGGTGCACAGCTGGAGGACGGGGTCGTCGCACGGCAGCTGGCGCGCGTGCCGTTCGTGTTCTGCGCCTCGCCGGCCTACCTGAAGGCACACGGCACCCCGCAGCAACCCTCCGAGCTGAGCGGCCATCGCGGGCTGCTGCACCGCTTTCCCACCGACGGCCGGCCGCTGCGCTGGGGACTGCTGAAGGATGGCCAGCGCGTGGACGCCGCACTGCCGCCGAGCATGGTCTGCGATGACATCGATGCGCTGGCGACGCTGGCCGCAGCCGGTGCCGGCATCACCCGGCTGGCCGCATTCGTGGCAGAGCCGTACCTGCGCGATGGCCGCCTGCAGGCAGTGTTCGGCGCCGACACTGCATGGCGCCCGGAGCCGATGGAGGTCTATTTCTGCGTCAGCGACCGCCGCGATTTCACTGCCAAGATCCGCGCGCTGTTCGAGCACCTGCAGGCCGGCATGGCGCCGGCCTGGCGGGTGTGAGCCTCAGCGCGTCTTGAACACGCCGCGCGCATCACGCGGCTCGCAGCGCAGGTACTGCGGTGCCGGCTCCACGCTGTCACGCAGCGCGGCGGCGGCATGCCACGGCCAGCGCGGGTCGTAGAGGATGCCGCGCGCCAGGGCTACCGCATCGGCGTGGCGATGGCGCAGGATCGATTCGGCCTGCTCCGGCTCGGTGATCATGCCCACGGCGATGACCGGCATGCGCACCTTGGCCTTGATCGCCGCTGCGAACGGCACCTGGTAACCCGGGCCGACGGTGATCTTCTGGCGCTCGTCCAGGCCACCGCTGGAGACATGCAGGAAGTTGCAGCCGCGCGCGTCCATCACCTGCGCCAGCGCTTCGCTCTGCACCAGATCCCAACCGCCATCGACCCAGTCGCTGGCGGAGATGCGCACGCCCACCGCGACCTTGTCGGACACTGCCGCACGCACAGCATCGAACACCTCCACCAGCAGGCGCAGGCGGTTCGGCAGCGAGCCACCGTAGCCATCGGTGCGGCGGTTGCTCAGCGGCGACAGGAACTGGTGCAGCAGATAACCGTGCGCGGCATGCAGCTCGATCAGCTCGAAGCCCAGGCGCTCGGCGCGCACCGCACTGGCGGCGAAGGCGGCGATGACCTCGGCGATGCCGGCCTCGTCCAGTTCCTGCGGTGCCGGATCGGCGGCATGGAACGGCAGCGGCGACGGCGCCACGGTGACCCAGCCACGCGCATCATCAGCCGGCAACTGGCCACCACCGTCCCACGGACGCCTCACCGAGGCCTTGCGGCCGGCATGGCCCAGCTGGACGCCCAGCGGCATCGGCGACCAGCGGCGGACGCTGGCCAGCACCTGCGCCAGTGCGGCCTCGGTGCCGTCATCCCACAGGCCCAGGTCGGCCCAGCTGATGCGGCCGCGCGGTTCGACCGCGGTGGCTTCCAGGATCAGCAGGCCGGCACCGGACTGCGCCAGGTTGCCCAGATGCATGGCGTGCCAGTCGCTGGCGCGGCCATCTTCGGCGGAGTACTGGCACATCGGCGCGATGACGATGCGGTTGGACAGGGTCAGGGGGCCGAACGAGATCGGCGAAAACAGCTGGCTCAAGACGGTGATGAACGACGTAGGGGGTGCGTATTGCACCGCCGCACGGCCTGCGAATCAACCGTCTGGATGGATCGCTGTTTCGCGGTGGGCGTGCAGCCGAGCGTGTGCTCGGCTCAGGACGAAGCCCACGCGGCCAGCGCCTCGGCGCAGTCCCGTTCATCCTTGAACTGCAGCAGGTCGTCGGCGCGGGTGCGGCCACGGTTCAACGCCGCCACCGGCAGCCCTGCCCTGGCCGCCGCCTGCACGAAGCGGAAGCCGGAATAGACCATCAGCGATGAACCCACCACCAGCACGGCGTCGGCCTGCTGCAGGTGCTCCTGCACCGCCTGCACGCGCTCCCGCGGCACGTTTTCGCCGAAGAACACCACATCCGGCTTCAACACGCTGCCGCAATGCGGGCACTCGGGCACCACGAACGCGGAGAAATCGGCCTCCAGATCGGCATCACCATCGGGCGCGATGCCTGCCTCCAGCGCGTCCCAGCCGGGATTGGCGTCCAGCAGGCGCTGCTGGAAGCCTTCACGATCGCTGCGACGCTCACAGCCCATGCAGCGCACAAGGTCCAGGCGGCCATGCAGGTCGATCACGTTGTGGCTGCCGGCGCGCTGGTGCAGGCCGTCCACGTTCTGGGTCAGCAGCACCTGCAGCGTGCCGCGGCGTTCCAGCGCGGCCAGGGCCTGGTGGGTGCCGTTGGGCCGGGCCAGGCCGAAGCGCGGCCAGCCGAGCAGGCTGCGCGCCCAGTAACGTTGGCGGGTGGCGGCCTCGCCCATGAAGGCCTGGTAGGTCACCGGTGGCGTGCGTTTCCACTGGCCGTCGGCATCCCGGTAATCGGGAATGCCCGAGGCGGTGCTGCAGCCGGCGCCGGTCAGCACGAACAGGCGCTGGGCACGGTCGATGAAGTCGGTCAGTGGCAGGGTCATGGCTGCCAGATGGGGGCGCGGTGGCGCCCCCGCAAGCGCCGGTCCGTTGGCCGGGTCAGGCCGCCGGCAGCGGCGGTACCGCGATCGGGTGGCCTTCCTCGTCCAGCGCGATCATCACGAAGTGGCCGCGGGTGCACAGCTTGCGCTCCCCGCTGTGCAGGTCTTCGGCGACCAGTTCCACCTCCACCTTCATCGAGCTGCGGCCGACTTCGACGATGCGGCCGATGGTTTCCACCATCTGGCCGATGCGGATCGGCAGCTTGAAGTCGACCTGGTCGCTGCGCGCGGTCACCACGGTGCGGCGCGAGTAACGGGCGGCGGCCAGGAAGGCGGCCTTGTCCATCCACGCCAGCGCCTGGCCACCGAACAGGGTGCCAAGGTGGTTGGTGTGGTTGGGAAAGACGATTTCGGCCATGCGCACTTCGGTGGGCGGCACGGTCTCGGGGATGGGGGTCATGGGGGGCTTCGGTGTGGGGTGCTGCGGATTCTAAGCGACCGGCGTGATGGCCATCGGAATGCACGTGCAACGGTCACCCGGCAGCGGTGCCTGCGCAGGCCGCGCCTGCGGCAGGCGTTAAACTGCGCCACGCCCACTGCCAGGACCGCCCATGCCCGCCACTTCCGACCTGCTGGCCTTCGCGCTTGTTTCACTGGCCATGGTGCTCACGCCCGGGCCGAACATGATCTACCTGATCTCACGCTCGATCTGCCAGGGGCCGATGGCAGGCCTGATCTCGCTGGGCGGGGTGGCGCTGGGCTTCGTGTTCTACATGCTGTGTGCGGCACTGGGCATCACCGCCCTGCTGATGACCGTGCCGTTCGCCTACGACGCGCTGCGCATCGGCGGCGCGCTGTACCTGCTGTACCTGGCCTGGCAGGCGCTCAAGCCCGGTGGCCGTTCGCCGTTCGCGGTGCGCGAACTGCCGCAGGACAGCCCGCGCAAACTGTTCACGATGGGCTTCCTGACCAACCTGCTGAACCCGAAAGTGGCGGTGATGTACCTGTCGCTGCTGCCGCAGTTCCTGCATCCGGACGGCGAGGGCAGTGTGCTGATGCAGTCGATCGTGCTGGGCTCCACCCAGATCGCGGTGAGTGTGACCGTGAACGGCATGATTGCGCTGACCGCTGGCAGCATCGCCGGTTTCCTGGCCGCGCGCCCGACCTGGCAGGTGGTGCAGCGCTGGCTGATGGGCACAGTGCTGGCCGGGCTGGCGGTACGCATGGCGGTGGAAGGGCGACGCTGATTGTAGAGTCGAGCTTGCTCGACTGCTTTGCGCGAACGGCAGTCGAGCAAGCTCGACTCTACAAAGGCCCGCGTGCAGCATGGCGGCCAGTAGCACCAGGCAGGCTCCGCCGGGCATGGCCCGGCGCTACCAACAAAAAAACCCCGGCGTTGGCCGGGGTTTTTCGTTGCGACAGATCTGACCGGTTCGATCAGAAGTTCATGTCGAAGGCGACTTCGCCCTGCACGCCGACCTGGTAGGCCGAGACGCGGCGTTCGAAGAAGTTGGTCAGCTCCTGCACGTCCTGCAGTTCCATGAACGGCAGCGGGTTGCGCACGTTGTACTTCTTTTCCATGCCCAGCTTGGCGAAGTGCTGGTCGGCGCAGTGCTGCAGGTACTGGCGCATGTCGCGGGTGGAGATGCCGGCCACGCCGCCGGACAGCACGTCCTCGGCGAACTGCACTTCGCATTCGATGGCTTCGGCCAGCATGTCGTAGACCTGCTGCTTCATCTCTTCGTCAAACAGGTCCGGTTCTTCCTCGCGAACAACACGCACCGACTCGAACGCGAACTCCATGTGCGCGCTTTCGTCGCGGAACACCCAGTTGGTACCCGAGGCCAGGCCCGGCAGCAGACCGCGCGAACGGAAGTAGTACACGTAGGCGAACGCAGCAAAGAAGAACAGGCCTTCGATGCAGGCGGCGAAGCAGATCTGGTTGAGCAGGAACTGGCGGCGCTCGGCACGGGTCTCGATGCGCTTCAGGTCCTGGATCGAGTCGATCCACTTGAAGCAGAAATCGGCCTTCTTCTTGATCGAGTCGATGTTCTCCACCGCGGCGAACGCTTTGACGCGCTCTTCCGGATCCGGCAGGTAGTTGTCGAGCAGGGTCAGGTAGAACTGCACGTGTAGCGCTTCTTCATACAGCTGGCGCGACAGGTACATGCGCGCTTCCGGCGCATTCAAGTGCTGGTACAGGTTCAGCACCAGGTTGTTGGACACGATCGAGTCGCCGGTGGCGAAGAACGCGACCAGGCGGTGGATCAGATGGCGCTCACCCGGCGACATCTTGCTGTGCAGGTCGGTGATGTCGATCTGGAAGTTGATCTCTTCCACCGTCCAGGTGTTCTTGATCGCGTTCCGGTACATGTCATAGAACTGCGGGTAGCGCATCGGGCGCAGGGTCAGTTCAAAACCGGGATCGAGCAGCATCTGCTTGGGCTTGTCGGCCATGGGTGTTTCCTTGAATTCCTGGGTGAGCCGCCGGGCATGGCCCGGCGCTACCGTGGGTGATGATCGTTGGCCGGGGTTGCCGGCCAGCGGCCGGCACTACCGCGCGGCGGTGCCGCTCTTACTGGCAGGCCTCGCAGGCTTCCGGGTTTTCCAGCGAGCAGGCGATGGCTTCGTCCGGGCTGAACACCTTGGCCGGGGCTGCGCTGCTCACCGTGGTCTTGGCGATCTTGGTGGCCGGGCGCGAACGCAGGTAGTAGGTGGTCTTGATGCCCTGCTTCCAGGCGTACATGTACATGGAGGACATCGCGCCGATGTTCGGGCTTTCCATGAACAGGTTGAGCGAGGCCGACTGGTCGATGAAGGCACCACGCTCGGCGGCCATGTCGATCAGCGAACGCATCGGCAGTTCCCACGCGGTGCGGTAGACCTCGCGCAGCGTTTCCGGAATCTGTGCCACGCCGGCGATGGAGCCTTCGGCCAGCTTGATGGCGTCGCGCATGTCGGCGGTCCACAGGCCCAGCTTCTTCAGCTCGTTCACCAGGTAGCGGTTGACCTGCAGGAAGTCACCGGACAGGGTCTCGCGCTTGAACAGGTTGGACACCTGCGGCTCGACGCACTCGTAGCAGCCGGCGATCGAGGCGATGGTCGCGGTCGGTGCAATCGCGATCATCAGCGAGTTGCGCAGGCCATGCTCCTTGATGCGGGCACGCAGGGCATCCCAGCGCGCGGTGTCTTCCGGCACCACGTTCCAGGCGTCGAACTGCAGCTCGCCACCGGCGGCGCGGGTGTCGTTGAACGACGGGTGCTTGCCGCGTTCCTGGGCCAGCTCGCAGGAGGTTTCCAGCGCGTGGAAGTAGATCGCTTCGGCGATCTTCTTCGACAGGGCACGGGCTTCGGCGCTGTCGAACGGCAGGCGCTTGCGGAAGAACACGTCCTGCAGGCCCATGCAGCCCAGGCCGACCGGACGCCAGCGCAGGTTGGCGCGGCGGGCGGTTTCGATCGGGTAGAAGTTCAGGTCGATGACGCGGTCGAGCTGGCGCACGGCCAGGCGCACGGTCTCGGCCAGCTTCTCGAAGTCGAACTCGTTGTGCTCGTCGAAGTGGTTGCCCAGGTTGATCGAACCCAGGTTGCACACTGCGGTTTCATCGTTGGAAGTGACTTCCAGGATTTCGGTGCACAGGTTGGACAGGTGGATCACGTTGCCCGGACGCAGGGTCTGGTTGCTGGCGCGGTTGCACTTGTCCTTGAAGGTCATCCAGCCGTTGCCGGTCTCGGCCAGCGTACGCATCATGCGGGCGTACAGCTTGCGCGCGGAGATGGTGCGGTTGGCCTTGCCCTGCGCTTCGGCCTGCAGGTAGGCCTGCTCGAAGGCTTCGCCGAACAGGTCGGTGAACTCCGGCACGACGCGCGGATCGAACAGCGACCATTCCTGGTCGGCCTCGACGCGCTTCATGAACAGGTCCGGCACCCAGTTGGCCAGGTTCAGGTTGTGCGCACGGCGGGCTTCGTCACCGGTGTTGTCACGCAGCTCGAGGAAGTCCTCGACGTCGGCGTGCCAGGTTTCCAGGTAGACGCAGGCTGCGCCCTTGCGCTTGCCGCCCTGGTTCACCGCGGCCACGGACGAATCCATGGTCTTCAGCCACGGCACGATGCCGTTGGAGTGGCCGTTGGTCGACTTGATCAGCGAACCACGCGAACGCACGCGGGTGTAGCTGACGCCGATGCCGCCGGAGAACTTCGACAGCTGGGCGATGTCGCCGTACTTGGAATAGATCGACTCCAGCGAGTCCTGCGGCGAATCCAGCAGGAAGCACGAGGACAGCTGCTCGTGGGTGGTGCCGGAATTGAACAGGGTCGGGCTGGACGGCAGGTAGTCCAGGTTGCCCATGCGCTTGTACAGCGCCAGGGTCTCGGACACATCCTCGCTCAGCGCGCTGGCAATGCGCAGGAAGAACTGCTGCGGGGTCTCGATCACCTTGCGGGTGTGCGGATGGCGCAGCAGGTAACGGTCGTACAGGGTACGCAGGCCGAAGTAATCGAAGTTCAGGTCCAGCGAGATGTCGATGGCATCGTTGAGCTTGCGCGCATTGGTCTGCACGAAGTTCAGCAGGCGGTCGTTGATCAGGCCGACTTCATGGCCACGGCTGACCGACTGCGAGAAGGCGTAGATTTCCTGGCCCGAGACTTCCTTGGCGATGTAGTTGGCCAGCAGGCGCGCAGCGAGGCGGCCGTACTCGGGCTCTTCACCGATCAGCAGGGCGGCGGTGCGGATGGACAGTTCGTCCAGCTCGCGGGTGGTGGCGCCGTTGTACAGGCCGGAAATGGTGCGGGTGGCCACGCGCATCGGATCGACGGCGTGCAGGCCTTCGGAGGAACGCTGCACCGCGCGCACGATCTTGTTCAGGTCCACCAGTTCGGTCGTGCCATTGCGCTTGGTCACACTCATCGCGTTGGCCGTCGGCGGCGACGTCAACAGGAATTCGCTTTCCTTCTCGATGGTGGCGCTGGATTCGGTGGTCACGGCGTGTGTCCTCTTGGCGTGATTGGTGGGTGCTCGATGCATCGGGTGACGCAGCCCGGGACATGACAGCCCAGGATGGCAGGACGGCGTCGCAGGGGATGAGACCCTGCGCCTGCCACTGCCGTTGACGATCGCGGATGGGTACCCAGGGCACCCCCTGGAATTGGGGTTGCTGCGACCGACGGCCACAAGATAGTGGGGGTAATGGGGTCCGTCAACGCCAAATGTAGTGAAATTCGGCAATCCCTTGCGCCGCAAGGATCGTGCCATCGGCGCCCGGATCAGACGCTTCAGACCTGCCGGAACGGGCTGCGCAGTCAAGCCCGAAAGGCGTCATCGCGGTGGTACAACGCACCGCGAAAACGGAACAATGACAGCTTCACATGACAGTGATGAAACTGGCTAGGGACAACCCTGTGGATAGCTGGTGGGCAGCCGGTGGGAATCCGGTGGACGGGTGACTTCCGGCCGGTGACGCCCGCGCTGGCCCTGCTGCCTGCCCTGTTCATTGCCCCAGCGCTGGCCGCCGAGGGGCCGGACCTGCGTTCGGACCAGTGCGGCATCCATACCGACTACGACGTGCTGGTGGACAGCGGCGGCATCTGGCTGCGGCATGGCCCGCAGGCGCCGCACGAGGTGGTGTTCCACGATGGCGTGCTGAGCCTGGACGACACGATCGTGCCGGTCAGCGAGGCCGACGCCGCCCGCCTGCGGCAGATGGAGGCCGGGGCGCGGCAGCTGATGCCGGCGGCCACCGCGCTGGCCCATGAAGTGAGTGGGCTGAGCTTCGACGTGCTCGACGGGGTCTATGAGAGCCTCACCGGCACCGCCAACAGCCGCAAGGTCCGGCGCCTGCGCCGGCAGGCCGATGACTGGATCGGCGGCACGCTGGGCAAGGGTTACTGGGAACAGGCAGTGTTCGGGCCGGGCTTCGAGGCCAAGGTGCAGGACATGGCCGAGTCGCTGTCCGCGTCCATCGCCCGCAGCGTGCTGTGGCAGGTGTTCACCGGTCGCAGCGATGCGATGGAGGAACGCGCCGACCGCCTGGACGCGCAGATGGAACAGCAGCTGGAAGGCCGCGCCGAGCGCATCGAGGCCCGCGCGCAGGCGCTGTGCCCGCTGGTGCAGTCGCTGGCCGACACTCATGACGCGCTGGAAGTGCGCTACCAAGGCCAGCCACTGCGGCTGCTGGAGCGCGGCGAGAGCGTACGGGTAGAGCACGGCGATGGCTCGGGCCTGCATGTGTCGGCCGGGCCGGATGAGCGGCCGCGTGGGAACGCCGTGGCGCCGACCCGGTAACCGCGCGGCGGATGCCGGCCAGCGGCCGGCACTACCGGAACTCTGGCCGGCAACGCATTTACCTGGGTGGCGCCCTCACGCCCGGTGCGGGGTACCCAGGTACTCGGCGCTCTGCATTTCAATCAAACGCGAGGCGGTGCGCTCGAACGCGCCCTGCAGGCGCTGGCCGGTGTACAGCTCGATCGGCGAGGTACTGGCGGTGCAGACCAGGTTGACGTGGCGGTCGTACAGCTCGTCGATCAGGTTGACGAAGCGGCGCGCGGCATCTTCGTTCAGGCGGTCGAAGGCGGGGATGCCGCCCAGCAGCACGGTGTTGAACTCGTGCGCGATCTCGATGTAATCCGACGGGCCACGCGGGCCTTCGCACAACGCGGCGAAATCGAACCAGGCAATGCTCTTGCCACGGCCGCGCACCGGGATCTTGCGGCCTTCGATCTCGATGTTGCCGGGCTTGGCCGGCTGGCCGCCGCTCAGTTCGTTCCAGCGCGTGGCCAGCCACTCATCACTGTCGGCGGCCAGCGGTGCGCGGTACACCGGCGAGCGGGTCAGCGCGCGCATCCGGTAATCCTCGGTGCCCTCGGCGTACAGCTCCACGCAGAAGCGCTGCAGCAGGCCGATGGCCGGCAGGAAGCTCTCGCGCTGCAGGCCGTTGAGGTACAGGTTCTCCACCGCCGTGTTGGAGGTGGTCACCAGGGTCACGCCCTCGGCGAACAGGCGCTCCAGCAGCCGTGCCAGCAGCATCGCGTCGCCGATGTCGGTGACGAAGAATTCGTCCAGCACCAGCACCCGCAGGTTGCTGCGCCATTCCTGGGCGATCTTCGCCAGCGGGTCGCTCTGCCCCTGGTGCTCGCGCAGGCGCTCGTGGACGCTGCGCATGAAGCGGTGGAAATGCGTGCGGTACTTCTGTTTGATCGGCAGGCCGTCGTAGAACAGGTCGACCAGGAAGGTCTTGCCACGGCCGACGCCGCCCCAGAAGTACAGACCCTTCACCGGCTCGGGCTTCTTCCAGAACGAGGACAGGCGGTCCAGCCAGCCGTCTTCGGCGCTGTCGACCAGGCCCAGGTGGATGCGGTCCAGTTCGGCCAGCGCTGCGTGCTGGGCCGGGTCGTTCTGCCAGTCGCCACGGGCAACCCCTTCCGCGTACCGCTGCGACGGGGTCAGCTCGGTTGCACTCATGCCGCTGCGCCCAGCCAGTGCTTGACGCCGTGGGTCAGCGCGCCGCGCAGGTCGATCAGCTTGCGGTGGAAGAAATGGCTGGTCTCGGGCATGCGCACCAGCTCATGCGGGACGTCCAGCGTGTCCAGCCACTGGTAGACGGCCTGCGGGTCGACGATCTCGTCCTGCTCGCCCTGGATCACCAGCCAGCGCGCCGGCGGCGCGATGCCATCGAAGTCCCAGCGACCGGCCGGCGGCGCGATCGAGATCAGCGCTTCCGGCTGCAGCGCGGCAGCGGCCTTCAAAGAAACGAACGAGCCGAAGCTGAAACCGGCCAGCCACAGGCGGTCGTCCGGGCGCTGGCTGCGCACCCAGGCGGCGACGGCTTTCAGGTCGTCCTGCTCGCCCACGCCATGGTCGAACTCACCGGCCGACGCGCCGACGCTGCGGAAGTTGAAGCGTACCGTGGCGATGCCCAGCTCGCGCAGCGTGGTGGCGGTCATGGTGACCACCTTGTTGTGCAGGGTGCCGCCTTCGGTGGACAGCGGATGGCAGACGATGGCCACGATCGGCTGCACCGGCACATCGGCCTTGGGCAGGTCAACGACCACTTCCAGCGGGCCGGCCGGGCCGTCCAGTTCGAGGCAGGCGGTTTCGCCGGGGGCGACGGGGAACGAAGGCTTGTGCATGGCACCATGATACCGTCCCCTGCCCCTGCCCTGTGCCCGCCCCATGCTCTACCTGTCCTTGGCCGTGATCTGCAGCGTGCTGGTTTCGGTGTTGTTGAAGGTGGCCGGACGCCGCCAGCTGGATGTTTCGCAGATGGTCACCTGGAACTATCTGGTGGCGGCAACGCTCACCGCCGTGGTGCTGCAGCCGCCGCTGGACGCACTGCGCGCGCCACATGCCCCGTGGCTGTCGCTGCTGGCACTGGCGGTGGTGCTGCCATCGATCTTCCTGGTGCTGGGCCGCGCGGTGGCGGTGGCCGGCATCGTCCGCAGCGACGTGGCGCAGCGCTTGTCGTTGCTGCTGTCTTTGGCCGCCGCCTTCCTGTTCTTCGGCCAGACTGCGACGCCGTGGAAGCTCGCCGGTCTCGGCCTGGGCCTGCTGGCGATGGTGGCGATCAGCCTGCGCCCGCGCGGCCCGGCGGTGGCGTCCTCACCCGGCGGCTGGGGCTGGCTGCTGGGCGTCTGGGCCGGGTTCGCGGTGGTCGACGTGCTGCTCAAGCAGGTGGCGCTGTCCGGCACGCCGTCGATGGCGGCGGTGCTGGCCAGCTTCAGCGTGGCCTTCGTGCTGATGCTGGCACTTCAGCTGTGGCGGCACGCCAGTGGCCGCAGCCGGTTGGCCTGGCGCAACCTCGGTGCGGGCGCGCTGCTGGGCCTGCTCAACGGCGGCAACATTCTTTTCTATGTGCACGCGCATCAGTCCATGCCGGAGAGCCCGGCCACCGTGTTCGCCGGCATGAACATCGGCGTGGTGGTGCTGGGCGCGCTGGTGGGCGTGTTCGCCTTCGGCGAGGCCACCACGAAGTGGAACCGCGCCGGGCTGGCGCTGGCGGTGCTGGCGATTGGATTGATCGCCTGGGGCTGAGCCCGGCCTCGGGGTCAGAGCCCATTTCGTTGGAATGGGATCCGACCCGGCGCTGGGCGTTATTTATCGAAGCCCAGCAGCAGCGGATCGTGGTCGGAACTGCGCCACGGGCCCTGCACGTTGCGGCCCTGGTAGCCGCTGGCGTCCTGTTCGTCGGCATTGCTGTGCCACTCGGCGGCACCGCGCAGGCGCTGGGCCATGCCCGGGCTCAGCAGCGCATGGTCGAGGCGGCCGGTATAGCCGTTGTAGACGTAGCTGTAAGGATGCTCGACCTGCGCGACCTTGAATGCGTCCTGCCAGCCCAGGTCATGCAGGGTGCGGATCGGGTCTTCCATCGCGTAGGCGTTGAAATCGCCCAGCAGCACCACGTCCTTCACCTTCAGGCGGCCAGCTTCGGCCTGCACCCACTGGTTCAACTGCTTTGCCGATTCCACCCGGGTGGCATTCCAGCAACCCTGGCCATCGTTGCGGTCGGCATCGCCGCCGCTGGCATCACGGCAGCCCTTGGACTTGAAATGGTTGGCGACCACCATGAACGGTGCGCCCTTGCCCTGGAAGGCCTGCGCCAGCGGTGCGCGGCTGTGTTCGGCGAACGGACCGTCGGTTCTGGTCAACGGCTTGCCCAGCGGCTTGAACGCGCTCCTGCGATAGATGATGCCAACCCGGATCGGGTTGCTGCCCGGCCCCTCGCCGGCATCGACGAAGGCCCACTGCTTGTCGGCGGCAAGACCGGCGTTGAGGGCGCTGACCAGTTCGGCGATGGCCGACTGCGGGCCATAGCCATCGTTTTCCAGTTCCATCAACGCGGCGATGTCGGCACCGAGCGCGTTGACCGTGGCCACCAGCTTGCCGACCTGCGCCTTGTGCTCTTCCAGCGTGCGCGCGCCGCGCAGGGTCGGGAAGCCACCGCCCTGGCCATCGCCATTGAAGAAGTTCTCCAGGTTGAATGCAGCGATATGCAGGCTGCCCGGCACCGTCGGCACCGCCGGACGCTTCAGCTCGGGCAACGTGAGTGCACCCTCGACCTGCAGGCGCGGACGGCCCTGTGCATCCACGTGCACGACACCTTCCACATTGCGCAGCTGCATGCCGGTGCGCAGCACCGGGTTGGCTGGCAGGTAGGCCACGCTGGCCGGGTCGCGGGCTTCGCTGCCGTCGTCCAGCAGCAGGCGGCGGCGCTGGTTGTCGGCCATCACCTGCTCATAGCCGGCAGTACCCGGCGCGGCCACTTCGGTCGGCTGCCAGAGGCGGCCATCGAAGGCCACGGTGAGCTGCCCAAAGCGCTCCAGGCCATCGGTGCCGGCCAGGGTGAGCGGTGCGGCGATGCGCACGCGCTGGCCATCCAGCGCACGCCAGTCGGCCGGTGCGGTGGTCAGCACCACGGTGGCGCTGCTGCGCGCGGCGGACGGCGACGCGACCGGTGCGGCCTGCGGCTGGGCCTGGGCAAAGGCGCCGGCCGGCAGCAGCAGGGACAGGGCAAGGGCGAGGGAACGGCGGCGCATCGACGGGCGACTCCATGGAAGAGGCGCACAGACTAACCCTGAAATGCAAAACCCCGCCTGCGGGCAGGGTTTTGACCTTGGTGGGCAAAGCCTGGGTCGTGCCGGCCGCTGGCCGGCAACCTCATGACCTTCGTGCCATGCGTGGTTGCCGGCCAGCGGCCGGCACTACCGGTTACTTCAGGTTGCCCAGCATCCAGTCCACGGTGGCGTGGATCTGTTCCTCGGTCAGCGCCGGGTTGCCGCCCTTGGGCGGCATGATGCCGCCATCCGGACCGGTATAGCCCTCGATGGCGTGCTTGTAGAGAGTGTCCTTGCCCTGTGCGATGCGCTTGTCCCAGTGCGAATGGTCCAGCGTCGGCGCCATGCCCACGCCGGTGGTGTGGCAGGCGGTGCACAGGTTGTCGAAGATGACCTTGCCGTCCTTGGTGCCGCCGTAGGCCACCTGCGAGGCGGCCTTGGCCAGCGCGGCGGCCTTGGCCGCAGCCTGCGCGGCGGCGCCGGTGCTGCCGGCATAGACCGCGCCGGTGGGCGAGATGCGCTGTTCGGTGCGCTTGGCCGCGGTCGGCGACACCTCGGGCGGAATCCGGGTGTGGATGTAAGCGGCAAGGAGGATGAGGCCGAGGGTGATGGTCGCCAGCAGCGCGATCACCATGGAGAAGCGTTTCAGGAACTCCAGATCGTAATTCCGCACTCTTCGTTACCCCTGGCTGATAGTCGTTGGACCACGGCTGAGCGACTGCGTGATGGACCGAGTATAGAACGCGCTTTGCGTGCGACAACAGGCGTCACTGCTGGTGCGGCGCAGCATTCGGACCCGGTAGTGCCGGCCGCTGCCCGGCATCGCCAGCCCGCCGGATGGATCGTGCAGAAGCCGGCCAGCGGCCGGCGCTACCGGATTACCGGGCGCCGATCGCGCGCAGGCAGAAGCTGCAGATCGCATCCACCAGTGCGTCTTCGTCGCGGTGTGCTTCGCGGCTGGGCGCGGTCGGGCCGACCATCGCCTCGGTGAAGGCGCCGACCAGGCAGGCGGCGGCCACATGCGCGTCCTGCGCCGGCAGCTCACCGGCGGCCACGCCCTCCTCCACCAGCCGCAGGAACACGTCGCCGAAGGCACGACGACCACGCATGCGCTCGGCTTCCACGTCCGGGTCGACCGGTTCGACGATGAAGGCATGCGCCAGCCCCGGCCCGGCCAGGGCGCGGCGGACGAAGGCGGTGATCGCCAACCGCAGGCGCTCGCTGGCCACCTCCGGGCCGCTGGCGATGCGCTCCATGATCGCGACCTCGTGGGCCACCGCGGCGTTGAGCACCTCCACGAACAGCTCGGCCTTGGACGGGAAGTGGCGGTAGATCAGGCCGGTGGACACCCCCGCCTGGGTCGCCACGGCGGTCACCGGGGCATTGCGCCAGCCGCCGGTGGCGACCAGCTCACGGGTGGCCAGCAGGATCCGTTCACGGGCCCCGGCCAGGCGTTCTTCCATCAGTGCAGAGCGTTTGTAGGCCATGTTTTGATTCTAGTTTCAATTTTTGAATTTGTATTCACTTCTTACCCGAACCCCGCTACGCTGGGGTCCAATCGCCCGTGCGGGCAGCGGTCCTGCAGACCGCCGCCCGCTCCCCCGCCGGGTGCGTCCATTTCCTGCCATCCCGCCGTGGAGCCACCACAATGCACGTGCCATCCCTGAACTTCGATCTTGGCGAAGACATCGACCTGCTGCGCCAGAGCGTGGCCCATTTTGCCGCCGCCGAGGTCGCACCGCTGGCCGCCGAGGCCGATGCCAGCAACCAGTTCCCGCTGGCCCTGTGGCCGAAGCTGGGCGAACAGGGCCTGCTCGGCCTCACCGTGGAAGAAGAATACGGCGGCACCGGCATGGGTTACCTGGCCCATGTGGTGGCGATGGAAGAAATCTCGCGTGCCTCCGGCGGCATCGGCCTGTCCTATGGCGCGCACTCCAACCTGTGCGTGAACCAGCTACGCAAGAACGGCAACGAAGAACAGAAGCAGCGCTTCCTGCCCGGCCTGTGCAACGGCAGCCTGGTCGGCGCGCTGGCGATGAGCGAGCCGGGTGCCGGTTCGGACGTGGTGTCGATGAAGCTGCGCGCCGACAAGCGCGGTGACCGCTACGTGCTCAACGGCAACAAGATGTGGATCACCAACGGCCCGGACGCCGACGTGCTGGTGGTCTATGCCAAGACCGACATGGAAGCGGGTGCCAAGGGCATCACCGCGTTCCTGGTCGAGAAGGGCATGAAGGGCTTCTCCACCGCGCAGAAGCTGGACAAGCTGGGCATGCGCTCCTCGCCCACCTGCGAGCTGGTGTTCCAGGACTGCGAGATTCCCGAAGAAAACGTGCTGGGCCAGGTCGGTGGTGGCGTGCGCGTGTTGATGTCCGGCCTGGATTACGAGCGCGTGGTGCTGTCCGGTGGCCCGCTGGGCCTGATGGCCGCGGCCATGGACGTGGTCATGCCCTATGTGCACGAGCGCCACCAGTTCGGCGAACCGATCGGCAGCTTCCAGCTGATCCAGGCCAAGATCGCCGACATGTACGTGGGCCTGGGCGCGTGCCGCGCCTACGTCTATGCCGTCGCGCGCGCCTGCGACCAGGGCCGCACCACCCGCCAGGATGCCGCCGGTGCCATTCTGTACGCCGCCGAGAAGGCCACCTGGCTGACCGGCCAGGCGATCCAGATCCTCGGTGGCAACGGCTACATCAACGAGTACCCGACCGGCCGTTTGTGGCGCGACGCCAAGCTGTATGAAATCGGCGCCGGCACCTCGGAGATCCGCCGCATGCTGATCGGCCGCGAACTGTTCCAGCGCACCCTGTAAGGCCAACGCGATGACCGTCCTGAACAGCCAGCTGCAACCGGGCAGCGAAACGTTTGAAAGCAACCGCGCCGCCATGCAGGCCGTGGTCGACGACCTGCATGCCACCCTCGCCCGCACCGCGCTGGGCGGCAGCGAAGCCGCGCGCGCCAAGCACACCGCACGCGGCAAGCTGCTGGTGCGCGACCGCATCGACGCCCTGCTCGATCCCGGCAGCGCCTTCCTGGAAATCGCGCCGCTGGCCGCGCACGGCATGTACGAAGACGCCGTGCCCGCCGCGGGCGTGGTGGCCGGCATCGGCCGCGTCAGCGGCGTGGAATGCGTGATCGTGGCCAACGACGCCACGGTGAAGGGCGGCACCTACTACCCGTTGACGGTGAAGAAGCACCTGCGCGCGCAGGAGATCGCCGAGCAGAACCACCTGCCCTGCATCTACCTGGTCGATTCCGGTGGCGCCTTCCTGCCGCTGCAGGACGAGGTGTTCCCCGACCGCGATCATTTCGGCCGCATCTTCTACAACCAGGCCAACCTGTCCGCGCAGGGCATCCCGCAGATTGCCTGCGTGATGGGTAGCTGCACCGCCGGCGGCGCCTATGTGCCGGCGATGAGCGATGAGACGGTGATCGTGCGCGAGCAGGGCACGATCTTCCTCGGCGGCCCACCGCTGGTGAAGGCGGCCACCGGTGAAGTGGTGACGGCCGAGGAACTCGGCGGTGCCGATGTGCACACGCGCATTTCCGGCGTGGCCGACCACATGGCCGACAACGACCTGCAGGCACTGGCGCGGGTGCGCGCGATCATCGCGCAGTTGAACTGGCGCAAGCCGGAACCGGCGATGGCGGTGCAGGCCAACGAGGAACCACTGCTGCCGGCACACGAACTGTACGGGGTGATCCCGGCCGATACGCGCAAGCCCTACGACGTGCGCGAAGTGATCGCGCGCCTGGTCGATGGTTCGCGTTTCGATGAATTCAAGCCGCGCTACGGCGCAACGCTGGTGACCGGCTTTGCGCATCTGAACGGCTACCCGATCGGCATCATCGCCAACAACGGCATCCTGTTCTCCGAGTCGGCACTGAAGGGCGCGCACTTCATCGAGCTGTGCACCCAGCGCAACATCCCGCTGGTGTTCCTGCAGAACATTACCGGCTTCATGGTCGGCCGCAAGTACGAACAGGGCGGCATCGCCAAGGACGGCGCCAAGCTGGTGATGGCCGTGGCCTGCGCCAAGGTGCCCAAGTTCACCGTGGTCATCGGTGGTTCGTTCGGTGCCGGCAACTACGGCATGTGCGGCCGCGCATACTCGCCGAACTTCCTGTGGATGTGGCCGAACGCGCGCATCGGCGTGATGGGCGGCGAACAGGCCGCCAGCGTGCTGGCCACGGTCAAGCGCGATGGCATCGAAGCCAAGGGCGGCCAGTGGCCGGCAGTGGAGGAAGATGCATTCAAGGCACCGATCCGCGACCAGTTCGAGCAGCAGGGCCATCCGTACTACGCCAGCGCGCGCCTGTGGGATGACGGCGTGATCGATCCGGCCGACACCCGCCGCGTGCTCGCCCTGGCGCTGTCGGCCAGCCTCAACGCCGCCCCGCAGCAGACGCGCTTCGGCGTGTTCCGCATGTAACCCGTGCCATGACCGAGCCTGTTGCCATGTTCACCAAAGTCCTGATCGCCAACCGCGGCGAGATCGCCTGCCGCGTCATCGCCACCTGCCGCCGCCTCGGCATCGCCACCGTGGCGGTGTATTCCGATGCCGACCGCAACGCACGCCACGTGCGGCTGGCCGACGAAGCCATCCACATTGGTCCTGCCGCCGCACGTGAGAGCTACCTGCGCAGCGATGCCCTGCTCGACGCCGCACGCCTGACCGGCGCGCAGGCGATCCACCCCGGCTACGGCTTCCTGTCCGAGAACGCCGACTTCGCCGATGCCTGCGCCGCCGCCGGCATCACCTTCATCGGGCCGCCGGCCAGCGCCATCCGCGCGATGGGCGACAAGAGCGCGGCCAAGGCGCTGATGGCCAAGGCCGGTGTACCGCTGACGCCGGGCTACCACGGCGACCAGCAGGCGCCGGACTTCCTGCGCGCGCAGGCCGATGGCATCGGCTACCCGGTGCTGATCAAGGCCAGCGCCGGTGGCGGTGGCAAGGGCATGCGCAAGGTCGAACGCAGCGAGGACTTCGTCGATGCGCTGGCCAGCTGCCAGCGCGAGGCGGCCTCGGCGTTCGGCAACGACCATGTGCTGGTCGAGAAGTACGTCGAGCGCCCACGCCATATCGAGATCCAGGTGTTCGGCGACAGCCACGGTGAGGCGGTCTATCTGTTCGAGCGCGACTGCTCGGTGCAGCGCCGCCACCAGAAGGTGCTGGAAGAGGCGCCGGCGCCGGGCATGAGCGCAGAACGTCGTGCTGCAATGGGCAAGGCGGCAGTCGATGCCGCGCGCGCGGTGGGCTACGTCGGTGCCGGCACGGTGGAGTTCATCGCCGGCCCGGACGGCGATTTCTACTTCATGGAAATGAACACCCGCCTGCAGGTCGAGCACCCGGTGACCGAGTACATCACCGGCACCGACCTGGTGGAGTGGCAGCTGCGCGTGGCCTCGGGCCAGCCGCTGCCGCTGCGCCAGGAACAGCTGGCGATCCACGGCCACGCCATCGAAGCGCGCCTGTATGCCGAAGATGCCGACCGGGGCTTCCTGCCCTCCACCGGCACCCTGCGCCGCCTGCGCCTGCCGACCCCGTCGGCCCATGTGCGCGTGGATACCGGCGTGGAGGAAGGCGACAGCATCACCCCGTACTACGATCCGATGATTGCCAAGCTGATCGTCTGGGACGTGGACCGCGATGCCGCCCTGCGCCGCATGAGCCAGGCGCTGGCGGACTGCCAGGTGGTGGGCGTGACCACCAATGCCGGCTTCCTGCGCCGCCTGGTGAACACCGATTCGTTCGCGCAGGCCAAGCTGGACACCGCGCTTATCGAGCGCGAGCAGGCGGCATTGAGTGCAGTGGGCGACACGGATGATGCCCTGTGGCAGCTGGCTGCGGTGGCTGCGGTTGCAAGCACGGGCGGCGCCAGCACCGACGCGCGCGATCCGCATTCGCCGTGGCAGGCCCAGGACGGCTGGCGCCTTGGCGCATCGGCACCGCGCGTGCTGCCGCTGCAGCAGGGCGAACGCAAGCACACGCTGAAGGTGTGGACGCAGACCGATGGCTGGCGCGTGCAGTGCGATGACGCCGCGCCGGTGCAGGTGCTTGGCACGGCCGATGCGCAGCATCTGACCGTGCTGCTGGGCGAGCGCCGCTGGTCGTTGCAGCTACTGCGCGAAGGCGACCAGCTGTATCTGTTCGGCGCCGATGGCCAGCACCGCTTCACCCTGCACGATCCGGTGGGCGAATCGGACCACGCCGTGGCCGATGCCGGCAGCCTGCTGGCGCCGATGCCGGGCAGGATCGTCGCGACACTGGTCGCGGCCGGCACCGAGGTCAAGCGCGGCACGCCGCTGGTGGTGCTGGAAGCGATGAAGATGGAGCACACCCTGCAGGCACCGGCAGACGGCACGGTGAAGGGCTACCGCGCCAAGGCCGGCGACCAGGTGGGTGATGGTGCGGTGCTGGTGGACTTCGAAGCGGCGTGACGTGGCGGGGGCCGCGTGGGTTCAGACCGCGCGGTCCTCGGGATTCCAGATCACACCTGCCGGGTCCAGTTCGGTCGTGGTTATGGTCGGGGCGCGCCAGCCAAAACCGCATACGGCGAGGACGCCCTCGGAACGCGGATCTAGGCCAAATTCGTGCTCGATGGGCCAGGTCGCCGACGACGCCTCCGACCTGGACACCGCCCTGAAACTGTGTCGCAGGAACGTCAAGCTGGCATCTCCGGTGCGCTCTTCCAACGTTTCTGGAACCACGGTGCCATGCCCAGCAGGACCACTGGCCTGTACCGGCTCGGCGCGCCTTGCTTGACGCTGCGCTGCGGCACGCTCGCGGTAGTCACACGTGGTTTAATCGGCGGACATTGACCCACAAGGAGTGTTTGCGATGTCCGCAAAGTCCCCGATGACCACTGTCAATGCCGGTCGGCTGCTCGACCTGCTGTGTTCTGACGACGCCTTCCGCGCAGAGTTCACAGCCGATGCCGGCGCTGCGATGGCGCGGCATGGGCTGCAGGCACAGTCCGGCACAAGCCCCTGCGCCATCCACAACGTCCTGGCCAGCAAGGAAGAGTTCCAACAGGTGCGCCAGCAGATCGCCGCGCTCCTGGCCCAGCGCGCCGCATTCACTGTCCCCTTCATGTTCGAATCCGGGCATCTGCAGGGAAGCGTGCACCACTCCGCCGTACCGCAGGCCGCTTGAACGCCCCTCAATCCACTTCAGAGGTAGATTCGATGTTGCCATCCACTCGTACCCGGTTCTCCAGCGAACACACCACCACCGAGTCGCCGCGCTTTGAGCCGCAAACCGCCATTGCCCTGCTCGACCGCCTGTGCAGCGATGATGTGTTCCGTGCGCAGTTCAGCAGGAACCCGCTGCAGGCCTGCCGGCAGATCGGCCTGGCATTCGACTCGATGGCGCAGGTGCCGCCCTGCCTGAGCACCGGCAAGCTGGCCAGCAAGGAAGAGCTGAGCCAGGCCCGCGATGCCCTGGTGAACTATCTCTCCAGCCACCGCGCATCCATGACCGTGGTCTTCACCTTCGAAGCCGGTCACGTCCACCGCATCATCCAGTAATGCACCCGACAAGGGGCGCTGGGTACTCCAGCGCCCTGCCGGGCTTGTTCAATCGCGGGCCTCGCGCTTCCAGACATGCCCCGCAGGGTCCAGCTCCGCCGTGGTCATGCTCTGCGCACGCCAACCGAATCCGCACACCGCCATTGCGCCGTCGACCATCGGGTCGAACCCCAGCAGCGACTCGATCTCCGTCTCATTGATCGCCGCGGTGACGAAGCCGCCCAAGCCATTGGCCGTGGCCGCTGTATACAGTGCCTGCGACACATGGCCGACATCCAGGCTAACGGCGCGATAGGCCTTGGCGTGGTTGCGGTACTTCCAGAAGTTGCGACCGAAACGGCAGACCAGCACCACCATGGCGTGGGCCGAAGCGAACCAGTGCTGGCCCGACAACAGGCGCAGGCAGAAATCGTCCAGCTGGGCGGGCTGTGCCTGTTGCCGTGCCAGCTCGTGAGCCACAGCATGGTAGTGATACAACCCAGGCTGCAGGCCATCGACCTTGCGCGCAATCACGTACGCTTCCAGCGGATGCAGGCTACCCGCGGACGGTACGTTCTTCTTCAGGAAGCGCACGCCGGGTTCGGTTTCTACCTGTGCCTGCGCCATCAGCACGTGCTGCATCATGCCCGCCAGCATCTCCAGCGATAGAGGCTTGTCCTCGGCGTAGTTGCGGCAGGTGGTACGTGCAGCCAACAGCTGTGCCACGGCATCGGGTGCCGCGACCGGCAGAGCGATGGCACCCGGCTGCCGCACCGGGGCTTCGGCCGGTGGCTTGCCGAGCTGCTGCACCAGGTCCTGTGCGGTCACCATCCGGTGCTTCTCCATATCGCCGGCACTGTCTACGCCCGCCCAGCGGGAATGGCGATGATGGATGGCTGACAAGGCCCACCAGTGTCCGTCGCGAACACGCTGGTCAGCCTGTCGCGCCGCCTCGGGCGCGCCCTTCTCGGCGATGAGCAACCCCGCCTCCAGCAGCGATGCCACTCGGGCGCGGTTCTGCAGGTCATCCGGCAAGACCTGCCAGCGCTCGGCGCTGGTCTGCAACAGCAACGCACAAGCGTCGGCATCGAGCGTCACAGGCTGATCGAGATGGGCAGCACGCACCTGCAACTGCTGCACGAACTCCACACCGGTTCCACCAGCCAGCAGGCTGTTCAGGGAGAACGATGGTTGTTCATCGGGAACAACAGCCAGCGCGTGGCATCGGCGGTACCGCGAAGAGGTCATCGACGTTCCTGTGGCAAATGGGATTCCGGCAATGTGCTGCCGGTGGAGCTGGGTAAGTATGGCCCAGTACCGCGTTCAAGACCCATCGATCCGCGCCGCTATGACTACGGTCAAAGGCACGCGCCACTTGTTCGACCTTCCCTGTCTCCTTGGATCCCACGCTCATGACCAACCGCAAATCCCCACTGTCCCTCGCTGACGCCACCACGCTGCTTGATCTGCTCACCACCGACGCAGACTTCCGCACAGCATTCAAGCAGGACCCGGCAACAGCCCTGCAGCAGATCAGTGTCGAGGCGGGTGCCGCCGCGCAGGGCTGCATGCTGTCCGCCGACCTGGCCTCCAATGAAGATCTGGCCGCTGCACGCGACAATCTGGTGCAGCAGCTGACCGAGCGCGCGGTGTTCAGCCATCCGCATTGCTTCATCGACGGTTCGCAGGCACCGACGCCCTGACCTTGGTGCTGATCGCTCAGGATGCGTCCGGTGAGAGGGCGCATCCCGGGCGTGATGGCCCACGCTGGCTGTCGCCTACATTCAATGCCTGCAACACGGACGAGCCTGCGAATTCGGTATAGGCGCGCCCGCGGTGCCGACGCATCCAGTCCAGCTGCGACTGCTGCTCCTGTATCGCGCCCTGTGCGGCGTAGGCCGCTGCCAGCACGCTGTGGACCTGGAACAGCTCGCTGCCATCAACCATCGCCTGCAGCATCTTGATTGCCTGCGCGCTGTCACCGGACAGATGCAACGCATTGGCCTTGACCACCGCCGCCAACTGGCGCGCACGTGGGTCGACGGCGTCGGCCGCCAATACGTCAAGCTCGGCCACCTGCCGGCCGATCGAGGATTGCAGGCCCAAGCGCTGTGCCGCATACAAGCTGGCCGCAGCGAAATACAGATACTGTCCGCGTTCACCGTTTTCGGGGCGTGCCGCATTCCGCAGCAGCGCGCTGGCCTGCGTTGAGAAGTCGCGTGGCGCTACGCATCGAGCCGCCGCGGCGTGAACAGCCAAATTGACCGTGCCCAGCAGATCACATACGAAGGGACCGCCATTGCACCGGCCTGCGGACGCGACCGAGGCTGCCAACGCCTCCTCGAATCGCCCCTCATCAATGGCCAGTGAAGTCCCTTCCAGCCACCGTCCCGGCCCGTTCTCCGGCAACCGCGCCAGCACTGCACTGGCCTCTGCATTTCGCCCGGACACGGCCAGCGCCGCAACCAGCTGCCGGTTCGGGCGACCTTCGGCGAGCTGCATGGCACGATGCAGCGTTGCTACCGCCTCATCGACCTTTCCCCGTGCCAACTGGATGCGCCCGAGCAGCTCCAGCGTCACGCTGCGCAACGGGTTCTGCTCCACGTTGGCATGGGCAACGGCCTGCTCCGCCTTTTCGTAGTGGCCCAGCACGAACTCGGCCAGACCATGGTTGACGCTGGCCCCGTGATGATCCGGATACAGATCGGCCAGTACCTTCCAGGCCTCGCCAGCGGCGGATTCAGAACCGGACTCCAGCTCCACCTGCCATGCATCCAGATACAGGCCCTCACGCGTGCTCAGCCGATGACGCAGCGTCCTGACCTTGGTCAGCAAACCGCGCGCGTCCTCCAGCTGGCCCTGGCTGAACATCGATCGCATCTGCCCGACATAGGCCATGGCGAAGTCGGGATCGATGCGCGTTGCGATCTGGAAAAATTTCAATGACGACTCGGTCTGTCCGCGGCCATAGGCAAGCTGTCCGCGTGCGTAGGCATGCAGTGCGTCGAGGTTGGCTGTTGCCACCTGCGGCAACGGTGCCGATGTCTTGCCGATCTGCGCCATCGCTTCGCCCAACCGCGATCGCAATTGCACCACCACTTGGTCACTGGAGGTCAGCGCGGAAGGCAGGCCTTTGCCATCGGAATAAACCGAGTAGACGGTCTCGCCAGTGGCAGGATTGACGACATCGACGGCCACACGCAGCTGGCCGTGTACCTCACGGATCGAGGGATCGAGTACCGCGCGCGCGCCATCGCGCATTGCGATCTGGACAGCGGCGGCACGATCGATCTCGGTGTTTTCTGGCATCAACATGCGCGCCATGGTGTCGCGCGCCTTCATGTCGCTGATCACGTTTACGTAACGCGACTGCTCAAGCCCGATGCGCAACGCCTGGTTCAGGGCGTCGTCCAGGACCGGGTTATCGGTCAGGTTGCGCGCATCGGCCATCACCACCCAGTCGCGTTCGGCGAAGGCAATCGCCGGCTGTGGCCGGGCCAGCAGCCACAGGCCCAGCCCGACAGAGACAATCAGGGCCGCCTGCGCGGCCATCGCCAGCGGACGCCGCCAGACCGGAACATCAGGGCGTGCCTTGTCGCTGGCACGCGGCCGGGAAAGCATGCCCTTCCCCGCCACCGCCACGCCCAGCACTTCCATCGCTTGCGCCACACCGCGAAAGCGCCAGCGACCGAATGACCTCCACTGCAGGCGACCGCCCAGTTCACCCAGCTCCGTCGCTGCACGGCGCACCACCGATTCAGCAGCCGCCGACATCAGCAGTTGTCCGGGGGGAGCCAACTGCATCAGGCGCGCGGCCATCGGCTTGGCCAGGCCCTCCACCTCCACAGCCTTGGCTCCAAGCGCGATCGATTCCGAGCTGTTGTTCCACAGGATGACCTCACCCACGTGCAACCCAGCCCGCGCCTGCAGTCGGAGATCACGCGCCTGCCCCAGCGGCTGCAGGCCACGCTGGTAATCCAGGGCGAATCCGAGCGCATCAATCGGGCGCTCGAACAGCATGAACAATCCGTCGGAGCGGTCGATCAGCTGGCCGTGCCAGCGCTGCTGCAGCGCCAGCACCAAGCGGTCGTGTTCCTGGAACAGCTCGGCGGCAGCAACATCGCCGATGCGTTCGACCAGCAGCAGCGAATCACACAAATCGGTGAACAGCAACGCACGTAGTTGCTGGTTGTGCGGCGTCGACGTTCCGTTGTCGCCATTCATCGCCGGTCTCTCCCGATCAAGGTATGTCCGCTGCATCCACCCAGCGCAGGCAGTTGCCACCATCGCGCTTGGCCTGGTACAGCGCGCGATCCGCGTTGGCGTACCACTCGCTCCAGCCCGCCTCCGGCGCCAGCAGGCTGGCACCGATGCTGACCAGGCTGACGTGCGGCGTGCCATGACTGCGTTCGAGCAGGCCATGCACCGCGCTGAGGATGAACTCGGCCGCGTGCTGCACGATCTCATGGTTGCCACGGCGCAGGATCAGGCAGAACTCATCGCCGCCGAGGCGGCAGGCCAGGTCCTGCTCACCGGCCATCGAGCGCAGGATGTTGCCCATGCTCTGCAGTACACGGTCGCCGGCCTGGTGGCCGTGGCGATCATTGATCTGCTTGAAGCGGTCGCAGTCGATCAGCAGCAGTGCCTGCGGCAACCCTTCGCCATCGGCGCGGCATTCCTGCAGGTACAGGGTGAGGCCACGACGGTTGTGCAGCCCGGTCAGTTCATCGGTACGTACCAGTTCACGGGTGTGGGTCAACTGGTGGGTGGTGATGTACAGGTTGTCCAGCGCGGTTTCCAGATCGTGGTTGCGCCGGCGCAGCTGGCTGATCAGCGCCTGCTCATTGGTCAGCACGCGCATGATCGTACGGCGCAGGAAGTAGGCGACCAGGCCGGGATCGGATTCCACCAGGCGATGGAAGTCGGCCGGGCCCAGCTCCAGTACTTCACAGTCGGCCAGCGCGCGTGCACTGGCGCTGCGCAGGTGATCGCCGACCAGCAGGCCAAGCTCACCGAAGAACTCATGCTGGCCGAGCGTCTTGATCACCAGGTCCTCTCCGAAGTCCAGTTCGATCTGGCCTTGGAGGATCACATACATCCGTTCGCCGCGATGGCCACGCTGGAACAACCACTGTCCGGCATGAAGCTTGCATGGACGGGCAAATCTGGCGAACAATGCAACCTCGGCAGCGGAAAGCAGCGCGTGCACGATCTCGGCCATCGCCACCCGGGCGATACCTGACGTCACATCACTGTTCTCGGCCGCACCCCTGCCGGTCATTCCCTGCACCCGCCGCCAGCGTCCCCTGGTGAGCCGCGGAGCATAGCACCGCTTTAAAGTGTGCGCCCTATCTCATTTTGACCCGTCTGCCGATCTTGATTGATGTGAAGATCGGTGGTGGCCCGTTCTGGTCACGGGTGTCCGGGCAAAACCCCTGCTGGATCAATCCGATGCTGGATTTCACAGGCTTTCGGCCAAGTTGCCGGCACGCGGGGGTGCGCCTGATTGACGCTGGCTGCGCGCTGCTCCCTTGCATCGATACAACAACGCCGGCAGGTCCCCCGACCGGCCGGCGTTGTCTGGCCCTTCCCTGGCCACCCTGATCGGATTCCGAAGCTTCGGTAGCGCCGGCCGCTGGCCGGCTTCCCTGTGGTGCCCGAAGGATCACGCGGTTGCCGGCCAGCGGCCGGCACTACCGCATCACGCCGCGCGTTCGCTGCGCCCGCCGTGGAACTGCTCTTCCTCGGTCGAACCGGTCAATGCGGTGGTCGACGACTGGCCCTGCTGGATCGCCTGGGTCACCGCATCGAAGTAGCCGGTGCCAACCTCACGCTGATGCTTGACCGCAGTGAAGCCGCGCTCGGCCGCTTCAAACTCGGCTTCCTGTAGTTCCACGAACGCGCTCATCTGTCGACGTGCATAGCCGTGGGCCAGATTGAACATGCCGTAGTTCAGCGCATGGAAGCCGGCCAGGGTGATGAACTGGAACTTGTAGCCGTAGCTGCCCAGCTCCTTCTGGAACTTGGCGATGGTGGCGTCGTCCAGGTTCTTCTTCCAGTTGAAGCTGGGCGAGCAGTTATAGGCCAGCAGCTTGCCGGGGAACTTCGCATGGATCGCCTCGGCGAACTTGCGTGCGAATTCCAGGTCCGGCTTGCCGGTCTCGCACCACACCAGGTCGGCATAGGGCGCATAGGCCAGGCCGCGGCTGATCGCCTGGTCCAGGCCATTACGGGTCTTGTAGAAGCCTTCCACGGTGCGCTCGCCGGTGGCGAACGGCTTGTCGTTGCCATCGATGTCGCTGGTCAGCAGATCCGCGGCCTCGGCATCGGTACGCGCCACCAGCAGGGTCGGCACGCCCAGCACGTCGGCGGCCAGGCGCGCGGCGTTGAGCTTCTCGATGGCCTCGCGGGTCGGCACCAGCACCTTGCCGCCCATGTGGCCGCACTTCTTCACCGAGGCCAGCTGGTCTTCGAAGTGCACGCCAGCGGCACCGGCCTCGATCATCGCCTTCATCAGTTCGAACGCATTGAGCACGCCGCCGAAACCGGCTTCCGCATCGGCCACGATCGGCTGCAGGAAGTCGATGTCGTCCTTGCCTTCGGCGTGGTGCAGCTGGTCGGCGCGCAGCAGCGTGTTGTTGATGCGCTTGACTACCGCCGGCACCGAATCGGCCGGGTACAGCGACTGGTCCGGGTACATCTGCCCGGCCAGGTTGGCGTCGGCCGCCACCTGCCAACCGGACAGGTAGATCGCCTTCAGGCCCGCCTTGACCTGCTGCATGGCCTGGTTGCCGGTCAATGCACCCAGCGCGTTGACGAACTCGCGCTCATGCAGCGACGCCCACAGCTTCTCCGCACCCAGGCGGGCCAGCGAATGCTCGATGTGGACGGTGCCGCGCAGGCGCACCACGTCAGCGGCGCTGTAGTTGCGCTGGATGCCTTCCCAACGCGGGTTGGTATCCCAGTCGTGCTGGATCTGTTCGGCAGTGGGCAGCTTGCTCATGTCTTTCTCCAGTTCGGTTCGTGCGTGCAGCGGGGAGGGAAACGGCAGGAAACGCGGTCGGCGATCAGTCGATGCGCGCGTAGGCCGGCAGGGTCAGGAAATCGGTGAGCTCTTCGCTGCGGCTCAGTTCGCCGAGCAGGGCGATGGCCTCGCTGATGCGCGCGCCACCGGGCAGCGCGGCGGTATCGCCCAGCCGTGCCGGCAGCTGCGAGAGGGTGGAATCCAGCAGCGCCAGGTCGATCGCAGTGCCATCGTCCAGCTGCTGGCCCGGCGTATGCAGCCACTGCCACAGCTGGCTGCGGCTGATCTCGGCGGTGGCCGCGTCCTCCATCAGGTGGTGGATCGGCACGCAGCCGTTGCCATCCAGCCACGCCGCCAGATAGCGCACGCAGACTTCCACGTTGCCCTCAAAGCCGGCACGGGTGATGGTGCCCGTCGGCCGCGCGATCAGTTCGTCGCGGCCGACGCGCACATCCTGGCGCAGCACGCTGTGCTGGTTCGCGGTGGGCATGTGTTCGTCGAAGATCACCATCGCCACCGGAATCAGCGCCGGGTGCGCCACCCAGGTACCGTCGTGGCCGGCAGTGACCTCGCGCAGCTTGTCAGCACGCACGCGGGCCATCGCCTGCTCGTTGGCAGCGGCATCGTTGTTGATCGGAATCTGCGCAGCCATGCCGCCCATCGCATGCGCACCGCGGCGATGGCAGGTCTGGATCAACAGCTCCGAATACGCCTTCAGGAACGGCTGGGTCATGGTCACCTGGCCGCGTTCGGGCAGCACGCGGTCGGCATGGCGGCGGAAGGTCTTCAGGTACGAAAAAATGTAGTCCCAGCGCCCGCAGTTCAGGCCGACGATGCGGTCACGCAGCGCGTGCAGGATCTCGTCCATCTCGAACACCGCCGGCAGCGTTTCGATCAGCACGGTCACCTTGATCTGGCCGTGCGGCAGGCCGAGCATGCCTTCGATGTGCGACAGCGCGGTCTCCCACAGCGCCGCCTCTTCCATGCTCTGCAGCTTGGGCAGGTAGAAGTACGGGCCGCGATCCTTGGCCTGCAGGGTGCGGGCGTTGTGGAAGGCGAACACCGCCGCGTCGAACAGGCCACCAGCGATGAACTGGCCATCGATGCGCACGTGCTTCTCGTCCAGGTGCCAGCCGCGCGGGCGTACGATCAGCACCGCCTGTTCGTCGAACGGGCGCAAGGTGTAGTGCTTGCCGGCCTTCCCGTTGGATGCCGGTGCGGTGTACTCGAGATCGCCACGCACCGCGGCGGCCAGCGACTGCTGCCCGGCCAGCAGGTTGCGCCAGGTCGGCGAGGTCGAATCCTCGAAGTCGGCCATGAACACCTTGGCGCCGGAGTTCAGCGCGTTGATGACCATCTTCGGGTCGGTCGGGCCGGTGATCTCGACACGGCGGTCCTGCAGCGCCGCCGGCAGCGGGGCAACACGCCAGTCGCCGCTGCGGATCGCGGCGGTGTCCTCGCGGAAGTCCGGCAGGCCGCCCTGGTCGAAGAACGCCTGGCGCACGCGGCGCGCCTGCAGCCGTGCCTGCCGGCCCGGTTCCACCGCACGGTGCAGCGACACCAGCAGGGCCAGCAGCGGCGCCGGCAGCAGGGTGTCCTGGCCGGCCACGCGGGTCGCCAGGGCGATGCCGGGGGTGGCCTTGCTGGCGGGGGTGGGAACAGCGGAAGCGACGGCGGACATGGGGCGACTCCAGCGGTGGGGGAACGCCTCCACGGTGCCGTCGGCGCCGAGTATTTGGCAAAACAGTTTTTGCAATGCTCTACATAAGTTGTGCTAATACTTGTGACACGATGAGCACACGCCCCCCGCCAAGTCCGCGTTTTTCTTACAAATCCGACCGGTTGAAGCCGCTGCGCGCGTTCTGCCAGACCGTGCGCCTGGGCTCGGTCTCACGGGCGGCTGAGGCGCTTTTCGTCAGCCAGCCGGCCATCAGCCTGCAGTTGCAGGCCTTGGAGCGAGAGCTGGGGGTGCCGTTGTTCGAGCGCAGCGGGCGCCGCCTGGTGCCCAGCCGCGAGGGCCAGCTGCTGTACGAGATGGCGCAGCCACTGGTAGAGAGCCTGGACGGGCTGGAGGCGCGCTTCCGCGACAAGGTGCGCGGCCTGGACGCGGGCGAGCTGAACATCGCCGCCAACAGCTCGACCATCCTGTACTTGCTGCCGAAGATCGTCGAACGCTTCCGCCTGCACCATCCCGACGTGCGCCTGACCCTGCACAACGCGATCAGTGCCGACGGCACCGACCTGCTACGCGAGGACGCGGCCGACCTGGCGATCGGTTCGATGACAGACGTGCCGGCCGACCTCAGCTACGCCCCGGCCTACCGCTTCGAGCAGGTGCTGATCGCGCCGCACGACCATCCGCTGGCCAGTGGCGGCGAGCTGGAGCTGGCCGACATCGCGCGCTATCCGCTGGTGCTGCCGCCGAAGCGGCAGATCACCTACCGCCTGGTGGACCAGGTGTTCCAGCGCCACCGCATCGCCTACACCGTGGCATTGGAAGTGGGTGGCTGGGAGGTGATCAAGCAGTACGTGGCGATGGGCATGGGTATTTCCATCGTGCCGGCGCTGTGCCTGAACGAGGCCGATCGCGAGCGGCTGGCGGCGCGGTCGATGAAGCGCTGGTTCCCGGAACGCAGTTACGGGGTGATCGTGCGCCGGGGCAAGGCGTTGTCGGCGCAGGCGCGGGCGTTCATCGAGCTGATCCAGCCGGAGTTGTTCAGCCCGCGCGATTACGACCAGAGCGGGCATTCCGAGCGGTGAGGGTGTGCGGCAGGGCTGCGCCCTGCACCTGCCGAAGCCGAAGCAACGGCAACAGCGGGCTATCCGTGGGATGGCGGGGCGGCGTGGGTGGGCAGGACACGCCGTAAACCCGTCCATGGGGGCTCGATGGCGCCATCCATGGCGCCAACGGTCCTGCCCACCCACGCCGTCCCGCCTCTGACAGATTCCCGCGATCTGTCGGGGTCGGATCCCGTTGCTGCGCAATGGGCTCTGACCCCCGCTGCAAATGATCGAAACCGGATTTTGTAGAGTCGAGCCATGCTTGTATGTTCCTCCCGGCTCCTACGCGGTATGTAGGAGCCAGGGTGGAGGGACCGTCAAGCATGCATCTGCGGATACTAGCCGACAGACGAGTCGAGCGATCCCCATCCCGCACACGAACGTCGATAAAGGATCGTACGGCCCCCAAAGGGGATCGTCGATGTAGGCAAGCTAACGTCGGTGCGGTACCACCCCAGCCCCTTAAAGATAGCTGGGAGCCGTACAAATGTCTGATTCTCTCGATATTGGCGTGGACGTGGACTCCAAGGAGTTCGTACCGGCAGTGGCCGACCGCAAGGCCGGCGACAGGATCGCCAACACCCGGGCCGGCATAGCCCAGTGGCTCAACACCTTGCCCCAGCGATGCCGGATTGGCATGGAGGCGACGGGGCGGTACTACGAGTTGTTGGCTCGGATGGCTGGCTAGGCAGGCCACGTTGTCTATGTGATCAATCCACGTCTGATCAAGCACTACGGCCGGGCGACGGGCTCGCGTGGCAAGACGGACGCCATGGACGCCGAAGCGATCGCCCGGTACGTGAAGAAGGAGAACGATCGCCTGCGTGAATACGTACCGCGTACCGACGAGCAGCAGCAGATGCACGATTTGCTGCGCAAGCGGCAGACGCTGGTAAAGACACGCGCGCGCCTGGAGCAATCCTTCGGGGTAAGCAAAAGTGCCCCCGGGGAGCTGTCAGATCTGTTCTGCGCTCTGGCTGGGACGCTGTCCGAGCTGGAAAGCGAACTGCAGCGCTTGGGTCGCGATGGAGAGCATGGCACGCTCTACAAGCGCCTGTTGACCATCCCTGGTGTCGGCCCTGCCGTCGCCGCTCACCTGATCTACTACATGACGCGCTGGCCGTTGGCCAACGCCAACGCGTGGATCGCCTGCACCGGCCTGGATCCCCGGCCTAACGAGTCTGGCGGCAGAACGGGACGGCGTAGGCTGTCCAAACAGGGCGCGCCAGTGCTGCGCCAGATGCTCTACATGGCCGCCATGGGGCTCAAGCGGTGTCGTCGGGGGCAACCGCTCTACGACGAGCTGTCAAAACGCGGTCACCCCAGCACCGCCGTCTTCAACATCCTGGCCAGAAAGCTGGCCAGGATCGCCTGGGGTGTCTTCAAAAGCGGCCGGGACTTCGATCCGGCCATGCTGAAGGTGGGTCAAGCCTGCTTCCAGCAGGCTTGACCACGAACATAGGATCTCGACTGGCGGAAAAGCGATCGAAGAAGGCGACAAGCCCGGTGCCGGTCTGGCTAGACTGGACCCATGTCCATCGAACTCCGCCATCTGCGTTACTTCCTCGCCGTTGCCGATACGCTGCACTTCGGACAGGCGGCGGAGCGGCTGGGCATGTCGCAGCCACCGCTCAGCCAGCAGATCCGCCAGCTGGAAGACCTGATTGGTGCGCGCCTGTTCGTGCGCAGCCATCGCCGCGTGCAGCTGACGCCTGCGGGCGAGCTGCTGCAGGAACGTGCACGCGCCATCGTGCAGCAGGTGGAGACTGCGGTGGACGAGGTGCAGCGCGCGCAGCGCGGCGAGCAGGGCGAACTGCGTATCGGCCTGACCCGGGCCACGCCACTGTCACCGCAGATTCCGCGTTCAATCCTGCGCTACCGCCAGCAGTACCCGCAGGTGCGGCTGCAGCTGAGCGAGATGAACACCCTGCAGCAGATCGATGCACTGCTCGATGGCAGCCTGGACGTGGGCATCATCCGCAAGCGTGCGCTGCCGCCGGAACTGGTGGCGCACAGCCTGTTCGTCGATCCGCTGGCGTTGATCGTGCACGCCGACCACCCTGCCCTGCGCCGCCTTTCGAAGCAGGGCACATTGGCCCTGCGTGATTTCGCCCAGGAGCCGTTCGTGGCGTTCCGCCGCAGTGCCGGTGCCGGCATCCACGACCACATGATCGCGCTGTGTGCGGCGGCGGGATTCACCCCGCGCATCGTGCAGGAGGCGGGCGAGGCATCGACGCTGATCAGTCTGGCCGCCGCAGGCCTGGGCGCAGCGATCCTGCCGTCGTCCTGCGACCACATCCGGGTGGAAGGCGCGCGCTTCGTAGCGCTGGCCGATGCCGGTGCGCATTCGGAAGTGCAGCTGGCCTGGCATCGCGAGGGTGTGACGCCGCTGATCCGCAATTTTGCTGGTCTGCTGCGCGAGGCGTTCGCGGAAGGGTGAGGCGCAACTCACCCGGTAGCGGCCAACCTTGGTTGGCCCACGGCCACGGCGCCGACCAAGGTCGGCATCTACCAGAGCAGGTTCACGCCGTCACCGGCTGAGGGGCGCGCGCTGCTGCAGCGCCCAGACGATGCCACCGCCGATCAGGGTCAGCACGGCGGCGAACAGGCACACGCCCAGCCAGTCCCACGCTGCATAGGCCAGGCCACCCACACCACCGAGCACGCTCGAACCCAGGTAGTAGGCGAACAGGTACAGCGCCGAGGCTTCGGCGCGCATCGCGCCGGCGCGGCTGCCGACCCAGCTGCTGGCCACCGAGTGACCGCCGAAGAAGCCGAACGTCACCAGCGCGATACCGAGTGCCATCGCGCTCAGCCACGGCATCGCCAGCAGCACGATGCCGGCACCGATCAACGCGAACGAGATCGACAGGATGCGGCCGCGACCGTAGCGCGTGGCCTGCTGGCCCATCCACGCCGAACTGAAGGTACCCACCAGGTACACGCTGAAGATCAGCCCGACCACGGTCTGGCTGAGGTGGTACGGCGGCGCCAGCAGGTGATAGCCGAGATAGTTGTAGAGGGTGACGAACACGCCCATCAGCACGAACGAGGTGGCGAACAGCCACGGCAGGCCCGGGTCGGCGAACAGCGTGCGCCAGCGCGACGGCAATTGGCGCAGGCCATCGCGGCGCGGGTGGAAGTGGCGCGACGGCGGCAGCTGCAGCCACAGCAGCACGGTACTGGCGATGGCGATGATCGAAACCACGCCGATGCCCCAGCGCCAGCCCCAGTGGTCGGCGATGATGCCGGCCAGCAGGCGCCCGCTCATGCCACCGATGGCGTTGCCGCCGATGTACAGGCCCATCGCCAGGCCCAGCGCGCGGCTGTCCATTTCCTCGACCAGGTAGGTCATCGCCACTGCCGGCACGCCGCTCAACGCCAGGCCGAGCAGGGTGCGCAGTACCAGCAGCGTGGTCCAGTCATCCACCAGTGCCGTGCACAGCGACAGCGTGGCCGAGGCCAGCAGCGCGGCGATCATCAAAGGACGGCGGCCGACCGCATCGGAGAGCAGGCCGGCCAGCAGCATCGCCACTGCCAGCGTGCCGGTGGTCAACGACAGCGACATCGCGCTGCCGGCGGCGGACACGCCGAAATGACGGCTGAACTCCGGCAGCAGCGGCTGCACCGTGTAGAGCAGGCCGAAGGTGGAGAAACCGGCCAGGAACAACGCGAGCGCGGTGCGGCGGAAGGCCGGTGTGCCCTGCTGGATGCGGGTCTCGGCGATGGGATCGACAGTGGGGGGGCGGCGTTCGACGGCCGCCGCGGTTTCGCCAGTCATGGGATCGATGGGCCGGTGGGGCGGCCAAGCGTGGGAGGGAACGGGCCTCAGACTAGGCCCGTCCATCCAGTCGATCCATAACCTGATAGGTCAGGATTGATACATAAGAAGTATCAATTCAGCTTACAGACGCTGCCACTCGAAACCGTCGCCACGACGGTAGTACACCGCCACGGCGCGGCCGTAGAGCTTGTCGGCGTCAACGAAGCCGAAGAAGCGACCGTCGAAGCTGTTGCCGCGGTGGTCACCCAGCACCAGTACCTTGCCGTCCGGCACCACCAGGTCAGCGATGTCCGGACCGCCGCCCATGTCCAGGTCGAGGCGGGCACGGCGCTCGCCGAAGGCTTCCACGTCCTGCAGGTCGGCGGTCTGCAGCGGCTGGCCGTTGATGCTCAGATGGCCTTCGCGCAGCTGCACATGATCACCGGCCACTGCAGCCACGCGCTTGATCAGGCGGGTGCCGTCGGCCGGCGAGTCGAATACCGCCACTTCGCCGCGCTGCGGGGTGCCGGTCGCCATCAGTTCCTTGCCGGTAAACGGCAGGCGCAGGCCATAGGCGCGCATGTCCACCACCACCCGGTCGCCGGGCTGCAGGGTCGGCTGCATCGAGCCGCTGGGCACCACGTAGTGGTTGGCGAGGGTATCGCGGGCGGCGGCGAGCAGGCCAAGCATCACCAGCAACGGCAGCGCCTCCTTCTTCAGCCAGACCAGCGCGCGTTCGGAAAACGGGGGGCGGGCAACAGCATCCATGACAGGCTCCGAGCAAGTGGTAGCGCTATCAGACCACATCCGGGCGCAGGAGGTTCCCGGTAGCGCCGGACACGGGTTACGCAGGTTTTACGCCCCGGCCCGGGCGCGGGCATCGCACCTTTACGGCCACCGCGCGCATCGTGTGCCCACCGCGCCACAGGGCGCATTCCGCAAGGTGTTGTATGACCCTCCTGGTGATCCGCCACGCATCTTCGTCGGCGCCGCGTCCGCAGCTGCCGGCGCAGCTGGCCGGCCATCGCGTGCTGTGCAGCGACTGCGCCAGCCTGTCTGAAGTGCGCCAGTGCCTGTGCCAGCCGCAGGCGCGCTCGGCCGACTGGGTGCTGCTGGATGTCGGCGTGGCCGACGAGGCGCAATGGCAGGCCGAGGGCGGCGCGCTGCAGGCGGCGCTGGAACGGTTGCCGGCGCAGTACATCGAACTGCAGTCACCCAGCGAACCCGGCCTGGATGCGCGCCTGCGCCTGCAGCATGGTCCTGCTGCGGTGGTGGTGGACCAGCGCAGCCAGCAGGCGGGGTATCCATTGTCGCTGGCCATTGTCGGCCGCCGTCTGGCACAGGAGGGCTGAGCCATGTCGATCTTCATCATCCGTGGCCCGGAAGCGGCCGGTGCGCTGATCCGCACGGCAATGCCGTTGCCGGCACCGGTACTCAAGTCACTGGTGCATCGTGCGATCGACGCCGGCACCAGCGTGGCGATCCGTGCCTGTGGTTCGGAACAGGAACTGCTGGACGCGCTGCGCGTGGCCGACCACAGTCGCGGCGAGGTGACCCTGCTGGATCCGGGTGCGTGTGCCAACAGCCTGCGCCTGCAGCGCCTGCTGCCCTACCTGCACAACGCCTATGTGGAAGTGCATGACGACGGTGCAGTGGCCGAGCCGTGCCTGCCGGCCGGTGTCGGCCAGCGCCTGGGCATCGCCGCTGGTTACGGCGCGCAGAGCTATGTGCTGGCGCTGGATATCGCGCTGGATCACCTGGGCCTGGCCGAGCAGGCGAACCGGGTGCACGTGGGGACGTAACGTTGTTTGTAGAGTCGAGCCATGCTCGACTGGTTTTTCATCGAAAGGCAGCCGAGCATGGCTCGGCTCTACAAGGGCGGGAATCGCAGCCGAGCGTAGGCTCGGCTCTACAGAAGAATGTCGAGCAAGCTCGACGCTACAGAAAGAAAAACGGCGGGGTTGCCCCCGCCGTTTTCGCTTTCTTATTTCAGCCCGCGGAACTTCAGCAGCGGTTCCACCGACGGGTCCTTGCCGCGGAAATCGCGGTACAGGGTCGACAGCTCCACGCTGTTGCCGCGCGAGAGGATCTTGTCGCGGAACTCCTGGCCGTTGGCCGCGGTCAGGCCACCGTGTTCGGTGAACCACTGGTAGGCGTCATGGTCCAGCACTTCGGCCCAGAAGTAGGCGTAGTAACCGGCCGAGTAACCGCCACCCCAGATGTGATCGAAGTAGGTGGTGCGGTAACGCGGCGGCACCTGCGGCAGGTCGACCTTGAACTTCTTCAGCGCGCTGGCTTCAAAGGCGCCGACATCCTGCAGCGGCGCATCGGCCTTCTGCGTATGCCAGGCCAGGTCGAGCAGCGCGGCCGACAGGTACTCGGTGGTCGCGTAGCCCTGGTTGAAGCTGCGTGCCTTGAGGATCTTGTCGACCAGTTCCTGCGGCATCGCCTCGCCGGTCTTGTAGTGCTTGGCGTAGTTGGCGAACACCTTCGGATCCAGCGCCCAGTGCTCGTTGAACTGCGACGGGAACTCGACGAAATCACGCGAGGTGGCGGTACCGGCGATCGACGGGTACTTCACGTTCGAGAACATGCCGTGCAGCGCATGGCCGAACTCATGGAACATCGTGGTCACGTCGTCGAAGCTGATCAGCGCAGGCTGGCCGGCGGCCGGCTTGGTGAAGTTGCAGACGTTGTAGACCACCGGCTTGGCACCGGTCAGGCCGTCCTGTTCGACGAACACGTCCATCCAGGCACCGCCGGACTTGCTGTCACGCTTGAAGTAGTCGGTGTAGAACAGGGCCAGCGAGGTGCCGTCCTTGTCGAACACTTCGTACACCTTCATGTCCGGGTTGTAGGTCGGAATGTCGGTACGCGGCTTGAAGGTGATGCCGTACAGCTGGGTGGCGGCGTAGAAGACGCCGTTCTGCAGCACGTTGTCCAGTTCGAAGTACGGCTTGATCTGCGACTCGTCCAGATCGTACTTGGCCTTGCGCACCTGCTCGGCGTAGAAGTCCCAGTCCGAGGCAGCGACCTGGAAACCACCCTTCTGCGCGTCGATCACCTTCTGGATCTCGCCGGCCTCGGCGCGCGCCTTGGCGGTGGCGGCCGGCACGGTGTCGGTCAGCAGCTTGAGCGCGGCGGCCGGGGTCTTGGCCATCTGGTCGCCCAGCTGGTAGTCGGCGAAGGTGTCAAAGCCGAGCAGCTTGGCCTTCTGCGCACGCAGCTGGGCCAGGCGCTGCACGGTCTGCCGGGTGTCGTTGGCATCGCCACGCTCGGCGCGGGTTTCCGAAGCCTTCAGCACGGCGGCACGCTGGTCGCGGTCGCTCAGCGAGCCGAGCACCGGCTGCTGGGTGGTGTTCTGCAGCGGCAGCAGGAACTTGCCATCCAGCTTGCGGTCCTTGGCGGCGTTGGCGGCGTTGTTGATCGCGTCCTCGTCCAGGCCGGCCAGCTTGGCCTTGTCGTCGACAACGACGGCCGCAGCGGCGGTGGCGGCCACCAAGCGGGTATGGAACTGGGTGGAAAGGGTGGTCTCTTCCACGTTGAGCTTGCGCAGACTCGCCTTGTCGGCATCGGACAGCTGCGCACCGGCGCGCACCAGGCCGTCGTAGTAGTGCTCGACCAGGCGCTTCTGCACCGGGTCCAGCTCCAGCGTGTCACGCTGGTCGTACAGCGACTTCACGCGCGCGAACAGCTTCGGATCGAGGTTGATCTCGTCCTGGTGCGCGGCCAGCTTCGGCGCCACGTCTTCCTGGATCTTCTGGCGCGCATCGTTGGTATCGGCCTGGACCAGGCCGAAGAAGATGCGCGACACACGGTTCAGCGTCTCGCCGCTGCGCTCCATCGCCACGATGGTGTTGTCGAAGGTGGCCGGCTCGCTGCTGTCAGCGATCTTGCGCACGTCGGCCAGGTGCTGGCGCATGCCTTCTTCGAACGCCGGCAGGTAGTCGCTGTCCTTGATCTTGTCGAACTGCGGCGCCTGGAACGGCAGCGTGCTGGCGCTCAGCAGCGGATTGGTGGAGGCTTCGGCCGGCTGCTGGGCCGGGGCTTTCTGGGCATCGGACACGGGGGTGGACTCCTTGCCGGAACAGGCCGCCAGCGCCAGGCTGATGGCGGCGGCCAGGACTACGGTACGCGACATGTAAAACACTCCTTGGGCAGACGGTACGGGATACCAGCCCTCCACCCTACTCCTGTCGCGCTCGCCCGGCATGTGCCGGACGTGGCGTCTATGCGGCAGCCTGCGGCCGGCTCAGACCGTACCGCGGGTCTTGCCGATCCAGGGCCGGTAGAACTCGCGGATGGCGGCCATGTCGGCGGCGTCATCGCCGGTCGGCGTGAACAGCGGGCCGATGCCGATGGTCTTCTCCGGGTAGTGGAAATACGCGGCCAGGATCGGCACGTCGGCCATCCGCGCGATCTTCAGGAAGCCGGCCTTCCAGTCCTTCACGGCCTTGCGGGTGCCCTCGGGCGTGATGGCGAACCACATCTTCTCGTTGTTGCGCAGCAGGTCCACGGCCTGGCCGACGGTGCCCTGCGGCGAGCTGCGGTCCAGCGGGATCACACCCAGCTTGTGCAGCAGCGGGCCGAGCGGCCACCAGAACAGCGATGCCTTGCCCAGCACCTTCACCTTCATGCCCAGCGCGATCTTCGCGGCCATGCCCCACAGGCCATCCCAGTTGGACGAATGCGGGGCGATGATGAAGACCAGCCTGGGGATGTCAGGCAGGGTACCGGTCACCTTCCAGCCGCCCATGCGCAGGGTGCAGCGCGCCAGCCAGCGCAGGAAGGCGTTGGGTTTGACCTGCGGCATCTGCGGCGGCACGGCCGGCAGCAACGAAGTCGGGTTGTTCAAGCAATCACTCCCAGTCACGTGATGAGCGCCCGCGCTTGATCTGCGCGCGCCCGCGTTTGGCGTCCAGACGACGCAGTTTCGACCCGAGGGTCGGCTTGGTGGTCTTGCGCGGCTTGGGCACGCTCAGCCCGGCCTGGATGAAGGCCGCCAGCCGATCGCGCGCATCCTCGCGATTGCGATCCTGGGTCCGGAAACGTTGCGCGTCGATGACCAGCACGCCTTCGCCGGTCATGCGCCGGTCACGCCGCGCCAGCAGGCGCGCGCGCAACGGTTCGGGCAACGAGGGCGAGTTGGCCACATCGAAACGCAGTTCCACCGCGGTGGAGACCTTGTTGACGTTCTGGCCACCGGCGCCACTGGCACGCACGAACCGCTCGACGATCTCGCCGTCGGGGATTTCAAGCTGCGCGCTGATGGTGACCGGTCCACTGCCCATCCGCGCATTGTAGCGGCAGCCACGCACCGGAGTGCGGCATCGCGCCCCGTATGCCGCCGATCAGGTACCGAACACGCCGCCTTCGCCTTGGCTGCGGGTATGCTGGCCGTCCCATGTACTGCAGGAAGCCCCGCATGACCCGCACCGTACCCGCCCTGCCGTCCCTGCTGCGCCGCGCTGCCCTGCTGCTGGCGCTGGCCGTGGCGAGCGTTCCGGCCCTGGCCGCGCCGCCGACCGATGGCGACATCAACCGCCTGCTGTCGGCCTCGCGCGCGCAGAGCATGATCGACACCATGCTGCCGCAGATCGAGGCGATGCAGCAGCAGCAGTTCCAGCAGGTGGCCGCGCAGCGCCAGCTCAATGCCCAGCAGCAGGAACAGCTGAAGCGGATCCAGGCGCGGACCAGCCAGACCCTGCGCCAGGCCCTGTCGTGGCAGCAGCTGCGACCGATGTACGTGGACCTGTACAAAAAGACCTTCAGCAAGGAAGACGTGCTGGCGATGGCCGAGTTCTACGAGAGCGCGGCCGGCCAGAGCCTGCTGGACAAGACCCCGGCGCTGATGCAGAACGTGATGGTGGCAATCCAGGCGCGCATGCAGCCGCTGTTCGCGGACCTGCAGAAGGATCTGGAAGCGATCGTCAACGAGCCGGAAAAGAAATGAGGTAGTGCCGGCCGCTGGCCGGCTCCCCATTACATATGGAATCGCGCAGATGCCGGCCAGCGGCCGGCACTACCGTCAATCGGTATCCACCTGCCAACCGAACAGGTCCAGCGCCTTCTGGAACCCGCCGTCCAACGGCGCACGCACGTCCACCGTGCCACCGTCCGGATGCGGGAAGCGCAGGCGCTCGGCGTGCAGCAGCATGCGGTGCACGCCCTGCATGCGGAAGATGCGGTTGTGGCGGCCATCGCCGTGGCTGGTGTCGCCGATCATGTGATGCGAGAGGTGCTTGAGGTGCCGGCGGATCTGCCGGAAGCGTCCGGTCTGCGGCTGGCAGCGCAGCAGTGCGTAGCGCGAGCTGGTGAATTCACCGACCGGCACCGACAGCTCGCCGGTGGCCAGGCGCTGGAAGTCGGTGATCGCCGGCTTTTTCACCGGCTTGCCCGGGCCGCCGTCCAGATCATGATCGACCTGCCAGGCGAGCTCGGCCGGCCAGCCCCGGCAGACCGTCAGGTAGTCCTTCAGCACTTCGCCGCCCATCAGGGCCTTGCCCAGCGCACTGGCGGTATCGCGGTCGAAGGCCAGCAGCAGGCAGCCACTGGTGGCCCGGTCCAGGCGATGCACGAGGAAGATCGGGCGGCCCAGCTGCTCGCGCAGGCGGTCGGCCAGGAAGTCGTCTTCGCCACGAGCCAGCTTGCTGTCGTGGACCATCAGCCCGGCAGGCTTGTTGACCACGGCCAGGCGCTCATCCAGGTGCAGCAGCTGCAGGGGCACGGTGTCGGTCTCGACCGCGGCGAGGGTATCGGGTTCGGTGCTCACGGCAGGATTATCGGGGCTGGGCACTGAATGGGGTAGAGCCGGCCGCTGGCCGGCTGTCTCCGGGCAGTCGGATGGCTGCGGTTGCCGACCAGCGGCCGGCAACAGCGTGCCAACCAAGGTTGGCACCTACCTGTAGAGCGGTCAGGCGCTGCGCACGGCCAGCAGCTCGCCGTTGCCCACCGGCACCAGGCTGGTGCTGAAGTCCGGATCAGCGTCCAGCAGCACGCGCAGCGGTTGCATCTCTTCCGCATGCGAGGTGGCGTTGTCCACCACCAGCAGGCCACCCGGGCGCAGCACACGACGCAGCTGCGGCCACCAGCCGGCGTACTGCCCGCGGTCCGAATCGAGGAACAGCAGGTCGATGCAGGCATCGGCGGCCTGCGCCAGCCAGAGCCCGGCATCGTCGTGGACCAGCGTGATGCGATCGGCCAGACCACTGCGCGCGAAGGTATCACGCGCCATCGCCACCTTGTTCTCGGCGTATTCCAGCGTGGTCACGTGGCCGTCGATGGCGGCGGTTGCCTCGGCCAGCCACAGCGTGGAATAGCCGTTGGACGTACCGATTTCCAGCACCCGGCGAGCGTTGCCGAAGCGCACCAGCACCGACAGGAATTCACCGGTGTCGGGCGTGATGTTGAGCATGCGTCGGCCGCGCTCGCTCTCGCGTGCGTCGTTGTCGGCGCCGAAGCGGATCAGTTCGTCCTTGAGTGCCTGCAGCATGGGGCCTACTTCCACCACGCGCGCAGCAGCGCCACTGCGCCGACCGCACCGGACAGCCAGCTCCACGCCGGCACGTCGCCCCAGTACCAGCCCGGCGGCTGCAGCACATACATCAGTGCAGCGATGGCCAGCAGGCCGACACCGGTGATCGCGCCGACCGCATGCTTCTGCAGGCGCTGCACGCTGGCATCCAGTGCGGCCAGGTCGCGCGAACGCATCGACAGTTCGTGGCGGCCTTCCACCTGCTGGGTCAGCCAGGCGTGCACCAGGCGCGGCATGTCCGGCGCATGGGTCATGATTTCCGGCAGGCGCTTGCCGATCTCGCGTACCACCCGGCGCGGGCTGTAACGCTCGCGCAGGATCTTCGCCAGCACCGGCTTGGCCACCGCCCAGATGTCGATCTGCGGGTCGAGCTGGCGGCCGACGCCTTCGATGTTCAGCAGGGTCTTCTGCAGCAGGATCAGCTGCGGCTGCAGGGTCAGCTGGTAACGCTGGGCCACGCGGAACAGCTTCATCAGCACTTCGGCCAGCGAGATCTGCGACAGCGGCCGGGTGAAGTACGGCTCGCACACCGAACGCACGGCGGCCTCGAGGTCATCGATGCGCACGTTGTCCGGCATCCAGCGCGCCTGCACGTGCAGTTCGGCGATGCGGCGGTAATCGCGGTTGAAGATGGCCATGAAGTTCTCGGCCAGGTAGTACTGATCTTCCTGCGAGAGCTGGCCCATGATGCCGAAGTCCAGCGCGATGAAACGCGGGTTGGCGCGGCGCGCCGGATCGGTGTCGACCCAGATGTTGCCGGCGTGCGCATCGGCGTGGAAGAAGTTGTCGCGGAACACCTGGGTGTAGAACACCCGCACGCCCTTGGCGGCCAGCGCCTTGCGGTCGATGCCGGCCTTGTCCAGTGCGGCGATGTCATCGGACGGGATGCCCCACACGCGTTCCAGGGTCAGTGCCCGCTCGGCGGTGTGGCTCCAGATCACTTCCGGCACGTACAGATCGTCGCTGTTTTCCCAGAAGCGGCGCAGCACGCTGGCATTGGCGCCTTCGCGCTGCAGGTCCAGCTCGGCAGCCAGGGTGTTCTCGACTTCGGCCACCACTTCGCGCGGGCGGATCTTTTCGGCGCGCGGGTGGGTGCGCTCGACCAGGGCAGCCAGCGAATTGAGCAACGCGATATCGGCGTCGATCTGCTTCTCGATGCCCGGGCGCAGCACCTTGACCACCACCTGGCGGCCATCGGCCAGCGTGGCTGCGTGCACCTGCGCGATCGAGGCCGAGGCCAGCGGTTCGGTATCGAAGCTGGCGAAGGCCTCGCTGACCGGCAGGCCCAGCGCTTCCTCGACGATGCGACGCGCGGTCTCACCATCGAACGGCTTGACCCGGTCCTGCAGCAGGGTCAGTTCATTGGCCACATCCGGCGGCACCAGGTCGCGGCGGGTGGACAGGATCTGGCCGAACTTTACGAAGATCGGGCCCAGATCCTGCAGCGCCAGACGCAGGCGTGCACCGCGCGACTGAGCGGCGATGTCGGCCGAGGCGCGCGGCACGAACGGCTTGGCCAGGCGCAGCCAGCGCTCGGCGGGAGTGCCCTGCAACAGGTCGTCGAGGCGGTAACGCAGGATCACCCGGCCGATGCGGCTGGCACGCAGCACGGCCTTCATGCGGCACCCCGCAGACGCTGCACGCGTGCACCGAGGCGTTCGACGTCGTCGCGCAGCACGTCCACATCGTCGTGGAAGGCATCCAGCTCGGCACGCGGCACCACGTCGCGCGATTCCTCGGTGATGAACTCGGCGGCGCTGTGGGCCAGGTCGATCGCGCCCTGGCGCGCGTGCTGAAGGGCACCGCGCAGGGTGTTGGCCACCTGCACGCCCAGCACCTCGCCGAACACGCTGACGAAGGGCTGCTGCCAGTCCGGGTCGAAGCCCTTGGCCAGCTGCTGCAGGCGACGCGCCAGTTCGGCATCACCGGCCACGCGCACGCGACCCTTGCCGTTGTTGTCGCCGCGCCGTGCGTTGGCCAGCAGCGGCAGCTGCGCCAGCACGCCGGCCAGGCTGCTGCGCACGGCCAGGTCGGCTTCCTGCGCGTCCACCGGGCCGACCCGCAGTGCATCACCGTCGACGCTGATGCGCATGGCCAGCGACGGCGCTTCCAGGGTCAGGTCGATGTGCCGGCCGTCGAGGCTGGCCAGTGCATGGCGGGTATCCGGATCCAGCGCCAGCGCGCGGTTCAGGGCGATCTGCAGGGCGCGGCCAGCGACCGGCTTGAGGGACTTGAGCAGGGAGAGAGCCATGTGCGCATTCTACCTGCGTGGGTGGGGGGCTTGGGCCGGGCTGCCGCCCGGCACCCGCAGAGGCGACTGCCAGAGCAACATCAAAGGCTGGCTTCCTGTGGAGAGGCGGGGTGGGTTCGGTTGCGGGGGCCGCTGCAAGTACGTCCCTGTAAGCTCGGTCGCCGCTTGCTCGTGTGCGCTGTCCTGCGCACACGGCAAGACCGGGGTTGGGCGTCCTGCCCAACCCGCCCGAGGCATGCCTCGGGCCCATGCGGCTCACGCCCCCGCAACCGGACCCACCCCGCCTTCGACAGGTTCCTGCGATCTGTCAGGCTATCCGGGGTCGGATCCCGTTGCTGCGCAACGGGCTCTGACCCCAATGCTGATGGCATCTCGCGTTGGTGGATGCCGACCTTGGTCGGCGCTGGATTTCCGGGGGTGCCAACCAGGGTTGGCCGCTACTCGAGCCGACCGTCAGGCGGTTCATCTGTGCCTCACCTGTGCGTCAATGGAAGGTTCATGCTGTACGGCCACGCAACGCACAGGACATCGCAACACCATGGCACGGACCCGGGTCGGCATCATCTTCGGGGGCAAGTCCTCCGAGCACGAAGTTTCGCTGCAGTCGGCGAAGAACATCCTCGATGCGCTTGATCGCGAGCGCTTCGAGCCGGTGCTGGTCGGTATCGACAAGCAGGGCCAATGGCATCTGAGCCAGCCGGATACCTTCCTGATCAATGCCGATGATCCGTCGCGCATCGCGCTGCATCGGTCCGGCACGTCGCTGGCGGTACGCCCGGGTGCTGAGCAGGCACAGCTGCAGCCGTCCGATGCGGCCAGCGCGCTGGGCCAGATCGATGTGGTACTGCCGATCGTGCACGGGCCGCTGGGCGAGGACGGTGCGCTGCAGGGGCTGCTGCGCATGGCCAACCTGCCTTTCGTCGGTTCTCCGGTACTGGGCTCGGCGGTGGCGATGGACAAGGACGTCACCAAGCGCCTGTTGCGCGACGCTGGCCTGCAGGTGGCGCCGTGGCTGTGCATCCGACGTCACCAGGCCGCTGACGTTGATGTCGATGCGGTGATCGCGCAGCTCGGCCTGCCGTTGTTCGTGAAGCCGGCCAACCAGGGTTCGTCGGTGGGTGTGAGCAAGGTCAAGGATGCGGCGGGCTTCGCCGAGGCACTTGCATTGGCGCTGCGCTATGACCACAAGGTGCTGGTCGAATCGGCGGTGGTCGGCCGTGAGATCGAGTGCGCGGTGCTGGGCAACGAACAGCCGCAGGCCAGCCTGTGCGGCGAGGTGGTGGTGCACGACGAGTTCTACGCCTACGACACCAAGTACATCAACGAGGATGGCGCCGAGGTGGTGGTGCCGGCGGATATCGATGCTGCAACCCAGGCGCGTATCCAGCAGATCGCGCTGCGGGCCTACCAGGCGCTGGAGTGTGCGGGCATGGCGCGCGTGGATGTGTTCCTCACCGCAGACGGCGAGATCGTCATCAACGAGGTCAACACGCTGCCGGGCTTCACCCGCATCAGCATGTACCCGAAGCTGTGGGGCGCCAGCGGTGTGGACTACACCACGCTGATCACGCGCCTGATCGAACTGGCGCTGGAGCGTCATGCAGCCGATCGCGGATTGCACAGCGCTGTGTAGCAGCGCTCTCTGTAGAGTCGAGCCATGCTCGACTGCTTTTCATGAGTCGAGCATGGCTCGACTCTACAAAGATGCGTGCCGACCAACGGTCGGCACCCACCGGAAAGAGCAGTGCCGGCCAGCGGCCGGCACTACCCAGCGGTCTTCTAGCCGCGCTTGCGGAACATCGAAATCACTGCCAGTACCAGGAACACAACGAACAGGATCCAGGCGATGTTGCTGGCGGCACCGGCGATGCCGGAGAAGCCGAGCACGGCAGCGATGATGGCGATGACGAAGAAAATAACGGCGTAATGCAGCATGGTGCTCCTCGCAGATGTCCGGGCCGTTGGATGGCGTGGGTCCATCCTCCCGATCTGGCGGTGTGCAACCAGTGATGGCGACCTATGCGGCAGATGAAGCCTTCAGCCTGCGCAGCCCTTCTTCAATGCTGACCTGCGGCACGTAGCCGAAGTCACGGCGCGCCGGCTCCATGCTGTACCAGTGCGGCGTGCACAGCTGCTCGGCCAGGAAGCGGGTCAGCGGCGGCTCGCCACGCAGGCGCAGCAGCGGCCACAGCCGCTCGCAGACCGCACCGATGCGATAAGCGGTCTTGAAGCTGATCGCCTTGTCCACCGTTGGTGCACCCACCGCGGACAGCAGCTTGTTGACCAGCTCGCGCATGGGCAGCGGTTCGCCGTTGGAAATGAAGTAGGCCTTGCCCGCACAAGCCGCGCCCGGCGCCAATGCTTCGAAAGCGAGGAAGTGCGCGAGCGCGGCATTGTCGATGTAAGTGGTATCCACCTTGTTGTTGCCGTCGCCGACCAGCCGCAGGCGGCCCTGCCGCGCACGTTCGGCCAGGCGCGGCACCAGCTGCTGGTCGCCCGGGCCCCAGATCAGGCGCGGGCGCAGCGCCACCGTCGCCAACGAGGCGTCATTGGCCGCCAGCACGCGCTGTTCGGCGATCGCCTTGGTCGCCGCATACGGTGCCTGGAAGTCCTCGCCGTACGGCACCTCATCAGCCCCCAGGCCTTCCACCGGGTGGGTCGCGCGGTGGGTCACGCTGGGCGTGGAGGTGTAGACCAGCCGGCTGATGCCGTGCGCGCGGCAGGCGGCGATCACGTTGTCGGTGCCGACCACGTTGGCCTGGTGGTAGCTGTCATAGCTGCCCCAGGCGCCGGCCTTGGCGCCGTTGTGAAATACCGCATCGACGCCGGCCACCGCGTGCAGCACCGCCTGCGCATCGGCCAGATCGCCGCGGATCTGGCCCACGCCCATGGCCTGCAGTTCCGGGTAGTGGCTGCGGTTGAACGCCAGCACCTGGTGGCCACGTTCGACCAGCCCACGGCACAGCGCCTGGCCAAGGAAACCACCACCACCGGTGACCAGGATCTTCATGCGCGCTTCTCCAGTTCGGCGCTGGCCCAGACGGCGAGCTTCTCGCGGCCGATCTTGGCGTTGTGACGGATATCGACGGGGAACGCCGGATGCACCAGGAAGTGCTGCAGGCCGGCCTCCGGTGCGCGGGCTGCGGCGTGCGCACGCAGCGCCTCCTGCAGCGCCGGGCTGTCTGACTGGCCACGCTGCAGCTCCACGCACAGCACCGGCACCTGTGCTCCCGCCGGACCAACACCGACCAGCGCCGTGCGCGCCACCCCGGGCACGGTATTGAACACCGGCTCCACCTGTTCGGTGTACAGCGGCCCCCGTGCGGTTTCCACGCGATGGGTCTTGCGGCCGCAGAACCACAGGCGGCCCTGCGCATCGAAGTAGCCCACGTCACCCATGCGGTGCACCACGCGCGTGCTGCCATCGGCCAGGGTCTCGCGGATCTTCGCCGCCGCGGTGGCCTGCGGGCGGTTGAAGTAACTGTCGGTAGCGGTCGGTCCGGCCACGGTGATCTCGCCCACCTCGCCGGTGGCCAGCACGCGCGCCTGCGACCAGTCGGCCAACGGTGCGTCATCGATGCCGATGATGCGCACCTCATTCGGTTCAACCACGCTGCCCACGCAGGTACCGGCACCGGCCTCGGTGGCGGCACGGGTGCGCTCCAGCTCGCGGCCTTCCACCACCGCCACCGGCAGGCACTCGGTGGCGCCGTACGGGGTCCAGAACTGCGCATCGGCCGGCAACAGGCTGCGGATGGTGGCGACCACATCCGGCGGCACCGGCGCACCGGCCGAGGTCACCCGGGTCACCGTCGGCAACGGCCGGCCGTGACGGGCCAGCACCCGCATCAGCGCAGGCGAGCCAAACAGCTGGGTCACGCCGAAGCGCTGGATGGCGTCATGCAGGCGTGCCGGGTCGGCCTGTGCCGGCCGGGTCGGGTCCATGTCCGGGATCACCGAGGTCAGGCCCAGCGCCGGGTCGAACAAGGCAAACGGCGGGAAGGTCGGCAGGTCCACCCCGCCCGCTTCCATGCCAAAGGCACTGCCCAGCAGCTGGATCTGGCCGACGAAATGACGGTGGCGGTAGACCACGCCCTTGGGCACGCCGGTGGAGCCGCTGGTGAACAGGATCGCGGCCATGTCCTCGCCATCGGTGGCGGCCAGCATCGCCCCCCCGTTGGCACCGGCGCGCTCCAGCGCGGCCAGCGTGGTCCCGCCCCAGCCGAGGCGGCGGCCGACGGTGACCAGGCGGGTCGCCGAGCGCGCCCAGCGCAGCGCCAACCGCGCCACGTGTGCCAGCGGAATGCCAATGAAAGCCTCCGGCTGCGCCTCATCCAGGCACTGCTTCAGCGCGCGTTTGTCGATGCCCGGGTCGACCAGCACCGGCACCGCACCCAGTTTGAACAGGGCAAACATCAACAGGAAGAACTCCGGCGACGGCCGCACCATCACCACCGTGCGCACCCCGCGACCGATCCCGTAGCCTGCCAGGCCAGCCGCCATGGCGTCGCTGCGGGCGTCCAGCTGGCGGTAATCCAGGGTCACGTCGTAGGCGGCCATGCCGTTGCCGGCGCCACGGCGGCCCGGGCAGCGGATGGCGATCTGGTCGGGCCGTTCACGCGCCAGTTCAGGCAAACGGGCGGCAATATTGCAGGGTCGGTTCATCCGTTCATTGTCGCCGCTTACGGAATTTCTTGCGCGGCGGCCAACTTCGTGGAAAATCCGCACCCTCGTTCCTGATTCCGACTGCCGCCCGAGGCGGCTTGCCCATGCAACATCCCTGCATGACCTGCGGCGCCTGCTGCACCCAATACCGCGTGGCCTTCCACTGGATGGAATCGGACGAGGTCACCCCCGGCGGCGTACCGCACCAGCTGACCGAGGTGCTGGACCCGCATCGCCTGTGCATGCGCGGCACCCACTCCAAGCCGGTGCGCTGCGTGGCGCTGGATGCGCAGATCGGCGTGTATTCACGCTGCACCATCCACCCCAACCGGCCCAGCGTGTGCCGTGAGGTGGATGCATCGTGGGAGTACGGCAAGGCCAGCCCGCAGTGCGACAAGGCGCGCATTGCCTATGGCCTGGATCCGTTGACCCTGGCCGACTGGCGCTGGCGCGACGAAGCGGGCAACGACGACGACCACCCGGACGACAACGGCAACAGCCCGTCACCGCAGGCGCCGATCGCGGCGTAGTGGTAGTGTCGGCCGCTGGCCGGCAACCTCATGAACCCTTCGGGTGTGCCGACCAACGGTCGGCACCTACCCATGTCCTCTTCCGGTGGGTGCCGACCGTTGGTCGGCACACCTCAGATCGGGTTCTTGTCCAGGAACGCGCGGATTTCCGGCACCAGCACTTCGTGCTTGTCTTCCAGCACGTAATGACCAGCGTCCTCGAAGGCATGCACCTGGGCCTGCGGTAGCGCGGCCTGGAAGCCCTTCAGGAAGTGGTGGTCGAACACGAAGTCGCGCAGGCCCCAGCCGAGGAAGGCCGGGCGGTCCGCGAACGACGGCAGCGCTTTGCCGGCACGCTCCAGCAGCGACCAGGCCTTGTCGGCCGGCGACAGCGGGATGTCCTGCATGAAACGGATGGTGCTGATGCGGTTGGCGTAGTTGTTGTACGGCGACACGTAGGCGCGGCGCACATCGGCCGGCATCTTCCGCTCCACACCCAGCCACGAGGCACCGGACGAGAACGCGTTGAAGGTGCGGATGATCCACTCGCCGATCTTCCAGTGCCGGCCCAGCGCGATCTGCCACGGCATCGTCTTCGCTGCCGGCATCGGGAACGCGGCGGTGTTGAGCACCACCAGGCGCTTCACCTGGTCGTGGTGCGACAGCGCCCAGCCGAAGCCGATCATGCCGCCCCAGTCGTGCACGGCCAGGGTCACCGGACCGGTGATGCCCAGGTGCTTCAGCAGCGCATCAAGGTCGTCCACGCGCGACTGCAGCGTGTACTCGTAGCGGCTGTCATCGGGCTTGTCCGACAGGCCCATGCCGATGTGATCCGGCACGATGCAGCGGTACGTGTCCGACAGGCCGGCCACCAGCGTGCGCCAGTAATAGCTCCACGAAGGGTTGCCATGCACCATCACCACCACTTCGCCATCGCGCGGGCCTTCGTCGAGATAGTTCATCGACAGGCCGGGGCGGACCTCGAAGCGCTGCGGGTGGGCGGGGTAACCGGGAAGCTGGGACATCGAATCGCACCTGTAGAAAGGGCCGGTAGAACCGGCCCCTGGACACTTGGAAAAATCATCGCTGCCCATCGTGCAGCAGGTCAGCGGTGACTTTTTTACCAGACCACTTCAGCCATCGAGCAGTTCAGGCCCGAGCCAATGCCCAGAAGCGCGATGCGATCGCCCTTCTTCAGCTTGCCCAGCTGCTTGAGCTTGCTCAGCACGATCGGCACCGAGGCCGGGCCGATGTTGCCGTGCTCGCCGAAGATGGTCATGACCTTCTTCGGGTCGATGCCGAAGTTCTTGATGAACGCGGCGGTGTGCGGCTGGCTGACCTGGTGGATCACGAACTGGTCCAGTTCTTCCACAGCCCAGCCGAGTGCGATCTTGGCGGCGCTGAAGGTCTTCTGCGCCAGCTTGATACCTTCGATCAGCAGCAGGCGGGTGTCGGTGACCATGCGGTCCAGGTTGCCCAGGCACAGCTGGTTCCACTCGGTGGCCGAGCGGGTCACGCCACCCTTGTAGCGCGGCGCATCCGGCACCAGTTCCGAGCGCGCCATCACCATCGCGGCGGCGCCCGAACCCGTGGTCAGGGCGGCCAGCTCGTTGCGGAAGTCGTCGGCGGTGACGTCCGGGGCGGTCATGCGCTCCAGGGTCTTCTCGTACACCAGGTTGGCGGTCTCGCCATCCACCACCAGCGCGTAGTCGATGTCGCCGCGCTCGATCATGCGCGCCGCGATATCCATGCCGTTGATGAAGGCCAGGCAGGCATTGGCGACGTCGAAGGTCATGCACTCGTCGCTGACGCCGAGGTTGCCCGACACGATGGAGGCCGTGGACGGCTCCAGGTAGTCGCGGCTGACCGAGGTGTTGACCAGCAGGCCGACCTGCGTCGCATCGATGCCCGCGTCTTCCAGCGCCTTGCGGCCGGCCATGGTGGCGGCATCGGACGCAAGCACGCCGTTGTCCCACAGGCGGCGGGCATGGATGCCGGCGATATCGCCGAGCACGTCGGTGCGGATACCGAGGCGATCCAACGTCGGCTGCAGCCGCTCGTTGATTTCCTTGGTCGTCAGCGTATGCGGCGCATCAACGTGTGCCAGGCCGGCGATCGAGACATTCTTGAAGAGCATCGAGGTTAGCGCCAAGGCTCAGGCAAAAGGGGGCGCTATTCTATAACCCCCGGGGCCTTCACCGCATCTTTACGAATTCAGGCTTGGCCGTATGGTGAAGCGTTCAGCGCGGCGGGCACTGGAAAGCGGCGAAGCGCTGGCTGCCATCGGCCGGAGCGGCGGCGGCCTGTACGGCGTTGGCGCCGGCGCTCGGGGCCTCGTTGCGGGCCAGGGTTTCCAGCTCTTCCTGCACACGCAGCGGGTTGCGGTTGTAGAAGCCGACCTTGCTCTTCACGGTGACCACCACCTCGCCCTTGGCGATGCAGCCAGCGGGAACCGGGCCTGCCGGCAGCACGCGGGTCGCCTTGCCGGCCGGTTCGATCGGCACCCAGGTACAGGCGGTGACGGTGAGCAGCAGGGAGGAAAGCAGCAGAACGCGCATGGGCAGATCCTGGAAGGGTATGGGGGGATTCTGCCTGAACAGCCTGAATCGGGGGTAGCCGGTGGGTGGGGTCAGATCCCCCGCAGGGGAGCCTGACCCCGCCTTCGGGTCACGGAGTTGCCGGCCAGCGGCCGGCACTACCGGAGGAGCCGGCCCGCCCCATGGCGGGCCGGGTAGTGCCTTACTTCTTGACCGGGTTGCCTTCGGCATCGATCACGGTCACCTCGCCCAGGTTCAGCGCGCGCACGGCCGCTTCGGTCTGCTTGAGGTCACCCACCACCACCCAGGTCAGCGCCTGCGGCTTGATCTCGGCGGCGGCCTGCTGCACCTGTGCCGGGGTCATCGCCTCGATCTCGGCCTTGCGGCGCAGCACGTAGTCGTCCGGGCGCTTGAACTGCACGATCGAACCGATGGTCGACGCCACCGCGCTGGCGGTCTCATAGGCACCGGGCAGGCTCAGGGTCTGGATGTTGCGGATGCGGTTGACCTCGGCGGCGGTGGCCGGCTTGCTGCCGTCGGCGAACGCGGCGATTTCCTTGCGCATTTCCGCCATCGCCGGGCCGGTCTTGTCGATCTGCACCGGCGCGCTGGCCATCCACGGGCGCTGGCCCACCGAATTGATCGCGCTGCTGCGCGCACCGTACGACCAGTGCTTGTCCTCACGCAGGTTCATGTTCAGGCGCGAGGTGAAGTCGCCACCGATCACGCCGTTGGCAATATCGAAGCGGGTCGAGCTGGTGGCGCTGGACGGCGCGACCACCTGGCCGGCGAACAGGTTGGCCTGCACCGCGCCCGGCTGGTCGATCAGGAACACGCGCGGGCCCTTCGGCAATGCGACGTCGGTGGCCGCCTTCACCTGCGGGGCATCGCCGGCAGCCTTCCAGTCGCCCAGCTGCTTGTCCAGCAGCGGCACGATTTCCGCCAGCGTGGTATCACCGACCACGATCAGGGTGCCGTTCTGCGGGCGCAGCCAGTCGCGGTGGAAATCAACCAGATCTTCGCGGGTCAGGCCGCTGATCGCCGCCTCATCGCCACTGCCGGTGAACGGAATGGCATACGGGTGGCCCTTGCCATACAGCAGTGGCGGCAGCACGCGCATCGCCACCGCACCCGGGTTGACCTTCTCCTGCTGGATGCCGGCGATCCAGGTCGCCTTGACCCGGTCGATCTCACCCTGCTCGAAGCGCGGCTCGCGCAGCAGGTCGCGGTACAGCGCCAGCGACGGTGCCAGGTTTTCCTTCAGTGCCGACAGGTCCACGCTCATCGAGTCCAGGCCGGCCGAGGCATCCAGGCTGGCGCCCAGCGCATCGGCAGCATCGGCGAAGGCCAGCGAGCCGAGCTTGCCGGCGCCTTCGGTCATCAGGCTCATGGTGAAGTTGGCGGTGCCCGGCTTGCGGCCCTGGTCGGCGCTGAAGCCGCCCGGGAACTGGTAGCTGAACTGCACCACCGGAATCTCGTGGCGTTCGGCCAGGATCACCTGGGTGCCGTTCTTCAGCGTGGCGCGCTGCAGCGCCGGGAACTTCAGCTGCGGGAACTCGCGGGTCTGCGGCACGCCGGCCTTGCGGTCGACCTGCTCCGGCAAGGTGCTGTACTTGGGGTCCACCGCGGGAACGTTGAACGGCTTCGGTGCCTGGCTCGGGTCTTCCTTCAGCGCCACACGCTCACCCGGTGCGATCACCAGGGTGTGGCTGCCCTTGTCCAGCCACTGCGCGCCCAGCCGGCTCAGATCAGCGGCACTGGCCTTCTCGATGTTGGCCAGCGAGGTGCGGAAGCAGCCCGGGTCGCCGGTGAACACCGCGCACTCGGCCAGTGCGTCGGCCTTGCCGCCGAAGCCGCCGATGCGCTCGATGCCGCGGATGAAGCCGGCGCGGGCACCGGTCTTGGCGCGCTCCAGCTCGGCCGCGGTGGGACCCTGCTTGATCAGGCGGTCCAGTTCCTCGTCGATGATCTTCTCGACCTTGGCCGGGTCCTGGCCCTGCTTGACCGTCGCCATGATCACGAAGTTCGAACCCAGCTGCGAGGTCGAAAGGCCCGAGGCGATGCTGTCCACCAGCTTGTCCTGGTGCTGCAGGCGCTGGCTCAGGCGCGAGGACTTGGCACCGCCCAGGACCTGCGCGAACAGCTGCAGCTGATCGACATCGGTGGTGCCGACCTGCGGCACGTTCCAGGCGCGGTAGATGCGCGCCTGCGGCACCTTGTCGGTCATCGTCTCGCGCGTGTCGGCGTTGCGCTTGGCCACGTTCACTGCCGGCTGCGCCATGGTCGGGCCGGCCGGGATGCTGCCGAAGTACTTGCCGACCTTTTCCTTGGCAGTGGCCAGGTCGATGTCGCCGGCCAGCACCAGCACCGCGTTGTTCGGGCCGTACCAGGTGCGGAACCAGGTCTTCACGTCATCCAGCGACGCCGCGTTCAGATCGTTCATCGAACCGATCACGCCGTGGTGATACGGGTGGCCTACCGGGTACAGCGCCTTGTTGAGCTGGTCCCAGGCCTGACCGTAGGGCTGGTTCTCGCCCTGGCGCTTCTCGTTCTGCACCACGCCACGCTGCTCGTCCAGCGCCGCCTGGTCGATCGCACCGACCAGATGGCCCATGCGGTCCGACTCCATCCACAGCGCCATGTCCAGCGCGGTGGTGGGTACGTTCTCGAAGTAGTTGGTGCGGTCGGTATTGGTGGTGCCGTTCTGGTTGGTGGCACCGACCTGCTTGAACGGTTCGAAGAATTCGCCGTCGTGGTTTTCGCTGCCCTGGAACATCAGGTGTTCGAACAGGTGCGCGAAGCCGGTACGGCCGGCCGGTTCGTCCTTGCTGCCCACGTGGTACCAGACGTTGACGGCGACGATCGGCGCCTTGCGATCGGTATGCACGATCACGCGCAGGCCGTTGGGCAGGGTGAACTGCTCATACGGGATATCGACCTTGGCCGGTGCGGCCGGCTTGGCCGCCAGCGCATGGGAAGGCACAAGCGTGCCCAGGGCGGTGCTGAGGGCGACGGCCAGCAGTGCAGCGCGCGGGCGAAGGGCGAGAGACATATCCGGATCCTTGGTCACATAGGTGAACCCCGATCCTAGCCTGCGCACGCAGCGGCAGGAATCGGCCAGCAGTCACTGGGGGTGTTTGCCCCTGTGCCCCATCCGCAGCGCCGATCTGCGCTGCCCGACCGGTCACAAGCGCCCGCCAGGACCGTCCGGACAGTGTCCGCAGCACATCGAATGGACAGGTGTCCGCCTACCGGACACTTCTCGGCCAAACAAAAACTCTTGCAAATCAACAACTAAAAGTTGGCACGGGGATTGCTTGGTACTTCCTGCGCCAGGAAGGGCTTCAGATGAAAGCTGACTGAAGACTGAACACATGCAGGAAACCGAAAATTTTCCTTGCAAGCCCATAATCGGTGTACTACCTTACTACCACACCACTGATCACCAACACTAAACAGGCCCCGTCATGAACGCCAAGACCATTGCCATCGCCATCGCCCTGATCGCCGGCACCGCGGTTGTTTCGTCGGTGCAGGCCTCCGAATCCATCCAGACCCTGGCCACCGTGCAGGTCCGCCCGGCCGCCGACCAGCTGGCCCAGCAGGCCTGGGAACAGGCCAGCGGCATCCCGACCCTGGCCACCGTGGAAGTGCGCCCGAGCGCCGACCAGCTGGCCGAGCGCAACGGCTACGTTGCCGCCCCGGTTGCTGCCGCGATGCCGATCACCACCCTGGCCTCGGTGGAAGTGCGCCCGAGCCTGGAACAGCGCGTCGCCCTGGCCGCCGAAATGGAAGCCCAGCGCTACGCCGCCACCCTGGCTGCTGCCGCCACCAACGTCGCCAACTCGGTCATCGTCAACCTGCCGGCCCTGCAGGTGCGCCCGAGCGCCGCCGACCTGCAGGCCCTGGCCACCGAAACCGCCCAGGTCCTGCTGCGCCCGTAAGCGGTGCCGCCCTGCCCAGCGCAGGGCGTGCGCCGTAAAGGCGGCGGTCGTCGCAGGTACACTGCGCCGATGAATGCCGCGCCCCAGTTCCATGTGATCCTGTTCCAACCGGAAATCCCGCCCAACACGGGCAATGTGATCCGGCTCTGCGCCAACACCGGCGCGCAGCTGCACCTGGTCGAGCCGCTCGGCTTCGCACTGGAAGACAAGCAGCTCAAGCGCGCCGGCCTGGACTACCACGAATACTCGCGCCTGCAGGTGCACCCCGACCTGGACACCGCGCTGGCGCGGATCGCACCAAAGCGCTTGTTCGCACTGAGTACCCGGGCCAGCGTGCGCTACGACAGCGTGGCCTTTGAAGATGGTGATGCCTTCCTGTTCGGCCCGGAAAGCCGCGGCCTGCCGCAGGACGTGCTCGATGCCTTGCCCGATGGCCGCCGCCTGCGCCTGCCGATGCGGCCGGACAACCGCAGCCTCAATCTTTCCAACACCGTTGCGGTGGTGATGTACGAAGCGTGGCGGCAGCACGGGTTTGCTGGCGGCGCGTAAACCGCCTCAGGTGGGTGTGGACCTGCTTCTGGTGGGTGCGGACCTTGGTCCGCACCGATGCCCGGTCGCGCGCTGAAGGAATGTGCCAACCAAGGTTGGCACCTACCAAAGCACATCCCAGGTGGCCGTGGCAGGTGCCATGTGCAGTTGATCCACGCCATGCGTGGATGGTGTTCCCCGCACCGCCTAGAACGCGTTGATGCCGGTCAGTTCGCGGCCGATCACCAGCTGGTGCACGGTCTCGGTGCCTTCATAGGTGATCACCGATTCCAGGTTCAGCGCATGCCGGATCGCTACATGCTCGGTGGTGATGCCGGCCCCGCCCAGCAGATCGCGACACTCACGGGCGATGTCGATGGCCATGCGGCAGTTGTTCCACTTGGCCAGGCTGACCTGCTGCGGCTGCAGCTGGCCAGCTTCCTTCAGGCGGCCCAGCTGCAGCGCCAGCAGCTGCGCGGTGGTGATGCGGCGGGCCATTTCGGCCAGCTTGATCTGCGCGCTCTGCGTGGCCGCCAGCGGGCGACCGAACAGCACGCGTTCCTTGGCATAGCCCAGCGCTTCATCCAGGCAGGCAATGGCAGCGCCGATCGGGCCCCAGCTGATGCCGTAGCGGGCCTGGGTCAGGCAACCCAGCGGGCCCTTCAGGCCCTTCACGTTCGGCAGGCGGTGGCTGTCGGGCACGCGCACGTCGTCGAAGAACAACGCGCCGGTCAGCGACGCGCGCAGGCTCATCTTGTGCTTGATCTCCTGCGTGGTGAAGCCGGCCATGCCCTTTTCCAGCACGAAGCCCTGGATGCCGTCTTCGGTCTGCGCCCAGACGATGGCCAGATCGGCCACCGGGCCGCTGGTGATCCACATCTTGCTGCCGCTGATGCGCCAATCGCTGCCGTCGCGCACAGCGCGGGTCTTCATGCTGGCCGGATCGGAACCGCCGTGTGCCTCGGTCAGGCCGAAGCAGCCGATCAGCTCACCGCGCGCCATCGCCGGCAGCCACTGCTGGCGCTGTTCCTCGCTGCCGTAGGCATAGATCGGGTACATGCACAGCGAGCTCTGCACCGAGACGAAGCTGCGCAGGCCCGAATCACCGCGCTCCAGCTCCTGGCAGATCAGGCCATAGCTGACCGCACCCAGGTCGCCGCCGCCGTACTCGGCTGGCAGGGTGGCACCGAGCAGGCCCAGCGCGGCGATCTCCGGCACCAGCTCTGAAGGGAAGCGGGCCTGGTCGAAGGCATCGCCGATGATCGGCAGCACGCGCTCGTTGGTGAAGCGGGCGACGCTCTCCTGCACCGCGCGCTCTTCCTCGTTGAGCAGGGAACGGACATCGAACAGATCGTACGGATGCAAAGCCATGGCACTCACGCGCAGTCAGGACCCGGCCATTGTCGGTCATCCGCAAGCATCGCGTCTGGCAGGTGTGGACCTTGGTCCACACGGAAGCGGGTCCGGGCGGTGAAACAATGTGCCAACCAAGGTTGGCACCTACCCGGCCACGTGCATTACGCTGCACCGCAGCAATCATGACGTGAACATCGTCGATCTAGCTCGATCACGCGCGGCCCGGTACCCTGACACATTCAAACAACCGTTTCGCTCGTGGCTGCACGCGCGATTCCCAGGCACCGCCGGTGGCCCCGATGCCGGCCCTACCCACGAGTCATGCAATCGATGAGCGCTGAAGCCAACGCCCTGCCCCCGCGTGAAGTAATGGAGTTCGACGTGGTGATCGTCGGCGCCGGCCCCGCCGGCCTGGCCACCGCGATCCGCCTGCGCCAGCGCGCGATCGAAGCCGGCCGCGACCTGTCGGTGTGCGTGCTGGAGAAGGGCTCCGAACCGGGCGCGCACGTCCTTTCCGGCGCCGTGATGGATCCGCGCGCACTGACCGAACTGTTCCCGGACTGGGCCGAGCGCGGCGCACCGCTGAAGCAGAAGGTCACCCGCGACGAATTCCTGTTCCTCAGCGAAACCGGCGCACGCAGCACGCCCAATGCGCTGCTGCCGGAGTGCTTCCACAACGAAGGCAACTACATCATCAGCCTGGGTGAAGTGACCCGCTGGCTGGCGCAGCAGGCCGAAGCGCTGGAAGTGGCGATCTTCCCCGGCTTCGCCGCAGCCGAGGTGCTGTACGGCGACAACGGTGAAGTGATCGGCGTGGCCACCGGCGACATGGGCATCGAGAAGGACGGCAGCATCGGCCCGGCCTTCGAACGCGGCATGGCGCTGCAGGCCAAGTACACGATCTTCGCCGAAGGCGCACGCGGCCACCTCGGCCGCCAGCTGATCGCACGCTACAAGCTGGACGAAGGCAAGGACCCGCAGGCCTACGGCATCGGCATCAAGGAACTGTGGCAGATCGACCCGGCCAAGCATGAGCCGGGCCTGGTGGTGCACGCCGCCGGCTGGCCGCTGGACAGCGACACCTACGGCGGTGCGTTCCTGTACCACGCCGACGGCGGCAAGGTCGCCATCGGTTATGTGGTTGGCCTGGACTACAGGAACCCGTGGCTGAGCCCGTTCGAAGAGTTCCAGCGCTTCAAGACCCATCCGTCCATCCGCAAGCACCTGGAGGGTGGCACCCGCATCGGTTACGGCGCGCGTGCGATCACCGCCGGTGGCCTGCTGTCGCTGCCCAAGACCGTGTTCCCCGGTGGCGCGCTGGTCGGCTGCGAGGCCGGCTACCTCAACGCCAGCCGCATCAAGGGCAGCCATGCCGCGATCAAGACCGGCATGCTGTGCGCCGATGCCGCGTTCGACGCGCTGGCCGCCGACCGCCAGCACGACGAACTGAGCGCCTATCCAAAGGCCTTCGAAGCCAGCTGGCTGTTCACCGAGCTGCAGCAGGCCAAGAACTTCAAGCAGTGGTTCAAGAAGGGCCAGACCGTGGCCACGCTGATGACCGGCGTGGAGCAGTGGCTGCTGCCGAAGCTGGGCGTGCGCAATCCGCCGTGGACCCTGCACCGCACGCAGCCGGATCACGTCTGCCTGGAGCCGGCGGCCAAGCACACCCGCATCGCCTACCCGAAGCCGGATGGCGTGCTGACCTTCGACCGTCTCAGCTCGGTGTTCCTCAGCAGCACCAACCACGACGAGAACCAGCCCAGCCACCTGACGCTGAAGGACCCCAGCATTCCGGTGAAGGTGAACCTGGCCGAGTACGCCGGCCCGGAAGCCCGCTACTGCCCGGCGGGTGTGTACGAGTTCGTCGGTGAAGCCGATAACGCGCGCCTGCAGATCAACGCGCAGAACTGCGTGCACTGCAAGACCTGCGACATCAAGGACCCGACCCAGAACATCGTCTGGGTGACCCCGCAGGGCGGTGGCGGCCCGAACTATTCGGGCATGTGATTGCTCCGGGCTGCGACCGCGTGTCGCAGCCCACCTGCCCCGCTGCGTCGCTATCCTGCCCGCCCATGCGTGCTTTCCGCCTGCTCATCACCATTGCTTTGACCCTGGCGGCCACGGCCTGCCAGCGCCCGCCTGCGGCACCGGCCACGCCGGAACAGGCGCAGCAGCAGGCCATGCAGCGCGCGTTCGAGCTGTGCGCCGGCTGCCACACCGTGCAACCTGGTGGCATCCACCGCTTCGGACCCAATCTGCACGGCGTGATCGGCCGCCGCGCTGGCAGCCTGCCGGACTATGGCTATTCCGACGGCATGCGCCGCGCCGATATCACCTGGACCGCGCAGACCCTGGATGCGTTCCTGCAGTCGCCCACCCACGTGGTGCCCGGCACACGCATGTACAACGCCTTCCCCAGCGCCGAACGCCGCGCGCTGGTGATCGCCTACCTGCAGCAGCAGTCGGCTCAGTGAGCCAGGCGCTGCAGCTGTCGCTGCAGCCGTGCCACAAATTCCGCCACTGCCGCGAACAACGGCGCCACATCGGCTTCCGCCGCATCCTGCAGACGCTCTACCAGCGCATTGGCCTGCCCGGCCAGCACTGTCGCTCCCACGGCGCCCAACCCACCGGCCTGACGATGCAGGTGCAGTGCGGCCGCCTCGCGATCTCCAGCCTGCAGCGCGCGCTGCACGGCGGCAAGATCGCCCTCGCTGGCCTGCAACAGGCTGTCGCGCAGCTGCTCGGCCACCGCACGCGAGCCGAAGCGCCGCTGCAGGCTGTCCAGATCGGGCAGCGTCCCAGCATCGTCGGCGGCGGACCCGGCCTGCGGCTCCTCGAACGACTGTCCCTGCGCCTGCGGCAACCAGCGCAGCAGTGCGGTACGCAGCGTGGCCAGTGACAGCGGCTTGGCCAGCACTTCGTCCATGCCGGCCTCGCGGCAGCGCCGTGCATCGTCATCCAGCACGCTGGCGGTCAGCGCCAGCACGGTCAGCCGCGGCTGGCCGTTGCGGCCCTCGCGTTCGCGCAGCAGGCGGGTGAAACCGAAGCCATCGAGCACCGGCATCCGGCAGTCGGTGATCACCAGATCGAAACTCTCCGACGACAGCCGATCCAAGCCCTGCTGGCCGTCACCGACCATCACATGCGGCACCCCCAGCTGCTGCAGTCGCCAGGCCATCATCGCCTGGTTGGTCGGGTGGTCTTCGATCACCAGCACCCGCGCCTGGCGCAGCGCCGGCGGCAGCAGCGAGGCCTGTTCCTGCTCGGCGACCAGCGCTTCCACATCACCGCTGCCGGCTTCCACCAGCGACAGCCGCACCTCGGCGCGGGTCCCTTCGCCCAGCGTGCTGTGCAGCTCCAGCTCGCCGTCCATCATCTGCACCAGGCGCTGGCAGATGCTCAGGCCCAGGCCAGTACCCCCATGGTCGCGCTGGATGTAGGCACCGGCCTGGGTGAACGGCGCAAACAGGTGCTGCAGCTGTTCCGGCGCGATGCCGATGCCGGTGTCGGTGACGCTCAGGCACAGCGGCTGGCTGCCGTCTTCGGCGGTCGGCCCCAGCACGTCCAGCTGCAGCCGCACTTCGCCGCGCACGGTGAACTTGATGGCGTTGCTGAGCAGGTTGAACACGATCTGGCGCAGGCGCACGCCATCCACTTCGTGCGCGGCCGCCAGCTGCGGGTCGATCTGCACGTGCAGGTCCAGCCCACGTGCACTGGCCTGCGCCGACAACAACCGGCACACGCTTTCCAGCAATGGCCGCAGCGGCTGCGGCACCGGTTCCAGGCGCAGCGCGCCGGCCTCAAGCCGCGAGTAGTCAAGAATATCGTCGAGGATCTGCCGCAGCATCTGCGCCGAATCCTCGATCACCCCTAGGATGCGCTGCTGCTCGGCATCCAGCGGCGAATGCGCCAGCACTTCCAGCATGCCCAGCACGCCACTCATCGGCGTTCGGATTTCATGGCTCATGGTCGCCAGGAAACGCGACTTCGCCTCCGCCGCCTGTTCGGCGTCAGCCTTGGCCGCAGTGAGGGCCTCGGCCTGTGCACGCGCCTCGCTGACATCCACCCAGTATCCACTCCAGGTGACCACGCCCGCTTCCGCCGCATAGGGATGGGCCTGGCTGCGCACCCAGCGCGCGCCGGTGCCTTCAGGTCGCAGCCGGAACTCGAGAACAAGCGGTGCGAACTGGCGCGCCGCCTGCTCGACCGCATGCAGGATGTGCTCGCGGTCGTCTTCCTCGATGCGCTCCAGCAGGCACATTGCATCCTGTTCGGCCTGCTGCCGGCTGATTCCGAACAACGCCTGCAGGTCACCGGCAATGAACGGGAAGCTGAGGGTTCCGTCTGCCGCGCGGCGAGCCTGATAGACCACGGCGGGCAGGTTGTCGGTGACTTCGGCCAGGCGCTGTTCCAGGTGACGCCGTCCGGCCACCTCGCGGCGCAGCCGCCAATGCCCGATGGCGTGCACCAGCAGCGCGGTGAGCAGCACCAGCAGCAGCGGCACGCCCCAGCGCATCGCGCTGTTCCAGTCCAGGCCGTTGCGGTACTCGACGGCCAGCCAGTCCCCGCGCAGGGCCTCGCGCTTGCGCGGCGTCATCTGCAGCAGCAGGCGGTCGAAGGTGGTGGCCAGGGCGGCATGGCGGCGCTCAACCGCCAGCACCAGCTGATCGTTGAAACCTGCCGGTGCCGCCACCTGCAGGCGCCCCGGGAAGCGGTTGCGCAGCAGATGGTCAACCAGTGCCAGGTTGCCTACGTAGGCATCGGCGTCGCCATTGATCAGGCGCTGCAGGGCCTGTTCCGCGCTGCGTGCCGCGATGATCCGCGCCTGCGGCGCCTGCTGCAGCACATAGCCACGCACGCGTTCCGGATCGGACAGCAGCACCCGTTTGCCCTGCAGGTCGGACAGGCCCAGCAACGCCGGGCTGTCACGCCGGCTGACGATCACGTTCGGCACGCTGATGAAGGGCTGGCTGAACACCCAGTCCGGGCCCAGGTAGCGAGAATCGGCAGGAATGCCCATCACCGCCTGCAGCTCGCCGCGACGCGCCTTCTCGCGCACCTCGTACCAGTCATGGCTGTTTTCCACCTGCAGGTTGGCGCCAGCCTGCAGCAGGCGCCGCAGGTATTCGCTGGCCAGGCCACTGGGGTTGCCATCCTGGTCCGCGAACGACAGCGGCGCCGCGTTCGGCGCGAAGCCGATCTTCAACGGCTGCTCCAATACCCGTTTCTCGGCCTGGCTCAACGCCAGCTGTGCCGATGCCGACCACTGCGGAGGTGGCAGCCAGCGCTGCACCAGCGCATCGCGCTGGGCCTGGCTGGTCGCAGCCAGTGCCAGGTCCAATGCTTCGGCCAACGGCTGCTTGCTGTTGGGAACACCGAAGTGCAGCCGTTCGGGCGGCAGATCGCTGGGGCGCAGCAGCACGACCCCCTGCAGGTCCTCGCGTGCGATCAGTTCGGTGGCCACGTAGGCATTGCCGATGTAAACGTCTGCCTTGTCGTCTCTGACCATCTCCAGCGCCGCCAACGAGCTGTTTGCGACAAGCTGTCGTGCCCGGGGAAAGCGCGCCCGCACCTGCGGGCCGGTCAGGAAGTCCTGCTCGATCACCACCCGCAGTCCATCCAGGTCGGGGATGTCGGAGGCACGCAGGTCATCCGGGCGTCCCACCAGGGCCAGCGGTGCCTCGCCATAGGCGGCGGTATAGACCATGCAGCGGGTGCGGTCGGCACTGAGACCGACATTCATCACTACATCGATCTCGCCACGACATGCCGCATCCAGCACGGATGTCCAGTCGGGATAGCGCCGTGCCTCCACCTTCACGCCCAGCTGACGGGCGAGAAGCGACAGATAATCCGGGCCCAGGCCGACCTGCTGGCCATCACGGAGGGACTCGAACGGCGGCCAGCCACTGTCATACTGGCCCACGACGATGCTCGGATGCGCGGCAAGGTACTCGCGCTGCAGCGGGCTGAGCGGCAAAAGCCCAGGCACCGCCTGTGCCAGCGCCGCAGGCAGCACCAGCACGGCCAGCAGCAGGACCAGCCCGCGAACAGCCCAGCTACGCATCGGCGTTGATCTCCTAGAATCTGCCAGGAACCGCGATGGTCGCGGTCCGGCGTGCCCGGTGGCCATACTAGAGCATGAGCTTGCGCATCATCATCGCAGACGACCACCCGGTGGTCCGTATCGGTACCCGTGCCGTCATCGAATCGAGCGGGGTGGGCCGCGTGGTCGGCGAAGCCGACAGCGCGCAGGCGCTGATGGCCCTGCTCGGCAGCCAACCCTGTGACCTGCTGGTAACCGACTACTCCATGCCGGGCAGTCCCCAGGCCGACGGCTTCGCCATGATCGGCATGATCCGCCGCCGTCATCCCGACCTGCCGGTGCTGATGCTCAGTGTCTCCAACAACCTGGCGATCCTGCGCATGGTGCTCGACAGCGGCGTGCTCGGCCTGGTCGACAAGAGTTCGTCGATGGACGAACTGCCACAGGCCATCCAGGCGGTCTACCGGGGCCAGCCCTACATCAGCCGCAGCCTGCGCGAGCGGGTCGAGGCCGCTGGCAGCTGGCGCATGCGCGAGGGCGACGGCAAGCCACTGTCGCCACGCGAGGTGGAGGTGCTGCGGCTGCTGGGCACCGGCATGACCGTGAAGGAAATCTCGCTGCAGCTGCACAAGAGCGTCAGCACCATCAGCCGGCAGAAGGGTGACGCCATGCTCAAACTGGGCCTCAAGGGCGACGCCGAGCTGTTCGATTACCTGCGCGACGGCAAGATCTGAGAGCCAGATCACACAAGAAGGTCAGCTGCCACCGCCCTCTTTGACCGGCCGCCGATCTGTGCCAAGATGGTCCGGCATGAGTTCTCAATGCGAGGTCGAAGGAATCGACCGGCTCATGTCCTCGCTCCCGTTCCTGGTGGACGTGGCGCGGTTTCCTGCCGGCCGTCTGGCCCGGCAACGCTGACCATGGAGAGGCGCATGCATCATCCCCCCAAGCTATGTTGGACCCTGCCGTTGCGGCCTCTGCGCGCATTCGCGGCGTGCCTGCTCGTCTCTCTTTCCGCTGCCGCCTGCAGCGCCGCCGATCCGGCCCCCTCGTCCTCCCAGCCCGGCGCCCCTGCGCAGGCTGCCAATGCGCCCCGACAGGATGTTGCCCCGATGCAGACCCCCACCCCCGATGCCGCCGCCACCCCGCCCGACGCGCCGACCGTGATGTATTTCACCTACCAGGTGGACGGCGATGGCGCGACCTCCTATGAGGTCCAGAACGGCAGCGTGGCGACCTTCTGGTTCGGCCACACCTTCACTCTCGATGGCACCACGTACTACACGGGTTTCTCCTGGGATACCCGCGAGCACTACGGCAAGCCGGGCGAGCAGACGCCGGCCGGTCCGGATGACCGCGCCAACCTTGCCGAGGCCACCTTCGTGCTGGCCGGCACCGACGCCAGGAAGCCATGGAAGTTCCGTGGCCAGGAATGGACCATCGGCGCACTGGGCGCGTACGACAAGGCCGACGATGTCGATACCCGGCGCAAGCCGCTTGAACATCGCACGGCCGATGGTCGCCTGCTGCTGGCGGTGCCGACCAGCAGCTTCGACCGCGGCATCAGCAGCACCGGCTATGCGCTGCTGCTGTTCAACCCCAGGCGCAGCGAAGACGACGTGGACAGCAAGGTCTGGCGCTATGTCGGTTCAGTGCGCACGGGTGAGGACAACAGCGCCGCCTGCGACGACGGCAACGTGATGCCCTGCACCGACAGCGATGGCGAACTGACCTTCGCTGCCGACGGCGACGGCCTGCCGCGACTGACCGTGACCTTCAAGGGCACCACCATCGAAGGCCCCGGCAAGACCCGCGCACTGGGTGCCGGCGACGCCGTGCACTACACCTTCGACAGCGCGACCCAGCAGTACGTCGCGCCCTGATAGCACCCGCCACGCGCGGGTTCCCTGTTGACCGACATGTTCTTGACTCACGGATGAGTCCGGTTGGCGATTCGCGGCACGCGCCGCTCCATCAACCCCGAGGAAAACGTCATGGCACAGCATGACTACAGCAGAAAGGAAGTCCTGGACATCGTCGAGCAGGTCGCCAGGCAGAAGGGCATCCCTGTGGATGACTTCATGCGTTTCGCGCACATCGAGACCGGCGGCACCTTCAACGAGCGCGCCCACAACACCTCATCCGGCGCCAAGGGCCTGTTCCAGTTCGTGCCCGGCTCCGCGCGCCAGTACCACCTGACCGGCCACGAGTTCGACCCCACCCGCAACACCGAAGCGGCCGCGCAGATGTACCAGGACAACCTGGACTCGATGGCGCGCCGCAACGAGCGCACCGGCAACCCGTACCTGTCCGGGGGCAACACGCCCACCGGGCTGGACCTGTACCTGGCCCACCAGCAGGGCAGCGCCGGCTACGGCTCGGTGCAGACTGCCATTGCCACCGGCACCTTCGGTGTGGTCCGCAACAGCCACGGCGACGAGATCAACATGCGCCGCAACGTGCTGAACCAGATCGGCTCCGACGCGAAGGCGCTGACCGGCCACACCCTGGCCGAGATGCGCGGGATGAACGACGGCGACCTGGCGCGGACGTTCTCCAGCTATTACATCCACAAGTACGCAGCGATCAGCATTCCGGAAAAGAACATCGAACCGCAGGCGGTAGTGCAGGGCCAGGGCCAGACCCCGGCAGCACCTGCGCAGGCCAGCGCAGCCGTGGCGGCGGGTGCAGCCACGCTGGCGGCAACCGCAACGGCAGCTGCCACACCGAAGCCAGGCATTGAACTGCAGGCCGCCTACGAGGCCGGCGTGAAGTACGACGACGTCAAGTACGCCATCAACATTCCGGGCCACGCACTGTACGTACCGGGCAAGACCGGCAAGAACGTGGAGCAGGGTTACATCGACTGTTCCGGCTGGGTCGGCACGCTGCAGAACCGGACCATGGACGAGATCAACCAGAAGGCCGGGCACGCGGTGTTCAGCAAGGCTGATCGCATCGACCTGGGCAACCTCGGTTCCGGTGGGATCGTGCGCAAGGCGTTCGACCAGTCCGGCGTGCTGCTGGACCGCGACGCGATCCTGAAGCCCGATGCGCTGAAGGAAGGCATGATCATCGGCCTGGATACGGCCAGGACCCGCCATGAGCACTGGAACGGCATCGACCACATCGTGATGGTGGTGCGCGACCCCAACACCGACAAGCTGCTGATCAGCCAGTCCACCGGCAGCAAGGGCGTGCACACCATGCCGGTCGAGGACTACCTCAAGCAGGTGAAGGACCACCCGAACTGGAAGCTGTACGCCTCCGACCCGCTGTCCAAGGCGCGCGATCTGCTGGAGAACCGCACCCAGTCGCACGAACAGACTCAGGGCAGGCCCGCGGCCGAGCACAAGGCCGCTGCCACGCCGCACGCCGAACTCTACAAGCAGGGCGCACACAGCGAGGGCGTGCGCAAGGTGCAGGAGCAGCTGGGCCACCTGGGCTACGTCGGCGCCGACGGCAAGCCGCTGGTCGAAGATGGCCGCTTCGGCCGCAACACCGACGCGGCAGTGCGCCAGCTGCAGAAGGACAACGGCCTGGTGGTCGACGGCATTGTCGGGGCGAAGACCCTGGAGGCAATCAAGGACGCACGCGAACGGCCGTTGCTGAACGACGAGCGGCACCCGCGCAATCCGTTGTTCATCCAGGCCAGCAAGGGTCTGGAACTGCTGCCGGCCGGGACCTTCAAGGACCGCCACACGCTGGAAAGCGCTGCTGCGGCTTTGACCAAGGAGGCGCATGCCGCCGGCCTGCAGCGCATCGACTCGGTGGTGCCCAGCCCGAACGGTGAGCGCCTGTTCGCCGTGCAGGGCACCATCGGCGACCCGGCCGCCATTCGCGCGGCGGTGGAGACCCGTACGGCCAGCGAGCAGAGCCTGGCACTCAGCAGCGGTGCCGTGCAGGGCGCGCCGAACGTGCTGCACCAGCAGCAGGAGACGCAGCAGGAGCAGGCCCGGCAGGCGCAGAAGGCGATGGGCGTCTAGGCCCGCGGCGCCTTGGGAGAGAAGGGAGGGCCACGTTCGCGTGGCCCTTTCCCTTTCTGCCAGCTGAGCGGCCGGGGCCGCTTTCAGCCTTGCTTCATGCCGCCTGCCGCTAGATGAATGCGCAAGCCGCACGGTGGACCAGGCAATGTTCCGGCAATGTTGGAACGCCAGCGTGGACATCACGGCAGCCGGGGCGCCCCGCGCCCTCCCTGCCCAGCGTGGCATGCACCTCACAGGAGAACGAACATGCTCAGTACTTCCGCACTCAGCTTCCGCGGTCTGGCGATGGCTCTGGCACTGGTGGCCGGTGTGGCCGTGGTCAGCGATGCCAGCGCGATGTCGAGGAAGGACAAGCGCACCCTGGTCGGCGCCGTGGTCGGTGGCGTGGCCGGCAACCTGCTCTCCAACGGTGATCCCGCTGCCACTGTCGGCGGTGCCGTGGCCGGCGGCGCGATCGGCAACCTGACCACTTCCGACCGCCGCGACCGTCGTTACTACGACAATCGCCGTTACGACAACCGCTACGATCGCCGATACGACCGTGGCTACTACCGCAGCGGCTACTACGACCGCGGTGACGACCGTCGCTGGCAGCGCGAGCGCTACTACGACAACCGCTACTACCACGACCGCGGCCGCCATCGCGGCTGGTAAGCAGCGCGGCATCCCCCATGCCGATGCACGGACGGGCGGGTCGATGACCCGCCCGTTTGCGTTGCGGGCGGCCATGGCGTTGAATGCGCACCCTTGGATGTGACTTTCCCCATTGGGGCTGCGGCATGACTTCTTCTTCCCACCGGGTGCAGGGCCTCAACAACGACGAGGTCGCTGCCGACTGGCCGCCGATCAGCACCGCAGACCTCGCGTGGCTGCGCCAGCGCTTTCCGCAGCTGGATGCGGGCAGCCAGCCGCACTGGCACAGTCCTCGACCGTTGTCGGCCGCCGCCATCGTCAATGGCACGCGCGGACCGGTGTTCATCAAGCGCCACCACCACAGCGTTCGCAGCGCCGCCTGCCTGGAAGAAGAACACCACTTCATCGCCCATCTCGCTGCCGCCGGCGTACCGGTGGTGCAGGTGCTGGCGGCAACCGATGGCCACACCGCAGTAGAGCACGGCGAATGGACCTTCGAACTGCATGCCGTGGGCGTGGGCGAGGACCTGTACCGCGATGCCGTGTCGTGGTCGTTGCTGACCGATGTCGCGCAGGCCCGCGAAGCCGGCCGCATGCTGGCCCGGCTGCACCGTGCCGCCGCCAGCTATCACGCGCCACAGCGCAGTACCCATCTGCTGGTGGCGCGCGACGATCTGATCCGCGCCGACGATCCCATCGCCGCGATCAAAGCCGAACTGCCCACACGACCGGGGCTGGCCCGCTACCTCGCGCGCATTCCATGGGAAACCCAGCTTCGCCGCGACGTGCTGCCGTGGCATGCCGGCCTGGCCGAACGCCTGCGCGACGAGCCACGGCTGTGGGCGCACAACGACTGGCATGTCTCCAACCTGCTGTGGCGCGACGGGCAGGTCAGCACCGTGCTGGATTTCGGCCTGGCTTCGCCCACCAGCGCACTGTTCGACCTCGCCACCGCGATCGAGCGCAACGCAGTGGCGTGGCTGGAACTGGAGCGCGGCATGGAGGCGGTGCGCATCGACATCGCACTGGCGTTGCTCGACGGCTACCGCGAGGTGCTGCCGCTGTCGGCGGCACGCGTGCACCTGCTGGCCGACCTGCTGCCGATGGTCCATTTCGACTTCGCACTGTCCGAAGTGGAGTACTTCGAAGGCGTCACCGGCTCGACCGCGAACGCGGATGTGGCCTGGCAGCCCTTCATGCTGGGGCACCCGGCGTGGTTCCACGGCGCGCCGGGGCAGGCACTGCTGCAGGCGCTGCACGCGGCAGCCTGAAGGGCACCGGCTCGCAAATCCGTACCATTTGTAGTGAAATGGTCACCTGAAGCGGGGGTGCCTGGATCTGCCAGGCTGAGAGAGTCCCTTGGAACCTGATCCGGTTTGCACCGGCGTAGGGAGCTTTGAGCCGCAGCCACACCCCCGTCATGGCGGTGCACCTGCGCGCCGTCGCTTCGTCTCCCTTGTTGTCCGAAGACGAACCGAATGAACCGCTGCCTGCGCCCCACCCTGCTCTCCCTCGCCCTCTGCGCCGCCTTGCCGCTGCATGCCAGCGAGGCCGACGCTGCCACCGATGCGGCTGCCACCGGCGCCGAGCGCTCGCCCACCGAACTGGCGGCAGTGCGCGTGCAGGCCGGCAAACCCAAGGCCGATACCTCGCGCGTGAACGCCTTCGGTGGTGGTTCCTGGAAGGACACGCCGGCATCGGTGAACGTGCTCGAGCGCGACTATCTCGACCGCCGGCAGGTGCGTTCGCTGTCCGAGCTGGCCAGCAACGATGCCTCGCTGGGCGATGCGTATGCGCCGGTGGGCTACTACCAGAACATCGCCATCCGCGGTTTCGCGCTGGACGCCGCCACCGGCTACCGCTTCAACGGCCTGTCCATCGCCGGCGAACAGCGCCTTGCGCTGGAGAACGTGCAGTCGGTGGAGATCCTCAAGGGTGAAGCCGGCCTGGCCGCAGGCGTGATGGCGCCCGGCGGCATCATCAACTACATCGGCAAGCGCCCGGCCGAAGTGCGCACCGCCACGCTCGGTACCGACTCGGAAGGCTCGCGCTACGTCGCCGTCGATGTCGGCCACTGGATCACCCCGCGTTTCGGCCTGCGCCTGAATGCCGCATGGGATTCCAGCAATTCCTACGTCGAGCACGCCGATGGCCGTCGCAACTTCTACTCGCTGGCCGCCGACTGGCTGATTGGCGAACGCGGCAAGCTGGAAGTGGATGCCAACTACCAGACCAGCTCGCAGCGTTCGGTGTCCGGCTACCAACTGCTGGGCGCGCGTGAGCTGCCGCACGGCGTGGATCGCGAATTCCTGCTCGGCTACCAGCCGTGGCAGCGGCCGGTGGATATCGCCAGCACCAACATCACCGCCCTGCACACCTACGACTTCAACGATGCCTGGCAGTCGCGCGTCTCGGTCGGCCACAGCCGCTCGGTGATCGATGACAACGTCGCCTTCGCCTACGGCTGCTACTACGCCACGCAATGCGCCGATGGCAGCGTACCGGGCAACTACTTCGCGCCCAATGGCGATTACGACGTGTACGACTACCGCAGCCCGGACGACACCCGCCGCAACCAGCAGGCCCGTGCCGAGCTGCGTGGCCGCTTCGAGACCGGCAGCGTCGGCCACCAGCTGACCATCGGTGCCGATTACTTCCGCCGCACCGTGGACAAGCGCCCGAGCGTCAACGAGTACGTCGGCACCAGCAACATTCACGACGCGCAGGTGCCGGTGTTCGAGCCGTCGCCGAAGATGCCAGGGCCGTCCGCACGACGCCTGGACAGCCGCCAGACCGCGTTCTTCGCGCTGGACCGGATGAGCTTCGGTGATGACTGGCAGTGGCTGGCCGGCGGCCGCTTCGTGCGCCTGGACGAGCGTGCCTACGACAAGCGTGGTACCCCGCAGCGGCACAGCCGCCTGTCGCGTTTCCTGCCGCAGACCGCCGTGGTGTGGAAGGCCACCGATCAGCTCAATGCCTATGCCAGCTATGTGCGCGGCATCTCGCTGGGCCAGGAAGCGCCATTCTGGACCAGCAATGCCGACACCTTCCTGCCATCGGTGCAGTCGCGCCAGCTGGAAGTGGGCGTGAAGTACGTGCCGGTCGAGGCGCTGACGCTGGGCGCAGCCGTGTTCCGCATCTCGCAGCCGTACCAGTACGCCAAGCCGGACAGCAGCGACGTCGGCTACACCTTCGTCGAGGAAGGCACGCAGACCCACACCGGCCTGGAGCTGACTGCCAACGGGCAGCTGACAGACGCGCTGCAGATCGTGGCCAGCGCCAGCGTGCTGCAGGCGCGCGCGCGCGACACCGGCACCCCGGCCTATGAAGGCCATCAGTTGGTGAATGTGCCAAAGGTGCGCGCCAGCGTGCACGTGGCCTATGCGCTCCCGTTCGTGCAGGGCCTGGATGTGACCGGCGGCTGGCGCTATGCCGGTGCCAACGTGGCACGCGCCGACGGTGGTGTACGCGCACCGGACTACTCGGTGTTCGATGCCGGTCTGCGCTTCCAGCATCGCCTGCACGAGCGTGCGGTGACCTGGAACCTGTCGGTGGACAACGTGTTCAACCGCTTCTACTGGCGCGATACCGGCAGCAGTGGCGGTGACTACTACCTGTTCCCCGGCGCACCGCGACAGGCCCGCCTGTCGGTGACGTTCGCACTGTGAGCGGCGTCATGCTCGAGTGGACCGCCGCGCTGTGCAGCATCCTTGGCGTATGGCTGATGGCCAAGCGCCGGCTGGTGGCGTGGCCGGTCGGCCTGCTGTCGGTGACGCTGTACGGGCTGGTCTTCGCCGAGGCCAAGCTGTATTCGGACACGCTGCTACAGGTCGCCTTCGGTGGTTTCCTGATCTATGGCTGGCTCAACTGGCGGCAGCACGCCTCCGACGAGGGCAGCGTCCGCATCGTGCCACTGGCACGCGGCAAGCTGCTGCGCGACCTGGCCATCGGCCTGTGTGGTGGCGTGGCGCTGGGTGCGGCCATGCACACCTTCACCGATGCCGCGCTGCCGTGGCTGGACGCGATGCTGACCGCGCTGAGCCTGGTGGGCCAGTGGTGGCAGGCGCGCCGCCACGTGGCCTGCTGGTGGGTGTGGATCGCGGTGGACGTGGTGTACGTGGGCGCGTACCTGTTCAAGTCGCTGCACGTGACCGCCGCGCTGTACGTGTTCTTCCTCGGCCTGGCCGTGTTCGGCCTGCGCGCATGGAGCGCAGCCGCGCGTGAACCGCAGGTGGCAACGCAGTAGCGCCACGCCATGCGTGGCCGGGGCTTACCGGTAGTCACCAACCTTGGTTGGCGCGCGTGCCGACCAAGGTCGGCATCTACCCAACACATCCACGCAGGGCCTGAATCTACTGCACCCGCAAGATCAGTAGAGCCACGCCATGCGTGGCTTGGGGCTACCGGTAGTCGCCAACCTTGGTTGGCGCACGCCTGCCGACCAAGGTCGGCATCTACCCAACACATCCACGCAGGGCCTGAATCTACTGCACCCGCAAGATCAGTAGAGCCACGCCATGCGTGGCTGGGAGCCTACCGGTAGTCGCCAACCTTGGTTGGCGCACGCCTGCCGACCAAGGTCGGCATCTACCCAACACATCCACGCAGGGCCTGAATCTACTGCACCCGCAAGATCAGTAGAGCCACGCCATGCGTGGCTTGGGGCTACCGGTAGTCGCCAACCTTGGTTGGCGCACGCCTGCCGACCAAGGTCGGCATCTACCCAACACATCCACGCAGGGCGTGGATCTACTGCACCCGCAAGATCAGTAGAGCCACGCCATGCGTGGCTAGGGGCCTACCGGTAGTCGCCAACCTTGGTTGGCGTGCGCGTGCCGACCAAGGTCGGCATCTACCAGGCGCATCCACGCATGGCGTGAATCTACTGGGTAAGCAGCAGGCCCAGCCGCAGCGGCTGACGCATGTCGGCCGGTGGCGCGGCCTGCAACGGCGCGGCCTGCAGGGTCGCGCGCAGGTCGGCGTCGACCTGGGCGTCGCCCAGGCTGTCGAATTCGAGTTTCGAAATGCGGCCATCCGCCGCGATCCACACGCTCACCGACAACGGCGTCGGCGTATCCGGGTGTGCCTGCATCCATTCCAGCACGCGCTGCGCCTGCGGGTCCTGCTCCTGCTGCAGGCGCTGCTGCAGCTGGCCACCCACGGCGGCGGCATAGGCCATCCAGTGTGCGGGAGCCTCCTGCGCGGAAACGCTGGCACTACCAAGTGCGAGCGCACCGAACAACGCGGCCAGCGGCCGCCACCAGCGGCGTGCGCCGGTTGTGTTCCTTGCCATCGCCATCGCCCGCCCCTGCGCTCTCATCCAACGTCTGATGGTCGGCGCGGTAGATGACAGGCAGATGGCGGGCGGCGCTGGCCGGCGCGATCAATCGCCCAGGTCGGCCAGCACCTTGCGCGAGGGCGCGAAGAAGGTCACGCCGGTGGTGGCGGTGGAGAAGTCGAGGATGCGGTCATGCAGCGGCGCAGGATTGCCGATGAACATGCGCTCGAGCATCTTCTCGATCACCCACAGGCGGCGGGTATAGCCGATGAAGTAGGTGCCGTATTCGCCACGGCCCGGGTTGGCGAACGGCATGTTGTCACGCAGGATCTCGTGCTCGCCGTCGGCGTCCTCGATGGTGCACAGGGTCTTGTGCGATTTCTGTGCATCGGCCGGTGCATCGTCCAGCTCGATGTTGTCGTGCTTGGTGCGGCCGATGATCGCTTCCTGCGCCTCGGTCTTCTGCGCGCGCCAGGCATCAAGATTGTGCAGGTACTTCTGCACCACGACGTAGCTGCCACCGGCATGCTCCGGATCTTCATCGCCCACGATGGTGGCTTCCGGCAACGACAGCCCTTCCGGATTGGCGGTGCCGTCGACGAAGTCGAGCAGGTCACGGCCATCGAAATAACGGAAGCCGGCCACATCATCGACCGTTTCCACCGCATCGCCGAACGCCATCAGCAGGTTGCGCTCGAATGCCACGATCAGGTCCATGGTGCGCGCACGGATGTGGTACAGCAGGTCACCCGGCGTGGACACCGCGGTGTGAGTCGCGCCCTTGATCTCGCGGAACGGCTTCAGTTCACGCGGCGGCGTGGTGCCCACCAACGGCTGCCACACGCGGTGACCAATGGCCACATTGCAGGTGAAGGTGCGCTCGATTTCACGGATGGCAGTGTTCTTGATCAGGTCATCGGTGCTGGCCAGCACCTCGCGTGCCTTGGCGATCGACGCCTCGTCATCCTTCACTTTCAGCACCAGGAACGCCGCCGAATGGGTGAGCGGCGCGGTGATCTGCTGCGGCTCGTTGTCGAGCGTGTGGTTGAGGGCGGTGATCGGTGCGGGCTGGGAGTTCACGGCGGTTCCTGCTGGCTTGAGGCGGGCGCATCGCGTGTGGCGATGTGCGGGCGATCATAGCGGAACCGCCTGACCGGGGACGGAGCGGTTCTCGTTCCGTCCACCGGCGAAGGTACGAAGACCTCAATCCATATCACTCCAGACCGCCAGCTCGTAGCCATCCAGATCGCGGAAGTGGAAGCGGCGGCCACCGGGGAAGGCGAATACCGCCTGCACCACCTCGCCACCGGCGGCAATCACGCGCTGCTGGGCGTCGGCAAGGTCCGCGCAGTAGAGAATCACCAGTGGGCCGCCCTGCGCACGTACCGGTGTGTCGGACACGAAGCCGCCTTTCAGGCGGCCGTCGTCGAACTCGGTGTAGGCCGGGCCGTAGTCCGTGAATTTCCAGCCGAATACCTCGCCGTAGAAGCGCTTGCTGCGGGCGATGTCGGCGACGTTGAATTCGATGTTGTCGATGCGGCGCTCGGCATCGCGGGGTGCGGCGTGGCTCATGGCGTGACTCCTGGGTGGGAGCCCCAGCTTCGGTCAGCGCGGCACGGCGGTCTTGAACAAAACGGCCATCATCGGCCCCATTCCAGGCGCAGCTGCCGTGCGGTCATGCTGGCAAGCTCGCGCGCCTCACGGCTGAGGTGGGCCTGGTCGGCATAGCCGGCATCAGCGGCCAGCATCGCCAACGAGTGCTGCGGCAGCGCGCGGCTATGGCGAAGAAAGCGCTGCAGGCGCAGGATGCGCTCCAGCGTCTTGGCGCCGTAGCCGAACTGCGACTGGCTGAAACGGCGCAGGCTGCGCGGGCTCAGGTTCAAGCCTGCCGCCAGCTCGTCCAGCGTAGCTTGGCCACGGCCAAGCGCGTGGAACAACACATGAGCCCGTTGCGCCTGCACGTCGAGGGCCGCCGCGCCCATGTGCTGTTGCAGGCACTGCGCCATCCGCTGCAATCGTTGAGCCGGCGCGGTATCGCCAATGGAAGCAGCGGCTGCTGTGGCCCATCCGCCCTTCAGATCGGCCAACGGCACCGCCTGTCCAATGATGCCGGCCAGTGGCAGTCCCAGCGCGGCCAATGCCTGGCCAGGTCGGAAGCGTGCCCCCAGTACCTGTGCACCGGGTGCCAGTGCCGGATGTGCAGCCACCCGATCCGGGCCGACCACGAACAGCGCGCCGTCGCGCCAGAGGATATCCACGCAGCCATCGGGCAATACGGTGATGTGCCCATCGGCATCGGCAGGGAGCTGGCTCTGCCACAGCTGGCCGAAGTGGCCACGCAGCGGCGCAGGCACCAGATGCTCCTGGTAGGCCATGCCAGTACCTGCGAGGGAGGAAGGGTCGCCCATGCCGCATTGTGGCGCCACAGGGCCCATAAAAGTGAAGCCCGGCGCGAGGCCGGGCTTCGGTTGGCGTGTGGGAGAGAGAGAGAGTCACACGCCAGCACAACACGCACTAACGACAGGCGTTTGTTACCAGGTGAAGCGCGGGCCCACGAACCACTCGCGGTCGCCGGCCTTGGCCAGCTTCACTTCGCCACTCAGGCCCCAGTTCTGGTTGAACTTGGCGGTGGCGCCGACGCGGCCGTAGAACTCGCCGTCCGGGTTGTAGCCGTGCTTCTTGCTGAAATCTTCGTAGCCGGCCATCACGTAGCCTTCCACGTACGGGTTGAACGCGGTGCGCACGCCCACTTCGGTGGAGTAGCCGTTGAAGTCCAGGCCGCGCTTCTCGTCGTACTTCTGGTACGCAACACGGGCCACCAGGTCGGTGTTCGGTGCGATGCCGTAGTTGTAGCCGACACCCAGGCGCCACTGGTCGACGTCATTCTTGAACTTGTCGGTTTCCTGGGCGCTGTAGTCGCCAAAGACGTGGAAGTTCGGGTGCACCGCAACGGAACCCTTCACCTTCCAGCCATCGGCGTCGCCGCCCTTGGCATCGGTGTTCACGTAGCCGCCTTCAACGTAGTTGTACGACAGGCCATCGGTTGCCGATGCAGCGAACGGCAGAGCAGCCAGAAGACCCAGGGCAAGCAGCGAATTCTTGTTCATCGGGACACACCTTTAATTATTTTGGTTTCGTCGACCGCCTCCCGGGAGGGGGAGAGAGAGGAGGCGGTCGACAGGTGTGAATTATCCGTTAGGGGGTCTAATCAACCCTGAATATTGAACTGACTGGTGTATAAATAAGGCTGGCGTTCAGGGAACTCCGCATGTCAGCCCCCTCCTGCACATCACCACCCGATCCACACCGCGCACGCGGCCTGCTGCATGCGTTGATCCTGATCGTTGTGCCACTCGTAGAGGCCGCTGAGCGGAAATCGCCTGCTGCGGCCCACGGCATCGTGCGGACCGGGGATGTCACGCGCTTCTGCTCTGAACGCCTGCCCTCGGCCACGCTTCTCATAGCCCGTGGGAACAGTGGTGGCGTGACCACTCGAAGTGGCTCCCTCAAGAGCAAAAGCAGAAGCACGCACGATGGGGTCCGCCTGGATCTGTTGTCTGTCTACAACTCCGCCGGACACCCGCCGCCCCATTTCAAACGTGGTCCCCAGCACTCTCCTGCTGCCAGCAGAAGATGAGATTGTCGGCTCGTGCAAACGTTTTGGAACCCTCTGTCCAAAGAAGGGAACCAGTCTGGTACTAGACTGTCCTCGAACTTCGGTCGCCGCCATTGGCAGCTCGCTGCTACCAACGAAGCCGATCAAGTCTCTGCCACCTCGAGAAACGCGGAATATCGCCGATATCATCGTACTACGCGCGGTCTCGGAGATCCGATCCAGGGGCGCCCCTTCCAACAGAAGGCGCACCGAGGGCCACTCGGGAGTAGCAATATCTATCACAGGGAGCATTTCGAAGTGGCAGGCGAAGAAGGCCAAGGGTGGGTGGTACTCAGAATTGTCACGATTCATGACGGTAGTGAGGTTGGAAGACTGTTGTTCGTTACTCTGAGCGAACTGCCGCTCGGCGCGCTCCGGCCCACCATTCCGCATGGATACGAATCATTTGCGCTGAAAGGGAGCACGGAAACTGTTCGCTTCCGTCGAACCGTACTCGCAAAAAAGGAGGCGATCGCCTGGTACCTGTCGCTTCAAGAGGGTGAATGCAGTTCACCCACGGCTGGCGACAGCTCGGACATCGAAAGCATAGACGCTACCAGGATCCTCGTATCACAACTGGAAGATCTACAGCCTTGGCCGAAGCTTGGCCTTCCGATTGGCGACTCGTTCTTCAAGCTTTCCGGGAAGCGGATCGACAATCCAGCCCCCTTTATTGGCAGTGTTCCCGCACGGATACATCGTCGATTTGGCGAGTGCAAGGGTCTTGAGGCATTCCTACGCGATGAGAATGCGCAGGCGTTCGTCGCACGGCGCATGCACGTCAGCCTGTTCGATTACCAGGAGTATCTTGGAAGCGCAGTCTATATTGCTCCCGATCCGATTGTTCGAAAAGTCGAGTGTTTCATGGTTCCAGCCAAAGGGGAGCGTGGTGAGCGAATCTTCTATCGAATTATCCCTCGCATTGGGCAAAGCCTTCGCGGACTTCACCTCACTGCAATTGACAGCGAGACACAACTGCTAACCGGATTTGAAACACTCCCGGTCCCCGACGATGGAATTCTCGATGTCGAGAAAGGCAGTTGCATGGGAAGGTACGGATACGTCCTGACTCATGAAGAGCACGGAATTCTCGCATATCACCCACCAACGTCCTTCCTTAGGCAAGTCAACGTAACCACACGATTCATACCTCGCATCCGGAGAACGGTTCACGTTGCGCTTAGCGATTCCGATGACGCACCCGACGCCGAATACACGGCTGCGGAAAGTTCAGAAATGACGTCGAGTCGTGTCATCGGGGAAGTGAAGGACGCTGGAACCGGAGCACGCGTAGCGGCCATGGCTGCCTCGCGTGAGAGGCGCAACGCAGCTCGCCACTATGGACAGCGCTGGTTTCCGGCGGGATCACGCAAAGAAGCAGTAGATCTTCTAAGGGATATCATCAGCCGCGTGCGGTCGCGTTTGATGATCGCGGATCCCTATCTAGGGGCTCTGCAGTTGAATCAGTTTCTCTACTCGGTGCACGGAAGTGCGCTGAGCATTCAGATATTGACAACGGCAAATGCGTTCAAACCCAAGAAAGCGATGACCAAGCTTCAAAGACTAGATCATTTCAACGGACATATTGAAGACCTGAAAGCGATACAGAATTTGAACCCCGAAGTCAGAGTTATTTCCAAGCACAGTCTTCATGATCGCTTCCTGGTGGTGGATGATGAGGTGTGGATGCTGGGTTCTTCACTGAATTCCTTGGGAGACAAGGCGTCAATGATCGTGCGCTTACCCAATTCTTCTGAGGTGATCACTCGACTGGAACAGTTGGCGCACGATGCCCCCGATCTTGCCCGGTACCGAACGATGGTGATTGACGAGAATGGCAGGGGCACCCAATGAGTCGATTCCCCTCTAGCGTGAATGTAGAAAGGACGCGCGAATCGAAGACTCGGAGTGCGGAGATCATCTGGGGATGTGAGAGCGGCGATAGCCGGCGGTTTCCGACCACTCTCGATGCAGTCTATGGGCGAAAGCACTCCCTTGATCCCGCTCCGATGTCTGCCTTTCGCGAGGCGGTGCGACAGGCAACCGACCGCATATGGGTGGTGGATCCGTACTTCCTTCTTCCCGCCGAGAAGCAGCACCCCGAGAGCCGGATAGAAAGGATCATTGATTGGTTGCACGAAGAATTGATCGCAAGCGATGTGCGGATACTCACCAAGGCCCATGCAGAGATCAATGCAGCGGCGTTGCAGCGGTTTCAGGATCGCGCCAAGAGAATAAACGCTCGGCAGACGCGACGCGGGACCGAATGCAGCATTCGTGTCTGTACCCGTCTAACCGAGAAATTTGATCTAATACATGATCGCTTCGCAATAATTGACGAAGAGCTTTGGCACTTCGGCGCGACGGTGGGCGGATTTCATAATCACGTGAACGCGGCCAGCCGTGGCTGGGACGCAATTAGTTCAGGCGCGATCGATTTCTTCGATATGGCCTGGAGCAGCTGCGAGGGAAAGTAGCCATGCAATGGATCGGAGAGCGCCACCCCGGCGACACAGGCGAATTTTGCCAAGAGCGCTTCATAACTCGCGAAGATTTTCTACAGCTGGTCGACGAGCTTTCTGGTGCCGGCTCATCAGTAGTGAGCGGGCTGTCCAACCACATTGATTCGACAGAGCGGTTGATCTCGAACGAAGAATGGGGCTTGTTGATTTCGAATGCTTCATCCTCCTGCAGAAGCGCGGAGATGCTTTCAACACTGGCATGCGCTCAGGCGCTTGCCAACCGGCCCAGTCTGTCTACGTGGGGCAATGTTCAGCAGATCGCGCGCCACTCTTGGGAGGTCGAGAATTGGCTGCCCGAGGCGATGGCAGCGCTCGCTACTCTCCACGACAAAACGGTAGGTTCCTACATCGAGCTGGCGAGGACCCTCTGGTCTGATCTGGACCAAGGTGAGATGAAGTCTCTCACCCCCAAAGTCAGTCAAGTGGTACAGGAGCACCGAGCATACTGGGATGGCTCGACTCACCGCTTGGACGAGATATGGTGGGGCCTTCGTGGTTCTGACGTCATGATTTATGAGGACGCGATGCGCGTCTTCGGCCTTATCGCCGAGTTCGCTCCGGATGATTTTCATCAGCTGTTGGGACGATCCAGCAATCCGTTTCTTGTTAACGCCGCTCTGTTCGGCGGGTCAGTTGCAGCATTCAACCCGCGCTTCAGTCGATGGGAGGCGTGCGTGCGTGCGGCCCCCCTTGCATTTGATCCAGACGGCCGTTGGACAGGTTCGGTTCTATTGCCACTTCTGCTGGTGCATGCCCGCAGCAATCTGATGGGAGCCATGAGAGCGGTCCCACGTTACGGCGCCGACGAAGAGGAGGTTTCCACTCTCTCCCGTGCGACTACCGAGTTAGCGCAGGCAGTCGTGGGTGCGCTAGCTGCTCGAGAGGACGCACCAGCGACGTTTGGACGTTGGTGCTCGTGGCTGATGCGGCACATGATCCTCCGGGGAGAACTTCAGTTCCAAGACGTACGGGCGGACGGCTTTGTAGACAATGCACTGCTGGAGGCTGCGACATCGAAGCTACAAAGTTCGGAACTGTTCGGCACCCCGCCAGCAGATGCCGCGGAGTGGGAGTACTGGAGCCACTATTGCGTACACTGTTTTATGGCTCATGAGGGAGAGGGGAATGGACCCCGTCTTGAAGGGCTGATGTCCGAATGGGAGATTTCTCCCGAAGACTGGAGAGGAACAAAAGGACGCTCTCTGGTCGAACGCGCATCGCTTCATCTCCCGCGAGAGGGCTCTCCCAACCTTTCTTCCCACTTGCTCGCAGTTCCCCTCGGCTCCGGCAAGGATCTGTCTGCGGCCTGGCTGAGCTGGTGGGACACGGCCTATGGCCTGCGCGAGGTATTGGAATTCGGTTCTACAGATGTTGGAGAACGTGACTACTCTGACAGGTCAGACGCCAGCAGACTTCTGCTAATGCTCGCCTGCGTTGGTGTTGCCGCTCTCGACCAGGCCGCAGCCCGGCTCAGCAGCTCCCACACTGTTCATCGGTGGGACGTCGCACATTTGAACGAGGCGCTTGGCACGGCGGTCCTTTCGATTCTGCACATTGATGACACGATATACCGCGAGAAATGGCAGCAACTTCTCCTCAATCTGGCACTGCGCAGGGCTCTCTGGGATGAGAGATTCGGATCCCCACGGTCGAACGGTGTCTTGTCCATCGACGACAAGCCAAGCCTGCAGGAGTATCTGGGCAACCTTCGGCATGAGCCGACAGGCTTGATTGCACTTCTTTGCAGTTGCATCCGGCACGAAGTTTCGGTGGACGCCTTGCGTAGCGTTCTCCAAGCCGCATCGATCGATCTTCCAGCGGTCGTCGGGATGTTGGAGAGACTGAATGAGGTGAACGATCGGCGCTATCCGTTGAACGGTGAAGCATTGAGGAAGATCAAACCGCTCTTGAGGCCGGTGCAAGCTGGCAGTTCCCGGACCAATGTCTGATTTGTATCTGATCCATCGCAGCACCGCAGCCCTGACGGTGAGTGCCATGCCGTCAGGATTTATCGTGGTTGCGGAGGAGCATCCGAGACTGACACAGGGTAGAGCAGACTGAACAGTTCATTCGGCCGATTGGTGCATTGTCAGTTGGGAAGAGTGGCGGACAGCCGCGGTCTCCCTTTTCGTAGTGACAGTCACTGCGTGTCCCAATCAACTTCTGCACTGATGCGGTGTATCGATCATCTTGTGACACCCGCTTCATACTGATGAATTGGCAGTTATGAAGGGGCGCAAGGCGATCCGCCGGGCCGGATCAGCTCGCCTCATCCCGCTTGTTAATGCTGGGTCAGAGGTGGGCTTCACAGTGCTTCCACGTATTCAAATTCCAGCTGAAAGCGCTTGGTAGCGCCGGGAACAAACGCCGCTATATTCCAGCTTCCCCAGACGAAGGAGGGAGTGATGAAACTGACCTCGCAACACATGAAGATGGCCCGTGCACTCAGCGTGGCGCTCATCGCCACCGTGAGCCTTGGCGCTTGCGCCTCTTACAAGAACGAGTTTGCAACGATCAACTCGCGTCTCGACCAGCTCGATGTAAAGGTGCAGGGCGCCGCCCAGAGTGCCGAGTCCGCCAACCAGTCGGCGCAGCAGGCCAACCAGCGTCTGGACCAGATCGAAGGTCGCGTGCAGCAGCTTGAAAGGGCACCTGCCGGCCGCAAGCCGCGCGGCTGATCCTCCCTCACCGTTTGAACTGATCCATCTCTGTATCGGGAACCAGTGGCCTTCACCGGCCACTGGCATCCTTCCACCAAGATTGCACTGCAAGGAGCCGTCCCATTCGTACCTCCTCCTCCCCTGCGCGCCGCGCCCTCCATGCCGCACTGGCCATGGCACTGGCCGTTGCGTGCAGCGGCGTAGCCAACGCCAGGGACAAGGACGTACCTGCACCCCCGGTCGCCGCAGTCGATGAACTGCCCGCTGACCAGAGCGTGTCCGAGACGGTGATCGAACTGGCCGGCTGGGTAGTCGCCAGCAAGGACAACCAGGGTTATCCGTTCGCGATCATGGACAAGGCGGCTGCGCAGGTACTGGTCTTCGGTGGAGACGGCAAGCTGCGCGGTGCCGCACCGGCGCTGTTCGGTTCGGCCATCGGCGATCACTCCGCACCCGGCGTTGCCAAGCTCGCGCTGAGTGCGATTCCAGGCCATGACCGCACTACCCCGGCGGGCCGTTTCATTGGTGGCTATGGCCCCTCCGACGATGCCGGTCGCGTGCTGTGGGTGGACTACGATTCCGCCGTTTCGATGCACCCGCTGCCGCCAGGCACTCCGAAAGAGAAGCGCGCCGAACGGCTGGCATCACCTTCGCCGGACGACAACCGCGTTACGCACGGCTGCATCAACGTCACGCCTGCGTTCTACGAGCAGATCGTGCAATCCACGTTCGAGAAGGGCGGCGTGTTCTACATCCTTCCGGACAAGGATTCGATCGCGAAGACGTTCCCGGAGTTCGCGCAGAGCCGGGGCGATGCAAAGGACGAAGGCGAGAAGGGCGCGCGGCGCGCGAGCAAGTAACAGACGCTTTGCCTGCGGCCATGGCTGGTTGTGGCCGGGGTGCGGCCAGGCCTGTTGACGATGCGAGCCTGCGCTGCAGGCAGAGGTTCCCGGGCACGCTCCTGGCAGGCCCCACCTGGACCCCACTCATCGCGGAGGTCCCACCCTCGTGGCGCTGCCCATATGGACCGGATGAGGCATCGCGCTCCCACGACGTCAAAGAATCCTTGAGTTCATGAGGATTTTTTGGAGGCTGGACGCCTTTGCAGATAAATCCTTATTTCAATGAGGATTTTCTTGCATCCAGCTCTTTTGCCAAGAAATCCTCAAGATCGAAAGGATTCTAAGGAATCCTGGGCTTTGCGCGAAGAATCCTCACCGCAGTGAGGATTATATGGTATAGACGATGGGTCGAATCCAGAGCGTCAGGCTCTGCTGGGGGAGTTCCCATTGAAGATCAGGCTTGAGAAGGCTGAGGCCTTGGGACCACTGGTGAGAGCCGCCCGCAAGCATCAGGGACTGCGCCAGGATGCAACCGCCGAAGGCATCGGGGTCAGCGAAAATTTCCTGGCAAAGGTCGAACGCGGCGGTACCACGGTGCAATGGGGCAAGTTGTTCACCGTGCTTGACGAGCTGGGGCTGCATGTCGAAATCGACGTGCCGGACGAAGCGATGGCCCTGCTGGCCAAACGTGCCAACGGGAAGGTGCCATGAGCGCCCCCCGTATTGATCTCAAGGACGTCATTACAACGACCGTCCTGTCTGGACTGCACTATCCGCTTCCACCACGCGAACTGCAGGTCAGCATCGACGAAGCGCCGGTGGGCCGCCTGACCGAAGCAGCAAACCTGTGGCGCTTCACCTATGCGCCGGAGTGGCTCGGCAGCGCACATCGGTTTCCACTGGCGCCTGCGTTGCCACTGCAAGACACCGCCATCCTCGATGGCTCCAGCCAACGCCCCGTGCAGTGGTACTTCGACAATCTGCTGCCGGAAGAGCAGCAACGCACGCTGATGGCAACCGATGCCAGGGTGGATGGCGCGGACGCGTTCGCATTGCTGGCCGCCTATGGCGCGGAATCGGCAGGCTCGTTGACGCTGCTGCCTCCAGGCCAGCGCCTGCCACCCGGCGGCAGAAAACCACTGCCCGATGCGGAACTCTCCACGCGTATCCAAGGCCTGCCACGCACGTCGCTTGCGGCGGGTGCCGCCAAGCGCATGTCACTGGCAGGTGCCCAGCACAAGCTGGCAATCATCGAGACAGGGGGAGAACTCTACCAACCTCTGGGCGCCGAGCCCTCGACCCACATCCTCAAGCCTGACAGCACCAGCAGCAGTTATCCCCACAGCGTGGCCAACGAGTGGTTCGTGATGCGCCTTGCACAGCGCATGGGGCTGCAGGTGCCGAAGATCGAGCGCCGCTACGTACCGGAGCCGGTCTTCATCATCGAGCGCTTTGATCGCGAAATCACCGCCGATGCCATCCATCGCCGTCATGCCATCGACGCCTGCCAGCTGCTCAACCTCGACCGGCAGTTCAAGTACACGCTCGGCAGCATCGACACCCTGAAGGTCATCGTCGAGCAATGCAGAAGCAAGCTCAAGACGCGCGTCCGCCTGTTCGACTGGTTGATCTTCAATGTACTCACCGGCAACAACGATGCGCACCTGAAGAACCTGAGCTTCCTGGTCGACAGCAGGGGCATCGAACTGGCCCCCCACTACGACCTGCTGTCCACCGCATGTTACGAGACCCGCGCGTATGCCGACGAGGGCGCACGTTGGCCAGAACGCTCGGAACTGTCGTGGCCCATTCTCGGTGTCGCGCGCTTCCACGACCTTCGTTTCGAGCATCTGGTTTCTGCCGGTGAAGCGCTGGGCCTGGGAAGGCCGGCTGCCACCCGGCAGCTGCGCCATCAGATCGACCGCATCACGAGCGAAGCCCAGGCGCTTTACGCGCTGGTGCTGCAGGAAAACCAGCAATGGTCGACCCGTTTCGACATCGGCCCAACCTTGGAAGGCGAAGTGCATTTCCTGAGAACACTGGTCCACGTGATCATCGCCGACATGGTGAGGCAGCTTTCACCCGCATGATGCGGCCGCCGGAACATCATCCGGCGTCACCACCGATTACTCGCAGGACTCGCCTTCTTCCTTCAGCATCGCTTTGTCCACCGGCTGCTCGCGCTCGATCAGCGCGCGCTGCTCGTCGCTGGGTTCACCCAGCCACCAGATTCTGCAGCGCGCGGTAAGGCGGCCGACCATCTTCGACTGATCGGGCGAGTACAGCATCGCCAATGCGGTGCCGGGGCAGTCGTGGGCCTGGCAGGCGGTGTAGAACCACCATGGCTCGCCCTGCAGCACCACCAGCTCGCCGGGCCCGCTGGGCCCGCTCAACAGGCGTTCGCGCAGCGACGGAATCTCCTTGTCAGCAGATTCGGCCGCGGCTGTGTTCTTCATCAGGGCGTTGAACGCGGCCAGCACCTTCGGATCCTTGCGGCCACAGTCGTCCACGGTGTTGCCGCCCACCAGGGTGAAGAAATGCGTCGCCAGCGGGTTGTCCGCACAGGTGAGTTCTCCGCCGGCGCTCGGGTCTTCCGGTTCGCCTTCGTTGTCCCACACCGAGGGGTCTACGCCGTCTTCGATGGACGGCGCCTGCTCGACCACCGTTGCCGTGGCCGCAGGTGCTTCGGTGGTTGGTGCCGGTGCGGTCGGTGCTGCATCCGGCGCTGGTGCCTGTCCGCAGGCGGCCAGCAGTGCGACCGTCAGTGCCATCCCTGTGATTCGAATCTTCATTCCTTGTCCTTGTCTGATCTGCGGTGCATGCCGCCGCGCGGGCGCCTGCGTGATTCTAACCAGCAGTGCGCTAGGATGCGTTCGCACGTTCCCGTCATCGCCTGGAGCCGGACGCATGCACCGCACACGACTCGCCGTGATTTTCTGCAGTGCCCTGCTGCTGGCATCGCCGGCCATCGCCCACGATGCTGAAGGTGCGAAGCCCGCACAGCCTCTTCCTGATGCGGCCCTGCCCGCGACGCTGGACCGCGTACTGCGCGACTACGAGCAGGCCTGGCGCACGGGCGATGCCAGGGCACTGGCTGCGCTGTTCGCCGAGGATGGTTTTGTGCTGCAGAGCAACCAGCTACCGGTGCGTGGGCGCAGCGCGATCGAAGCCGCGTATGCCGGCCAGGGCGGCAGCCCGTTGCGGCTGCGCGCGCTGGCGTACTCGGTGGAGGGCAGCACGGGCTACATCATCGGTGCCTACACCTACGGCAACAACGTGGGGGACACCGGCAAGTTCACGCTGACGCTGAAGCGCGTGGGCGACGGGCCGTGGTTGATCTTCTCGGACATGGACAACACCAGCGCGCCGCCACGGGCGCGGTGATGGATTCCGCCGGGCATGGCCCGGCGCTACCGGGCGCCAATCAAGGTTGGCTGCTACCAGAAGCGGATTCCGGAGTAGATCCACGCCATGCGTGGATGGGCCACACACATAAAAAACCCCGGCACGTAGCCGGGGTTTTTCGATTCACTTGAACAGCGTGTCCGGATACTCCGGTTTCTGTTCCCGTGCCAGCAGCGCGCGCAGGCCTTCCTCAGGCGTCTGCTCGCCGTGCAGCACGGCACGCACGCGGTCCGAGATCGGCAGGTCGATGCCATGACGGCGTGCCTGTCGCATCACCTCGTCGGCGGTCTGCACCGACTCGACCACCTGGCCGATTTCGCGCACGGCATCCTGCAGCGTCTGGCCGCGGCCCAGGGCCAGGCCCAGGCGGCGGTTGCGCGACAGGTCGCCGGTGCAGGTCAGCACCAGATCGCCCAGGCCCGCCAGGCCCATCAGCGTTTCCGGCTTGGCGCCGATCGCCGCGGCCAGGCGCAGCATCTCGTTGAGGCCACGGGTGATCAGGCCGGCACGGGCGTTGAGGCCCAGCTGCATGCCGTCGGCCACACCGGTAGCCACGGCCAGCACGTTCTTCATCGCGCCGCCCAGCTCGGCACCGACCATGTCGTCGCCGGTGTAGGCGCGGAACGCCGGGCCATGCATCGCCTCGGCCACCGCCTGCGCGAACTCGGGCACGTCGCCGTGCACGGTGATCGCGGTCGGCAGGCCCTGGGTCACTTCCTTGGCGAACGACGGCCCGGTGACGACGGCCAGCGGCACGTCCTCACCCAGCACTTCGCGCGCCACTTCATGCAGGAAGCGGCCCGAACCAGGTTCGAAGCCCTTGGTGGCCCAGGCCACGCCGGCACCGGCCGGACGCAGCGGCGCCAGCGCACGCACGGTTTCACCGAAGGCATGCGACGGGGTGACCACCAGGATCCAGGCGGCGCCCTCCACTGCCGACGCCAGGTCGGTGGTGGCACGCAGGCTGTCCGGCAGCGGGATGCCCGGCAGGTAGCGCGGGTTCTCGTGGCGCTGGTCGATGGCCTCGACCACGGCAGCGTCGCGCCCCCACAGCACGGTCGGGTGACCGTGCCGTGCGAGCAGGCTGGCCAGCGCGGTTCCCCAGGAACCGGCGCCAAGCACGGCGATCTTGTCAGCGGTAGTGCTCATCCGTGACGTCGCGGCAGGAATCAGGCGTTGCCAGCCGGCTCGGAGTCAGCCAGCGACGGTGCGTCGCCCTGCTCCTGGCGCTGGCGCAGGGTTTCTGCGTACAGGCCTTCGAAGTTGATCGGCTGCAGGAAGAACGGCGGGAAGCCGCCGGCCTGGATCAGGTCGCTGATCAGCTGACGCACGTACGGGAACAGGATGTTCGGGCACTGGGTGCCGAGCAGCACGTCGATCGACTGCGGGTCCAGGCCGACCAGGCCGAACACGCCGGCCTGCTTCACTTCGGCCACGTAGGCGGTGCGCTCACCGGCCTGGCAGGTCAGGGTCACGGCCAGCACGACTTCGAAGGCGTTCTCGCCCAGGCGCTGCACCTGCTGGTTCAGGTTGAGCTGCAGTTCCGGCTGCACCTGGTCATTGAAGATGGTCGGAGCGTTCGGCGACTCGAAGGAGACGTCCTTGACGTAGATCTTCTCGACGGTGAAAGCAGGGCCGGTAGCGGCATCGACCGGCGCAGCGGCGCCGTTGGTGATCTCTTCGGACATTTCCAGTAACTCCAGGTGAATGCAATGAAAACGATGGTCGAACTACTGCGATGGGGGCGGGATCAGGCCCATACAAGGCCGGATCCGCCACCTGCGGCAATCAGTTGCGGCCCTTGACCAGCGGCAGCTCGGCCTGCTGCCAGGCGGGAATGCCGCCGTCGAGCACGTAGACCTTTTCGAAGCCGGCCTTCTTCAGCGCCTTGGCGGCGGTTTCCGAGGCGTTGCCGCTGCGGCACACCAGCACCACCGGCGACTGCTTGGCGTTGGCCACCAGCTTGTTGTCCGGGCCGAAGGCACTGGCCTGGGCATTGCGGCTGCCGGCAATGTGGCCCTTCTCGAAGTCACCGCTGGCCGACAGGTCGACCACCACCGTGCCACCCGCGTTGATCAGCTGGGTCAGTTCGGCGGGCTTGATGCCCTTGAAGCCCCGGAACAAGCGGCGGATCTCGGTGACGATGATGGCCACGGTCAGGCCGACCAGGGCCGCGGACAGCATCGGGTTTCGGCCTGCAAAGGCCAGCAACTCTTCGTAATTCACTCAGGTCACGGGTCGATTAAGCGGGCGCCGATTGTCGCACAAGCCGGACGCGGCCCGTCACTGCCCCTTCCACAGGTCCGGCAGGCCGGCGGTCTGCCACCAGCGCTTGGCCTCGGCATCCCAGCGCCAGCGCTCAACCACCACCACGGTGCGTTCGGCCTGGGTGTTCTGGTTGATCACCCCGATTTCGACCCGGCGCTCGACCAGGCCGCCTTCCAGCGCCGCGCTGCTGCGCTCGCGGTAGGACGACACGCGCAGCTGCGCGTAGCGGTTGAGCTCGAACTCGGTGGGCGGCTTTTCCTTGCGCAGCTTGGGGTCCAGATAGCCGATGGCATCGTCCATGCTGCCCCAGCGGATGGTGGCGCCGTAGGCGATCTGGGTCTCTTCCAGCAGCTTGCGCTGCTTGCGGCTCAGGTCGTCGGCCGAAGCCACGGCGCTGGCCAGCAGCAGGGAACACATCAGGAACTGGATGAGGCGGCGCATCGGTGGTTTCCCCAGAACGTCAGCCTGCCATCCTACCCTTTGGCGAAGGCAACGAAGCGACCGCTGAACTCGGCGGCGGGCTTGCCATCGGCACCGGGCTGGGTGGCGATGATGCTGATGCGGGCCTTGCGGCGCTGGCGGAAGGTGTTCAGGAAGGCATCCCAGCCAGTGGCCTCGGCCGCTTCGGCATGGGCGTGCAGGTCTTCGTAGACCGGTGCCAGGTAGCGCAGGTTGCTGTCGGCCACGTAGACCTCGGCATCGTGGCCGGCCAGGCGCAGGCGCAGGCTGACCAGTGCCCAGCCGGACAGGGTCAGCACCGAGGCCAGGCTGCCACCGAAGGCGTTGCCCTTGTCGTTGACGTTGGCGGCCAGCGGCGCGGTGATGCGCAGCACGCCATCGGCATAGCCGTCGAGCTGGATCTGCATGGCGCGGACCGCCGGCATGCAGTCAAGCACGTCCTGCAGGGCGGCCAGCGAGGAAGTCAGAGCATCAACGGACATCGGAGCAGGGACCACGACAACGAAGGGCCCGCATAATGCAGGCAATGGCCGACCATACGATACCCACTGGCGCTGCCGGTTCCGAGCCGGGCTGGACCTTCATTTCGCTGCGACCGCAGGGCCAGAATTCCGCGCTGCGCCGCGCCGTTGCTGGGCTGGGCGGGCATGTGCTGGCCCTGCCACCCTGGCGCCTGCAGCGCCTGAACGGCACGCCAGTGGTGCACCAGCTGCAACGCGCGCTGAACTGCGATCGGGTGGTGTTCACCAGCCCGGCCGCTGTGGCAGCGGCCGCGTCCCTGCTGCCGCTGGCCGAGGCACAGCGCAGTCCGTGGCTGACCGTGGGCGACGGCACCGCGCGCGCGCTGCGGGCGCAGGGCGTCGCCGAGGTGCATGCGCCGCAGCGGATGGACAGCGAGGGCCTGCTGGCGCTGCCGGTACTGGCGGACGTACGCGGCCTGCGCATCGGGCTGGTGACCGCCCCCGGCGGACGCGGCCTGATTGCCGCGCAACTGCAGGCGGCCGGCGCCAGCATCGAACGCGCCGATGTCTATCAGCGTCGCCTGCTGCGCCTGTCGCCACGCACGCTGGCTCGATTGGCGCATTCAGCGTATCCGTGGGTGCTGGCGGTCAGCAGTGGTGAGGCGTTGCTGCATTTCTGGCAGCAGCTTCCGCCGGCATTGCAGCAACGCTGTCAGGCACATGCCAACGCCGTCGTGGCCAGCGAACGGCTGGGCGAACAGGCGCACGCATTGAGGCTGCAGCGCGTGGTGCGCGCGGCCGGGCCCACCACCGCGCAGCTGGTGGCGGCTGCACACGCCACGCTCACCGTCCCGGCAGCGAACTGAACAGGGACGTGGGTCACGCTTGCCGCTGTGGTCGGCAACAGTGATGCTGTGCACAACGCGGCCTGCCGGAACCTGACCGGCGACGGTGCCGACAAGGAAGCCCCATGAACGAGACTCCGCCCGTTTCCCCGCCCCGTCGACCCGTGCGCTGGCTGCTGCCGCTGGCCGGGGTGGTCGTGCTTGGCGTGGGCGGCTATGCCGGCTGGTACGTCTGGCAGCAGCAACAGCACCAACAGGAAGCGCAGGCGCAGACCACGGCCGTACAGCTGCAGGGCCTGCAGGCGACGCTGGATGCATTGCGCCGCGACCAGCGCGCAACCAGCCAGCGCCTGCAGGATGCGGCGACCACCAACCGCGTGCTGCGCGACGAGATGCTGGGCCTTTCCCAGCGCAGTGCGCTGCTGGAAGAGAACCTGGCCAAGCTGGCCGACAGCGCCAACCAGGGCCGTCAGGCGGTACAGCGCGATGAGGCCGAACTGCTGCTGACCCAGGCGGCGCAGCGCCTGAACTACGCCGACGACGTGGAAGGCGCACGCCGCCTGTATGCACAGGCCGCCACAGCGCTGGCCGATCTGCCCGACAGCGACGGCCTGAACCTGCGCCAGGCCCTGGTACAGGAACGCGATGCACTGGATGCGCTGGGCACCGGCCCGCGCGTGCAATCGCTGCAGCGGTTGGATGCCCTGGCCAAGGCCCTGCAGGGCCTGCCCTCGCAGGTGACGGGTAGCACCGCGCCCGGCGCCGGCAAGCCCTGGTGGCAGGCCACGCTGGCACCGTTCGTGGACATCACCCCGAGCCGCCAGAATGGCCCGCTGACCGCCGCCGAACGCCGCAATGCCGACGATGCGCTGCAGCTGGAACTGACCCTGGCGCGTGCCGCAATCGAACGTGGCGACCGCACCGGTCGCGATACCGCGTTGGCGCGCGTGGAACACTGGGCACAGCGGCGTTGGCCGGATTCACCGGCCCTGCGCGCGCAACGTGCTGAACTGAAGGCCTTGCGCGAGCTTCCGCTGCAGGCCAGCAACAGCGTTCTTGGCAGCACCCTGCAGCAACTGCGCACCCAGACCGACCGGAGGTAATCCCCCATGAAACCCCTGCAATCCCTGGTCGTGCTGTTGCTGGCCGTGGCCATCGGCGTGGTGGCCGCGCAATGGCTCGGCGCCGATGACCTCAACCGCTTCGGCGAAGTGACCCTGCGCTACGGCGGCTACGACTACCACAGCAACCTGCCCAAGGTGGCACTGCTGTCGGTGATCGCGGTGCTGGTGCTGTGGCTGCTGTGGAGCCTGATCGCTGCACCGTTCCGCGCCTGGGGCCGCTACCGCCGCAAGCAGGGCCGGGTGCGCCTGATCGACGGCCTGCAGGCCTATGAGCACGGCCAGTGGCAACGCGCGGAAAAGCTGCTGGATGGTGCCGCCAAGGATCCGGAAGTGAGCGCGGTGGCGCTGGCCAATGCCGTGCGCAGTGCGCAGGCACGTGCCGACGGCCCCGCCGGTGAAGCCCTGCTGCAGCGCCTGGGCGAGAGCGATGCCACCCTGCAGGCGCTTCTACGCGCCGAACAGCTGCTGGCGCGCGATCTGCCGGTGGATGCGATCAACGCGTTGGATGTGGCGACGATCCAGCCGCTGCCGCCGCGCGGCCTGTGGCTGCGTACCGAAGCGCTGGCACAGGCCGGCCGCGCCCACGAGGCGTATGGCCAGCTGGGTGCACTGCGCCAGAGCAAGGTGCTGCCGGCCGACGCAAACAGCGAACTGGAAGCACGCCTGGCCGCACAGGCACTACTGGAAGCGGCCGACGTCAATGCGCTGGCCGCGCAATGGGAAGCCACGCCGAAGGCGCTGCGGCCAACCCCGGACGTGGTGGGTGCGTATGCCAGTCGTGCGGTTGCATTGAACTGGGACGAACCGGCGCTGCTGGCGTTGGAACAGGCACTGGACCAGCGTTGGGATGACGAACTGGTGGCGCTGTATGGCCGCCTGCCGGCCGAGCGCCTGGCCACGCGTCAGGCCAACCTCGCGCGCTGGCGCAACGTGCACGACAGCTCGGCTGCGCTGCGCCTGGCACAGGGCCGCGTGGCCCTGGCCCAGCAGCAGTGGGATGCCGCCGATGCGTTCCTGCACGAGGCCATCGCCGCGGGCGCCGGTGCCCCGGCGTGGGAGGCACTGGGTGAGCTGTTCGCACAGCGTGGCGAGCACGCGCTGGCCGCGCAGTGCCTGGCCAATGCGCTGCGACTGCAGCGTGGCGAGGACAGCGTGGAACTGGTGCGCGGCACCGAAGCGCCGCTGCGTGCCACGGTGGAGGAGCAGCCGGTTACGGTGCAGCCGCCGGTGTATGACGCCAACGAAGAGCGCGACGAATTCGGCAATCCACGGTTGCCGTGAAGCGTGCCGACCAACGGTCGGCACCCACCGGAGCAGAAAAACGCCGCCCATTGGGCGGCGTTTTCATCTGTGGAACCCGGTAGTCGCCAACCTTGGTTGGCGCTCTGACATCTTCCGAACGATGGCATCGCATGGCCGACCAAGGTCGGCATCTACCGCAGCAGATCCAGCGCATATTCCGGGTAGTCGCCAACCTTGGTTGGCGCGCGGTCGCAGCGATCAGCGCTCGACGATCGCCACTACGCCCATGCCGCCGGCGGTGCAGATCGACACCAGCGCGCGGCCACCGCCGCGTTCGGCCAGCTGCTTGGCTGCGGTGGCGATGACGCGTGCGCCAGTCGCCGCGAACGGGTGGCCGGTGGCCAGCGACGAGCCCAGCAAGTTGATCTTGTCCGGGTCGATGCGACCCAGCGGTGCATCCAGGCCCAGGCGATTGCGGCAGTAATCCTCGCTCTCCCACGCACGCAGGGTGCACAGCACCTGCGCGGCAAAAGCTTCGTGGATCTCGTAGATGTCGAAGTCCTGCAGGGTCAGGCCGTTGCGCTTGAGCATCTCCGGCACGGCCACGGTCGGCGCCATCAGCAGGCCTTCGCCATGCACGAAGTCCACCGCCGAGACGTGCGCGTCACGCAGATAGGCCTGCGGCTCATGGCCGTGGGCACGCGCCCACTCTTCGCTGGCCAGCAGCACCGCGGCGGCGCCATCAGTCAGCGGCGTGGAGTTGGCGGCGGTGAGCGTGCCGCGGCCGGAAACCTTGTCGAACGCCGGCTTCAGCGTGGCCAGCTTCTCCAGCGAAGTATCCGGGCGCAGGATGTTGTCACGCTCGACACCACGGAACGGTGCGATCAGGTCGTTGAAGAAACCGCGCTCATAGGCAGCAGCCAGCTTCTTGTGCGACGACACCGCCCACTCGTCCTGCGAGTCACGCGAGATGTTCCATTCCTTGGCCATGTCCTCGCAGTGGTCGCCCATGCTCTTGCCGGTGCGCGGCTCGGCCACGCCCGGGAATTCGGGCTTGAGCTCGGAGAACTTGAAGCCAGCGGTGAGCGCGCGGATCTTGTCGCCGGTGCTCTTGGCACGGTTGGCCGCCAGCAGGCGTGCACGCAGCTTCTTGCCGTAGACGATCGGCACGTCGGAGGTTGTGTCTGAACCGCCACCGATACCGGATTCGATCTGGCCCAGCGCGATCTTGTTGGCAACCGTGATGATGCTGTCCAGCGAAGTGCCGCAGGCGCGCTGCAAAGTGATGCCCGGGGTCAACGGCGACAGGCCGGAGGACAGCGTGGCTTCGCGGCCCAGGTTCCAGTCGCTGGAGTGCTTGATCACCGCACCCATCGCCACTTCACCCAGCTGCTGGCCGTGCAGGCCGAAACGTTCAACCAGCGCGCCCAGCGTACGGACCGACATGCCGAGGTTGCCGACATCCGAATACGCGGTGTTCTGGCGGCAGAACGGAATGCGGACGCCACCGAGGATGGCGACGGGACGAGCGTTGGGCATGGAGATACCTGGCATGGATGAGGGTGTCTGCAACATGGCCTGCACGACGGAGCAGGCATAATGGAGCCAAGTGTAGCTGCCGCCCTGTGATGGGCCAACCGTGGAACCATGAGCAAACCCGACCCCGCGATGAATGCCCTTGGCGTGCTGGCCCTGGAACTGGCCGGCGGCGAAATCCCCCGCCAGGCGGTGCTCAGCGCCGAACAGGCCGGTGAACTGGCCGATCGCGTCGGCCGCGACCTGTCCAAGCTGGTGCCGCAGGTGGCCGAGCTGGACCTGGTGTTCGCCGCCGCCCATTTCGATCCGGCCGAAGTACTGCGTCCGGGCTGGCCGATCCACCGCCGTCTGGAAGAACTGCAGATGCGTGCGCCGGGCCGTAACCAGGGCCCGCGCCTGCTGGCCTTCGGTACCGATGCCAACGGTGACGTGCCGCTGCCGTTCCAGGCCGATGCCAGCCTGGTGGGCGGTGGCCTGCGCGTGGTGCCGTTCCTGCTGACCGGCAGCGACGTGGCGACGACCAATGCGGTGGCCGAGGCGCTGGAAGACACGCTGCTGGCCAACGGCATGGCCCATGCCGATACCGCGTTGATGGCGCAGAACAGCTTCGGTGCCCGCATCGAGCATGCGCGCTATTTCACCGTGAATGATCTGGCCGCGATGATGTCGATGCAGTACGACAATCAGGGCCTGGCCGCGCTGTGGCCGCTGATCGAGACCGCGATCATGGCCCCGGGCGAGGACGAATGGCTCAACGCCGCGCCCGAGCCGCTGCTGCGCTACACGCACGGCGAGGCACGCATGGCGCTGTTCGATCCGGCCGGCTGGTGCGCGCACTACAACCACGGCAAGAACGACTGCGACCGCCTGAAGGGCATCTACGAGCAGTTCCTGATGCGCCAGCGGCAGATGGCCGCGGTGCTGGAAGCGCACGGCGTGCCGGTGCTGTTCGTGCACTGCGAGGCCGGTCAGGACGCGCGCGAACTGCTGGCGCGCTGACCCGGGTGGCCTGTTGGTAGTGCCGGCCGCTGGCCGGCAACCTCCGGATCTGCGATTGCCGGCCAGCGGCCGGCACTACCGATAAAGAAAAACGCCGGCTTGCGCCGGCGTTTTCTGATGGCTTACTGCGCCTTCTGGATCACTGCGCAGGCCAGGCGCGCACCGGCGTTGCCGGTCGGCTGGGTCTTGTAGTCATCCGCATCGGCATGGACGATCAGGCCGCGGCCGATGATGTCGAAGTCATCGCCCTTGCCGATGTTGACGTTGCTCGACACCGGGCCGTCGATGGTGGCCACGCCCTTGTCGTCGGCCTTGATGTTGGGCATGTCGCCACCGTGGTGCGGATCGGCGGACACGCTGCCGTGATCCTGCTTGCCCGGGTTGAAGTGGCCGCCGGCGCTCATGCCGTCCGGCGCGCTGCAGTCGCCCTTCTCGTGGATGTGGAAGCCGTGCTCGCTGCCCGGCTTCAGGCCGCTGATCTGGCCGGTCACGTGGACCTTGCCGTCAACCACCTTGAAGGTGACGCTGCCCTTGGTCTCGTTGCCCTGGGTCGGCGCCAGCTCGGCCGTGGCCGAGGCATCGGCAGCCGGTGCAGGTGCTGCGGCCGGTTCGGCGGTGGCGCCGTCGGCCGGAGCGGCCGGCGCGGTTTCAGCCTGCGGCGCGGCCGGCTGCTGGTTGCAGGCCGCCAGGCCCAGTGCAGCAATGGCTGCGAACAGCGAAGTGTGGATCAGACGCATGGAATTTCTCCCTGGATGATGCCTGCAGTGATCAGCGGACAACCCGGATCACGCCACAGGCGATGCGGACGCCGGCATTGCCGGCGGGCTGGCTGCGATAGTCGTCGGCGTTGGCATGCACGACCAGTGCACGTCCGGCGATATCGGTGGCGGCGCCTCCGCCAAGGGTAACGCCCTTGAGGTGGATATCGACGTTGGCGCGGCCCTGGGCGTCGGCACGCAGATTGTCCATGTCGCCCAGGTGGTGCTTGCCGGTGCCGGCGCGGCCATGCGCAGCGCCACCGGGATTGAAGTGATTGCCGGCACTGCTGGCATCCACCGCGCTGCAGTCGCCGCGCTCGTGGATGTGGAAGCCAGCCTGCTGCATCGGCTGCAGGCCACCGATCAGCCCGGTGATGTGGATGCCACCGGGCTCCACCATCAGCGCGATGCGGCCACTGACGATACTGGCCGAGGCCGGCGAGAGATTAGCCTCGGCCTGCTTGGCGGCGCTGACCACGGTCGGCGGTGGCGGGGTGGGTTCGGCCTTCTTCGGTGCACTGCCACAGGCAGACAGCAGCACGGCGGCGGACAACGGCAGGATGGCAAAGGACAGACGCATCGAAGACTCCTTGCAGGTGACACTACGGACGGCATCGTCCATGAACGATCAACGGTTCGGCAAGCGGGCGCGAGGATCGCGTGCAGGGACCGTTCAATGGCCCCCGCGACGGCGGCCAGCGCCCAGCTTGCGGGTAAGGGTATTGCGGCCAAGGCCCAGGCGGGCCGCGGCTTCAGCACGGCGGCCATGGGTGATCTGCAGCGCGGCCTCCAGCAGGGCATGGTCGACCCGCTCACGCACCTGCGCGTGCAGGCCTTCGGTGCCTTCGGCCAGCTGCCGGCGTGCCCATTCGGCCAGCAGCGCCTCCCACTGCCCCGGATCGGCGCTGGTGGTGCTGCTGCGACGACCGCGCGTACGGTTGAGCGCGGTATCGACGTCGGCCACGCCAATGGTGTCAGCGGCGGCCAACGCCGCCATCCGCCAGCACACGTTTTCCAGCTCGCGCACGTTGCCCGGCCAATCGTGTTCGCGCAGCGCCTGCAGTGCGGCAGCGGTCAGGCGCTTCGGCGGCGTATCCAGCTTGCGTGCGGCGGCGCCCAGGAACGTACTTGCCAGTTGTGCGATGTCCTCGCGACGCTCGCGCAGCGGTGGCAGCTGCAGGCGCACCACGTCCAGGCGATGCAGCAGATCGGCACGGAACTTCCCCTGCGCGACCAGGCCTTCCAGATCCTGGTGGGTGGCGGCAATCACCCGCACGTCGACGCGGATCAACTCGCGACCACCGACGCGGAAGAACTCGCCCTGTGCCAGCACGCGCAGCAGGCGGGTCTGCAGCGGCAACGGCATATCGCCTATTTCATCGAGGAACAGCGTGCCGCCGTTGGCCTGCTCGAAACGGCCGATATGGCGGCGCTGGGCACCGGTGAAGGCGCCGGCTTCGTGGCCGAACAACTCGCTTTCCAGCAGCTCGGACGGGATTGCAGCAGTATTGAGCGCGACGAACGGCCCCTGCGCGCGCGGCGATTCGCGATGCAGCGCATTGGCCACCAGCTCCTTGCCGGTGCCGGTTTCGCCGGTGATCAGCACCGCCAGCGGCGCCTGCGCCAGGCGGCCGATGGCACGGAACAGCGCGCGCATCGGCGGGGTATCGCCCACCAGTTGCGGTGGCTGGTCGCTGGGAGTTTCAGCTGTGGGGCTGGGGGCAGCCAATGCCGGCGCCACCGCCGGCAGCACACGCTGCGCCAGCGCCACCGCGTCGTCCAGGTCGAACGGTTTGGACAGGAATTCATGCGCGCCACCGCGGAACGCACCGGCCGTGCTGGCCACATCGGTGTAGGCCGACATCACCACCACCGGCAGCTGCGGCAGCGCGGCCTTGAGCTTGTCCAACAGCACCAGGCCATCGTCACCCGGCATGCGCACATCGGTGAACAGCAGCGCCGGTGGCGGGCCTTCGCTCAGGGCCTGCAGGGCGGGAGCGGCACTGTCGAAATCGACGACCTGGTAGCCCGCTTCGCGCAGCGCAGTACACAGCACGAAGCGCACGGCACGATCGTCATCGACCACCCAGATGCGCTGTGCGGCGGTGGAAGGTTCAGACATCGCGCGGGGCCTCCTCGGCCGGGACGGCGCCGCTGATGATCGGCAGCAGCAGGGTGAACACGGTATGGCCCGGGCGCGAACGGTAGGTCAGCGTACCGCGATGCTCGCGCGCGACCTGCTGGGCCAGCGCCAGGCCCAGGCCAGTGCCTTCGGCGCGGCCACTGACCAAGGGCAGGAACAGATGCTCGGCCAGCTCCTCGGGCACGCCACGGCCGTCGTCGGCGATTTCCAGGCGCAGCGCCAGCGTGTGCAGCTGCTCGGCGATGCGTACGCCATGCTCCACGCGGGTGCGCAGGGTGATGCTGCCGGCGCCGGCCTGGATCGCATTGCGCACCAGGTTCCACACCGCCTGGGTGAGGCGGTCGGCGTCGCCGTGGAATTCGGGAATGCTGGGGTCGTAGTCGCGCTGCAGGCGTACCGCCCAGCCGGCCTCGTTCTCGGCCAGGCGCAGCACGCGTTCCAGCGCGGCGTGGATGTTCAGCTCGGCATGCGGTGCAGCCGGGGCCGGCGACAGCAGCTGGTCGAGCAGGCCGTTGAGGCGCTCGATCTCGGACCCGATTAGTTCGATCAGCTCACGTTCGCTGGCATCGCGTTGGGCCGCGCGGCGGGCCAGCAGCTGGGCCGCGCCCTTCAACCCGGCCAGCGGATTACGAAGCTCGTGGGCCAGTCCCTTCAGCGCCGCGCTGAGCGCGCTGGGCAGGGCCTGGGTCGGGTCGAGCCCGGGGAATTCATCGACCGGATGCGCCTCCAGCAGCCAGCCGCCATCATCGCGGCGGCTCATCCAGCCCTCGGCGAAGCGCGGGGCCTCGCCGGGCACCGCCAGCGCCAACCGGTTCAGGCGCAGGCTGTCGCGCTCATCGCGGGCCAGGAAATGAGCCAGGGCTTCGCCCTGCACTTCCAGTGCAGCCAGCGGCCGCCCCAGCAGGCGCCGGACGCTGACGCCCAGCCAGCGGGCGAAGGCCGGATTGCAGCCGGCAATGCAGCCATCGGCCCCGGCCCAGGCCAACGGCGTGCCCAGGGCATCGAGGGACGGTGGGGGTGCGGGGTCGGACATTGCACCAATGTAGTGCAAAACGCGGGTCCGGGGTCGGATCCCTTTCCGTCAGGAAAGGGCCCTGACCACTGCCGCAGGGCGAGCAAGCTCGCCCACTTCCGGATACGTGAGCGGGTCACAGTTTCATATTGAGGCCGACGAACACGCTACGGCCAGGGGCCGGCGAAAACATCGGGCGAGCGCTGTCCCAGAAGAAGCTGTCGTACCAGGCGTAGGCGTACTGGCGTCCGGTAACGTTCTTCAGCTGCAGGTCCACGCTCCAGCGTGGGTTGATCTGGTAGGCCGCGCTGAGGTCGAGCACGGCAAAGCCACCGAACTTTCCGGCCACATTGCGCTCCTCAAGGTAGTAGTCGCCCTGCGCGCGTGCCTGCAGGCCGAGGCGAAGCGCGTCGCTGGCGCGGTAATCCGCCCCCAGGTTGCTGATGTATCGCGGGGTGGCGGCCACTTCGCGGCCCTGCAGGGAAATGCTGGCGTCGCGGTCGTCGCGGGTGATCTTCGCTTCCTGGTAGGCGTGCGACGCCCATACCGTCCAGTCGTCGCCCAGCTGCAGGCTCAACTGCGCATCCACGCCGCGTCGGCGGGTCTTGCCCAAGGTGACCGTGGTACCGGTGGCCGGCATGTTGGACACCTCGTTTTCCGCATCCTGCTGCCATACCGCCAGACGTGCCTGGCTGCCCGCGAACGGCTGGAACTTCAGGCCCAGCTCCATGCCGGTGTTGGTGGACGGATGCATCGGCGCCTGGCCCGGGGCGAGGTAAGCCGGCGCGGTGGATCCAGTGAGCACCTGGAAGGTGCGGCCCCAGTTTGCGTAGACGTGGGTGTTCTCGCCCAGGCTGTGGATGACGCTCAGTTTGGGCTGGCCGATGCTGCCGTAATCCTGCAGCCGAGCGCTGAGGCCGTTCATCAGGTGGGTACGGCCACTGAAGCGGTCCACACGGTAGGCCGGCACGATCTTCCACGCCTCGACGGGCTGGTAGATGGCCTGCACGTAGGCGCCCCAATTGTCGAAGCTGTGGCGGTCGTTGTTCTGCACCCGTGCCGGGGCACGGCTGAAGTCGGTGGGTTCGGCGTAGGCGTAGCGATCGCGGAGGTAGCTGTTGTCCTGCTGCTCGTAGTTCAAGCCGCCCTCGACGGTAAGCGCGGGGCTGGCCTGCCAGGTGAGCGTGCTGAGCAGGCCGGTCTGCCGCTCATCCCACACGCGGCGCTGGCGCGGCAGGTTGCCGGTGGGCAGGTCGCTGAAGGTCACGCGGCGGTCGTCTTCGTAGCGGTTGTAATAGAGCCGCGTGCCGAAGGTGAGCCTCTCGGACAGTTTCATATCCAGGTGCGCGGCAATCTGGCGCATGTCGCGGTCATCGCCATCGTTGCCGTTGCGCAGGTCGCTGCCGCGGCGATGCGTGCGCAGTTCGTCGGCGGTCATGAAGCCGGGTTCTTCGGCTTCGTGGTGGTACGCACGCGCGGTCAGGCCCACGCGCAGGCCCTCGTCCAGCGAGCCGTAGAACCACTTGCCGCCCAGCGAGTACTTCTTCGAGGTGTCGTGGTCGCGGTAGCCATCGCTGGCCTGGGTGCCGACGAAATAGTTCTGTGCGACGCCATTGGCTTCACGGCCTACCGCCAGCTGCGCATCACGGGTGTTGTAGCTGCCGTAGGCCAGCCGCGCATCGGTATAGCTGCCGCCCTGGCGCGTGCCGAAGTTCACGGTGCCGCCGATGTTGTGCAAGCCATAGCGCGGATCGTTGGTACCGCGCACTACTTCGATGTAGCTGATTTCCAGCGGGAACAGCATGTCGATGAAGCGCTGGTTGCCGCTGTTGACGTTGCTGGGGATGCCATCGATCAGCGTCTTGATGGCATTGAGGTAGCCCTCACCGTTGAAGGCGCGGAAGCTGACCTTGCCCGATTCGGCACCCTGCCGGGTTTCGGTGAGCTGGATGCCGGGCATCTGCCCGAGCAGTTCCCAGCTGTGCGAGACGTTTCGGTCTTCGATCTGGTCCGCGCCCAGCACGTCCACCGAGGTCAGCACCTGGTGCGCGCTCAGCTGGCCCTCCCCGTGCTGGTGTACCTGCACCCTGCCGAGGGTGAGTGCGGCGTCGGCCGATTGTGCGAGTGCTTCAGGGGCGAACGGAGCCGCCGCGAGGGTGGCCACCAGCGTGGAGGTTTTCATGGGGGTGGACGGGCGCAGATGAAATGTAATTATATAACATTACATGCGTCTGCCATGTGGAGTCGAGCCATGCTCGACTGCTCCTGGCAAACAGCAGTCGAGCATGGCTCGACTCTACAAAAACGGGGTGGAGCGGTGGCTTACACCGGGTAGCCGGTGGCTTCCCGGGCCTTCTTCCAGGCGCTTTCGAATTCGCGCGCGCTGATCTCGTCGTCTTCGTCGAAATCCAGGAACGACACCGGCTGGTCGGCCAGCAGGAAGCGGTCATCGCTGTGGGCATGCTCGTCGGCCCAGACCATCTTGGTGCCGTAGATCTCCACCTGGCGCACGATCTTCTCGCCACGGGCTTCCATCAGCACGTTGCCCTTGCCCAGGCCCGATTCGGCCCAGTGCTTGTAGTACTTCTTCGCGGCGGATTTCGCGCCGGGTTTTGCGTTGTGCTTTGCGTAGGTCATTGCAGAGGTCCTGGCCGCAGGCGCGGTCGGAAAGTTCGGAATGGCGCCATTATCGCCCGACCTCGCAGCGCGCAGGTGAGTGCTTCACCGGGCCGACGCAGGCAGCGCCACGCCCTTCGGCCACAGCATCCAGATGTTGCCCTTCTGCTTCATGTCGCCGGCCAGCTTGCCTGCGGCATCGCCACTGCCCCAGTACAGGTCGGCGCGCACTTCACCGGCAATGGCGCCGCCGGTGTCCTGCGCGGCCACCGGGCGCACCACCGGGGTGCCGTCCGGGCGCGTGGTGGACAGCCACAGCAGGCTGCCCAGCGGCACCACGGTGCGATCCACTGCGACGCTGTAGCCGGCGGTGAGCGGCACGTTCAGTGAACCACGTGGGCCTTCCGGGCTGTCCGGGTTGCGCACGAAGAACACGTAGCTGGGGTTGCTGCGCAGCAGTTCCGGCACGCGCGCGGGATTGGCCCGGGCCCAGGCGCGGATCGCGTCCATGGTGACGTCTTCTTTCTTCAGCTGGCCCTGGTCGACCAGCCAGCGACCGATCGCGCGGTAGGGGTGGCCGTTCTGTTCCGCATAGGCCAGCCGCACCTGCGTGCCATCGGGCAGGCGCACCCGGCCCGACCCCTGGATCTGCAGCAGCTGCAGGTCCATCGGGTCGGTCAGCCAGGCCAGTACCGGCGCCTTGGCGCCCTTGGCCGCGATGGTGCCGGCGTCGTCATAGGGCTTGAGCACCTTGCCCTCGACGCGCCCGCGCAGGCGCTTGCCCTTCAATTCCGGGTAGACGCTGTCCAGCTGCACCACGATCAGATCATTCGGCGTGCCGTAAACCGGTACGGTGGCAGCAGCCGTGCGGGTGAGGCTGCCGGGGTAGATCGGCTCGTAGTAGCCGGTAATCAGCCCGTGGGCCTGGTGGCCGCCGGCACGCAATGCATAGACATCCAAATCGCGCTGCAGGAACTGGCGGATCGCCGCCGGGTCCTTGTCCGAAACCGTCGCGGCGGTGGCGCAGGGTTTGGCCCAGACCGCATCGTTCTTCAGGCGGGTGCAGCTGCTGCGCCAGGCGACGAAACCGGCCTGCAGGTCGCTGTCGGAGACCGGTGGCAGTGCACTCCATGCGGCCTTGGCATAGGTGGCAGCGGGCGGCGTGACCGGCGTCGGCACTTCGGTTCCGGTGCGGGGAGCGGTGGTGGAGCAGCCGGCGAGCACAGCCGCTGCCAGCAGGATGCAGTGCTTGCGCTTGAAGAAGATGGCGGAATCGATCATGCCGCCATGGTGGAGTGCCGGCCGCTGGGCGGCAACCCAGCGCTGGGCCAAGCGTTCATGCGCCGGCTCACGGCGTCTGCAGCAGCAGGGAATGCAGAATGCGGGCGTCTTCAGCATCCAGTGTCTTCGGCAGGTCGTCGCGGCCACGGAAACGGCGGTGGAAGGCTGCGACGGTGGCGTCCCGGTTGTCGAGCGGATAGCCGAAGCGGGCCAGCGCACTCCACGCGTCAAAGCCTTCCGGTGCCGCACCGTCGGCCGCGCGCGGCCAGACGCCGAAACCGGCCTCGGCCAGCTGCTGCCACGGGAAGAACCGGCTCGGATCCTGCTTGCGCGTCGGCGCCAGGTCAGCATGGCCAATCACCTGCCGCGGCGGAATGTTCAGGCGGGCGGTGAGATCGCGCAGCAGCACGATCAGCGATTCGATCTGCGCCGCACTGAACGGGCTGCGGCCGTCGTTGTCGAGCTCGATGCCGATCGATGCCGAGTTGAGGTCGGTGATGGTGCCCCAACGCCCGGCGCCGGCGTGCCAGGCGCGGCGCTCATCGGCAACCAGCTGATAGCGATGGCCATCGGCACCGATCAGGTAGTGCGCGCTGACCGGTCCACCGCTGTTGGCCGTGCGCAACGTACGCAGGCTCTGCTGCACTGACTTCTGCTCGGTGTGATGGATGACGATGATGACGGGCGTGCGCGCGTTCTGGTTCGGCGACGGCACCCAGGTGGCGAGCGGGTTGCGGGTTTCCTGCGGCGCGGAGGCACAGGCGGCCAGCAGCAGGCAGGCCGAGAGCATCAGGGCGGTGCGGATCGGGTGCATGGCCCGATTGTGCGCGATCAGGCGCGATGATGCATGCTGCCGTGCCGACCAAGTGGTCGGCACCCACCAGAGCAGACCCAGACCCAGTGCCAAGCAAGCTTGGCACCTACCAGACCAGTAGAAGTGCCGACCAACGGTCGGCACCCACAACATCAATGCAGCAGCTCGGCCGCTATTTCAGGCCTCGTACGCGGACTCGCCGTGCGAGGTCACATCCAGGCCGGTGCGCTCTGCTTCCTCGGTCACGCGCAGGCCGACCACGCTGCGCACCACCAGCAGGATCAGCGTGGTCACTACCGCCGACCAGACCACGGTCAGGCCGACGCTGACCACCTGCACCCAGACCTGATGGGCGATATCCAGATCGGCCTTGGTGCCGCCCAGCGACTGCGCACTGAACACACCGGTGAGAATCGCACCGACGATGCCGCCGACACCATGCACACCGAACACGTCGGCGGTGTCGTCCACCTTCAGCAGGCGCTTCAAACCGGTCACACCCCACACGCAGACCACGCCGGCGACGAAGCCGATGATGATCGCGCCGAGCGGGCCGACAGTGCCGCAGGCCGGGGTGATGCCGACCAGGCCGGCCACTGCGCCCGAGGCCGCGCCCAGTGCCGACGGCTTGCCCTTGCTGATCGCTTCCACCAGCGTCCAACCGAGTACGGCAGCGGCCGTGGCCAGCACGGTATTGAGGAAGGCCAGCGAGGCGACGGTATCGGCGGCAGCGGCGGAACCCGCGTTGAAGCCGAACCAGCCGACCCACAGCAGCATCGCGCCGATATAGGTAAACGGCACGTTGTGCGGCTTCAGCGCGGTCTGGCCATAGCCCAGGCGCTTGCCGACGAACCACGCGGCGACCAGACCGGCCACACCGGCGTTGATGTGGACCACGGTGCCACCGGCGAAATCGATCGCGCCCATCTCACCCAGGTAGCCGCCACCCCAGACGATGTGCGCCATCGGGATGTAGCTGAGGGTGAACCACAGCGCCGAGAACAGCAGCACCGCACGGAACTTGATGCGCTCGGCGAACGCGCCGACGATCAGCGCGGTGGTGATGCCAGCAAACGTCGACTGGAAGGCGACGAACAGGTAATCCGGCAGGCCCTTGATCGGGGTGTTGCCGACCGACTCCGGAGTGAAGCCCTTGAGGAAGGCGAATTCGGTGAACGAGCCGAAGAACGGGTTGCCGGCGCTGAACACCGCGCTGTAGCCATAGGCCACCCACAGCAGCAGCACCAGCGAGAACACCACCAGGATCTGGCTGAGCACCGACAGCACGTTCTTCGAACGCACCAGGCCGCCATAGAACAACGCCAGGCCCGGCACCACCATCAGCAACACCAGCAGGGTGGACGTCAGCATCCAGGCCACGTCGCCATGGTCGTAGGTCGCGGCGGCTTCAGCCGCGGCCGGTGCGGCGGCCGCAGCGACCGGATCCTGCAGCGGTTCGACCGCCACGCTTTCGCTCGGCAGCGGCGAGATCTGGGCCTGAGCGTGGGCACTGCCCGGCCACGCACCGGCGGCCAGCGCGCTGAGCAGCATCAACAGGCACACGAAGTGGAACCGGGCTTGCCACCCGGTGAGAAGGCGCATCTTCATGGGGGAGTCTCCGGAAAGGGGTTACAGCGCGTCGGCACCGATTTCGCCGGTGCGGATGCGGATGACCTGTTCGACGGCGGTGACGAAGATCTTGCCGTCACCGATCTTGCCGGTGCCTGCCGACGACTGGATCGCTTCGATCACCGCGTCGGCACGCTCATCGGTGACCACGGTTTCGATCTTGATCTTGGGCAGGAAGTCGACGACGTACTCGGCGCCGCGATACAGCTCGGTGTGGCCCTTCTGGCGGCCGAAGCCTTTCACTTCGGTCACGGTGATGCCCGACACGCCTGCGTCGGAGAGGGCCTCGCGGACCTCGTCGAGCTTGAACGGCCGGATGATGGCGGAGATCAGTTTCATGCGCATGTCCCGAGGGTGGATGGGGCCAGCGCGCCAGCGCGCGTTGGCATCAGGCAACCAGCGGCCATCAGGATGATGGCCGTGGCTGTTGCACCGGACACGTACAGGGCCGGGACGGCCGTGCCTCTCTCCTTGCACGACCGACGCGGGAGGGAGGGCGGCCCTGGTCGCGTATCCGGTCTCTCTTGCCCCTGTTTCAGCGGACTAACAGTCCGCTCTACTGCAGCGGGCCAGCGGCCCGCTCTACCACGGCGGGTCGGGGTCCGCTCTACCACGGCGGACCGGGGCCCGCCCTGCGGCTCCCCAGCCGCGAAGACGGAAGCGATGGCGGCGGGTGGGAGGGGAAGCCCACCGCCATCGCCACCGGTCAGCTGGCGTAGTACAGCTGGTATTCCAGCGGGTGGGTGGCCGCGCGGAACTTGGTCACTTCCTGCATCTTCAGCGCGATGTAGCCGTCGATGAAGTCATCGCTCATCACGCCGCCGGCCTTCAGGAACTCGCGGTCCTTGTCCAGCGCTTCCAGCGCCTGGTCCAGCGAGGAGCAGACCTGCGGGATCAGCTTCTCTTCTTCCGGCGGCAGGTCGTACAGGTCCTTGTCGCTCGGTGCGCCCGGGTCGATCTGGTTCTTGATGCCGTCCAGGCCGGCCATCATCAGCGCGGTGAAGGTGAGGTAGCCGGACTGGATCGGATCCGGGAAGCGCATTTCGATGCGGCGTGCCTTCGGGTTGGACACCCACGGAATGCGGCACGAAGCCGAACGGTTGCGGGCCGAGTAGGCCAGCATCACCGGTGCTTCGTAGCCCGGCACCAGGCGCTTGTAGCTGTTGGTGCCCGAGTTGGCGAAGGCGTTGATGGCCTTGGCGTGCTTGAAGATGCCGCCGATGTACCACAGCGCCAGCTGGCTCAGGCCGCCGTAGCCGTCACCGGAGAACAGGTTGGTGCCGCCCTTGGACAGCGACTGGTGCACGTGCATGCCGCTGCCGTTGTCGCCGACGATCGGCTTGGGCATGAAGGTGACGGTCTTGCCGTTGCGGTGCGCGACGTTCTTGATCACGTACTTCATGCGCAGCAGTTCGTCGGCCTTCTGCACCAGGGTGCTGAACTTGGTGCCGATCTCGCACTGGCCGGCGGTGGCCACTTCGTGGTGCTGCACTTCCACTTCGATGCCGACCTGTTCCAGGGTCTTGCACATCTCGGCGCGCAGGTCGTGCAGGGTGTCGGTCGGCGGCACCGGGAAGTAACCGCCCTTCACGCCCGGACGGTAGCCGCTGTTGGCGCCGTCGTACTTGGCGCCGCTGTTCCATGCCGCTTCTTCCGAGTCGACCTGGAAGAAGGTGTGGCCCATTTCATTGGCGAAGCGGACCGAATCGAAGATGAAGAATTCCGGCTCCGGGCCGAAGAACGCGGTTTCGGCGATGCCGGAGGACTTCAGGTAGGCCTCGGCGCGCTTGGCGATGCCGCGCGGGCAACGGCCATACGGCTGCATGGTGGCCGGGTCGAGGATGTCGCAGCTGATCACGATGGTCGGATCGGCGTAGAACGGGTCGACGTAGGCGCTGGCGGTATCCGGCAGCAGCACCATGTCCGATTCGGCGATGCCCTTCCAGCCGGCGATCGAGCTGCCATCGAACATCTTGCCTTCTTCGAACAGCGACGGCTCGACGATGCTGACCGGGAAGGTCACGTGCTGCTCGACACCACGCATGTCGACAAAGCGCAGGTCGACGAACTCGATCTGGTTGTCCTTGATCAGCTTCTCAACGTTTTCCACGGACATCGGTACGACCTCGGATGGGGATGAATGCCTGCTGAGGTACAGCAACGACCGTGCCAACTTTTCGTAGGCTGCAAGTCATTGATTTCAATAAGGCCGCCCCGCAGCGGTGCAGAACCGTGCGCACCAAATGGGTGCAGCCGACAGCGGACGCACCCGTTTGGTGCGGCAGTGATCGTCTATCCTCTCGACCTTCTTCCTTCCTGCCGCGCGTGCCCGCACCGTCCATGTCCGACCTGCTCTCCGCCCTGTTGCTGGGCATCCTCGAAGGCTTGACCGAGTTCCTGCCGATCTCCAGCACCGGCCACCTGCTCATCGCCCAGCACTGGCTGGGTGCCCGTTCGGACTTCTTCAACATCGTCATCCAGGCCGGCGCGATCGTGGCGGTGGTACTGGTGTTCCGCCAGCGCCTGCTGCAGCTGGCCACCGGCTTCGGGCAGCGCGAGAACCGCGAGTACGTATTCAAGCTGGGCGCGGCCTTCCTGGTCACCGCCGTGGTCGGCCTGGTGGTGCGCAAAGCCGGCTGGTCGCTGCCCGAGACGGTCAGCCCGGTGGCCTGGGCACTGATCATCGGTGGCATCTGGATGCTGCTGGTGGAGGCCTACACCGCGCGCCTGCCCGACCGCGACCAGGTGACCTGGACCGTGGCGATCGGCGTCGGCCTGGCACAGGTGGTGGCCGGCGTGTTCCCCGGCACCTCGCGTTCGGCCTCGGCGATCTTCCTGGCCATGCTGCTGGGCCTGAGCCGCCGCGCGGCCGCCGCCGAGTTCGTGTTCCTGGTCGGCATTCCCACCATGTTCGCCGCCAGCGCCTACACCTTCCTGGAAATGGCCAAGGCCGGACAGCTGGGCAGCGAGAACTGGACCGAGGTGGGCGTGGCCTTCCTTGCCGCGGCCGTCACCGGCTTCGTCGTAGTGAAGTGGCTGATGGGCTACATCAAATCGCACAAATTCACCGCGTTCGCGCTTTACCGCATCGCGCTGGGCGCCGCGCTGCTGCTGTGGTTGCCGTCCGGCAGCTGAACAGCGCCGGGGCACGGTAACCCCGTTGCCGGCCCCACCCCGTTTCCCCCACGGTTCCCCAAGGAGAATCACCATGAACCGCAAGCTCACCCTGCTCCTCCCGCTGGCCCTGCTGGCCGCCTGCAGCCAGACCCCGGCCCCGGCCGGCACCGGCGGCGACGACGTGGCCCCGGCCGCGGCCAAGGCAGCAGACCAGCAGACGCTGGCGCACCTGGACGCGCAGCGCCTGCAGAGCCAGCACTGGCTGCTGCAGCAGGCCACCGCCGCCGACGGCAAGCGCATCGACGCGCTGTTCGCCCGCGAAGACAAGCCGGTCACCCTGGACTTCGCTGATGGCCGCCTGTCGGTCAGCAACGCCTGCAACCACATGGGTGGCGGCTACACCCTGGCCGACGGCAAGCTGACGGTCAGTGCGATGGCCTCGACCATGATGGCCTGCACCGACAAGGCGCTGATGGCGCTGGACGAGGCCGTGTCGAGCCGCCTGCAGGGCGAGCTGAAGGCCGAGCAGGATGCCGATGGCAAGCTGACCCTGACCAACGCGAAGGGCGACGTGCTGGTGTTCAACCCGGAACCGACCGCTGAAACCCGCTACGGCGGCGCCGGCGAGACCGTATTCCTGGAAGTGGCCGCCAAGACCGAGAAGTGCTCGCACCCGCTGATCCCGGACTACCAGTGCCTGCAGGTGCGTGAAGTGAAGTTCGACGACAAGGGCCTGAAGCAGGGTGAGCCGGGCAAGTTCGAGAACTTCTACGGCAACATCGAGGGTTACACCCACGAGGACGGCGTGCGCAACGTGGTGCGCGTGAAGCGCTACGAAGTGAAGAACCCGCCGGCCGATGCGCCGTCGCAGGCGTACGTGCTGGACATGGTGGTCGAGTCGGCCATCGAGAAGAAATAAAACGATGGAAGGGCGGCCGAAAGGCCGCCCTTCTTCGTTCTGTAGAGTCGAGCCATGCTTGTATGTTCCTCCCGGCTCCTACGAGGTATGTAGGAGCCAGGGTGGAGGGACCGTCAAGCATGCATCTGCGGATACTAGCCGACAGACGAGTCGAGCGATCCCCATCCCGCACACGAACGTCGATAAAGGATCGTACGGCCCCCAAAGGGGATCGTCGATGTAGGCAAGCTAACGTCGGTGCGGTACCACCCCAGCCCCTTAAAGATAGCTGGGAGCCGTACAAATGTCTGATTCTCTCGATATTGGCGTGGACGTGGACTCCAAGGAGTTCGTACCGGCAGTGGCCGACCGCAAGGCCGGCGACAGGATCGCCAACACCCGGGCCGGCATAGCCCAGTGGCTCAACACCTTGCCCCAGCGATGCCGGATTGGCATGGAGGCGACGGGGCGGTACTACGAGTTGTTGGCTCGGATGGCTGGCCAGGCAGGCCACGTTGTCTATGTGATCAATCCACGTCTGATCAAGCACTACGGCCGGGCGACGGGCTCGCGTGGCAAGACGGACGCCATGGACGCCGAAGCGATCGCCCGGTACGTGAAGAAGGAGAACGATCGCCTGCGTGAATACGTACCGCGTACCGACGAGCAGCAGCAGATGCACGATTTGCTGCGCAAGCGGCAGACGCTGGTAAAGACACGCGCGCGCCTGGAGCAATCCTTCGGGGTAAGCAAAAGTGCCCCCGGGGAGCTGTCAGATCTGTTCTGCGCTCTGGCTGGGACGCTGTCCGAGCTGGAAAGCGAACTGCAGCGCTTGGGTCGCGATGGAGAGCATGGCACGCTCTACAAGCGCCTGTTGACCATCCCTGGTGTCGGCCCTGCCGTCGCCGCTCACCTGATCTACTACATGACGCGCTGGCCGTTGGCCAACGCCAACGCGTGGATCGCCTGCACCGGCCTGGATCCCCGGCCTAACGAGTCTGGCGGCAGAACGGGACGGCGTAGGCTGTCCAAACAGGGCGCGCCAGTGCTGCGCCAGATGCTCTACATGGCCGCCATGGGGCTCAAGCGGTGTCGTCGGGGGCAACCGCTCTACGACGAGCTGTCAAAACGCGGTCACCCCAGCACCGCCGTCTTCAACATCCTGGCCAGAAAGCTGGCCAGGATCGCCTGGGGTGTCTTCAAAAGCGGCCGGGACTTCGATCCGGCCATGCTGAAGGTGGGTCAAGCCTGCTTCCAGCAGGCTTGACCACGAACATAGGATCTCGACTACTTTCACGGTGAGTCGAGCATGGCTCGACCCTACAGAAAGCAAAGCCGAGCGTGGGCTCGGCTCTACAGACAGCGAGCCTCAGCCCAGCGCCGGGTTCAACGTGTAGGTGCCATGCAGTGCGGCTTCGGCCAGCACGTGGCCGTGCATGGCGCGATATGCGTCGGCGGCGGTGAAGCGCGCCGGAAGCTCCAGCGAGGCCACATCCAGCGCGAACACGCGGAAGAAATAGCGGTGCATGCGCTCGTCGTTGAACGGCGGATAGGGGCCGTCATAGCCCAGGTAATCGCCGGCCATGTCCGGGTTGCCCGCAAACCAGCCGGTGAAGTCGTTCAGGCCCTGGCGGCTGCCCGCCGGGCCAGCCGGTGCGGTCTTGCCCTTCACCACGAAGCCATCGCTGCAGCTGCCGGCGGCGATCTCCTGCACCGAGGCCGGAATATCGGCCATCACCCAGTGCACGAAGTCGCAGCGCGGCTGGTCGCGCGGCACGGTCATGTCGCTGCGGCCGACCGTTTCCGCAACGGTCGGCACATCCGGGTCCACGCACACCAGCAGGAACGAACGCGTGCCTTCCGGTGCGCCGTTCCAGGCCAGGTGCGGATTGCGGTCCGGCGCGAAGCCGGTGGCATCGCCGGCGGCGAACGCGCGGTCGATCGGCGCGCCGTTGGTCAGGCTGTGGCTGCTCAGTTGCATCGGCTTCTCCTTACTCTTCCGGGTAACCTAGGCGCACCGCAATCGGGGTGAGCTTGGCAAAGGCGGCGCTCATCACGTCGCGGTAGTTGCGCCAGTGGCCCGGCGGGAAGCGCGGTGCGCCCAGCTGTGCGGCCGGCGGCATCTGCCGCTCGAACAGGCGTCCCAGCAGCTCGGCCATCGCGTGCGGATCATTGCCGATCTGGTCGATGCGCAGCAGCACGTGCGGATACAGTTCTTCCTCATGCAGGGTGGCAACCTGCGCCAGCCCGCGCGCCAGCCATTCGCTGGCTTCAGCCAGCGAGGTCATCGCCAGCGGAGCGGCAGCGCCGTAGGCCACCCAGTCCAGCAGCATGTCGCGCGGGTCACGCAGCACGAGCACCAGTCGTCCCTGCGGCAGCTGCGGGCGCAGCGCCCACAGCAGGGCGTTGTCCCACCACAGCAGCCAGTCGATGACGGCATCGCCCTGCAGGCCACGCGCCGGCAGCTGCTCGCGCCAGCGCTGCACCAGCCGCTCCGGGGTCAGCACGCCGGAGGCGAGGTCCTGCAGCGTGTGGTAGTTCTGGAATGCATCATCCGGCGGATTGCTGGTGTAGCGGTCGCTGCGCAGCACCGGGCTGGCGGCCGCCAGGCCGGTCGCAACCCGCTCCACACCCGAACCCGGCGCACCCCACAGGAAGATCGGCGCGGAGCTGGCATCACTGTCGATCTCGCCCTTCTCCGGCCAGCTCGGCGGCGCCTTGGCCTGCGGTGGAAGCGGCAGGCGCTGCGGTGCCTGGTCGGCCTGCAGCGCCATCCACGTCTGCAGCGCCTGTTCCGGCTGGCCAGCGCGGTCCTGGATTTCACCCAGCCAGGTACGCAGGTCGGCGCGATGGCCGTCCGGCGCCCTGTCGATCAGCGCCTGCACGCGCGCGATCGCGGCAACCGGATCACGCTGCAGCAGGCCTTCGACCAGGCGTGTTTCGCCACTGACGCGGCCCGGTTCGAGGCTGACGATACGTTCGGCGATGGCTTCGGCCTGTTCGTGTTCGCCCACCATGTCATGCAGGCGCAGGCGTGCTTCCAGTGCCGGCAGATGACCCGGCATCGCGTCCATCCAGCGCTCCACGGTCGCCGCGGCGGTCGGGCTGCCGACTTCTTCCACGGCCAGGCGTGCCAGCCACAGGTCGTGCAGCTGCGGATGCTGTTCCAGGGCCGCGTCCAGGCGCGCGCGCGCCTCGTCTTCGCGGCCCAGGCGCTGCCAGGACATCAGCAGCAGCTGCAGCACCTGGCGGTCGTCGGGGATCGATTCCAGCAACGGCAGCAGATGGTCCAGCGCCTGCAGCGGCTGGCCGCCGCGCAGCGACAGTTCACCGGCCAGGCGACGCATCGACGGCGTATCCATGCCTTCCTGCTGAAGCGCGATCTGCATCGCTTCGGCAGCCGCCTCCAGGTTGCCCTGGCGCAGCGCCAACTGCACTACCAGGCCATGCAGCGAGCTGATGGCCGGGTTCAGCTCCAGCACGCGGCGGAACGCCTGCTCGGCGAAGGCCAGCATGTCCTTGCCCAGGTAGGCGAAGCCCAGTGCGTACAGCACGCGGGTGTCGTTGGGCTGCGCCTGGTTGGCCGCCGACAGCAGCGTCAGCGCACGATCCGGGTCGTCGCGGCGCAGCGCGATCATGCCGTCGATGGTCAGCAGTTCCGGGTGGTCCGGCTCAACGCGCGAGGCCAGCGTGGACAGGCGCTGGGCTTCATCGAAGTCGTTGCGGCCGATCGCCAGGTGCGCCTGCATCAGATAGGCGGCGAATGAGTTCGGGTCAAGCCCGGTGGTACGTGCCAGCGCTTCGTCAGCGCCCTGGTACTGGCGCAGGGCGAGCAGCAGGCCAGCGTGCTGCAGGTGCAGCTGGGCATCATCGGGGGCCAGCTGCAACGCCTGCTGCAGCGCCTCCATCGCATCCTCGGCCTTGCCCTGCTGCTGCAGCGCAAGCGCCAGCCAGCGGTGGGCTTCGGCCTGGCCGGGTTCATCACGGGTCCACGCCTGGGCCAGCTGCACGGCCTGGTCGGCCTGGTTCTGGCGCAACGCTTGGATGATCTGGTCTTGCATGGCGGTCCGGTTCAAGTGCAAACCCGCATTGTAGCGGTCCACGCACCGGTGCCGGTTCAGCCCGCCAGCACCCGCTGCAGGCGCTGTGCCACCCAGCGCTCGGAGAAGCCGTCACCCCGCCAGTTTTCCAGGAAGCCGCAGTGGCCTCCCCAGCAGGCGGTTTCCAGGTGCGCCTGGCGCGGCAGCTGCCAATCGCTGAAGGTCGCGTACGGGATCACCGGGTCGTCCTGCGCCATCAGGATGTCGGCCGGCACCTGCAGGGTGGACAGGCGGTCACCGGCAATCGAATAGCCATCGAAATAGGCCTGCAGCGAGCCGAAGGTGGTGTGCCGTTCGACCAGCCAGGCAGTCAGTGCACGGATGTCCAGCTTCAGCACGCGATCGTCGCAGTCGCTCAGCTCGGGAAACAGATCGCGCTTGCGGCGCAGCGAGCCGGCCCATTTGCGGCGGAAGTACCAGTCGTACATCGCCGGGCCGTTTTCGATGCTCTCCATCGTCAGCCCCGGGTCCAGCACCGGGCACACCGAGGCCACCCGCAGCAGCGGCACGCCGGCAGCCGGCGCGCGCAGGGCCAGGCGCAGCACGAAGTTGCCACCCAGCGAATAGCCGGCGGCCACCAGCGGCAGCTGCGGCCAGCGCTGGGCGATGTCACCCGCGGCATGCACCACTTCATCGATCAGGTTGGAGTGGAAGATGCCGGGGTTCAGATGGTGGGTGTTGCCATGGTCGCGGAAGTTCAGCCGCACAACATCGAAACCCTGTTCGATCATGCGCGCGGCAGCCATGCGCATGTAACTGGATTCGGCACTGCCCTCCCAGCCATGCAGCAGCAGGGCCATGCCCTTCGGTTCGCGGCCTTCGACATGGCTGTGCCAGCCCTGCAGGCGCACGCCATCACCGCCGTCGAGGATCAGCTCTTCGCTGACCGCACCGGTGGCGGCCAGCAGCAGCAGGCCGCGCTGCAGGCGCATGCGGCTGGAGCTGAGCATCGACTGCAGGTGCGGATTGCGCAGCCAGCGCGGCGGCTGGTAGTCAGTCGCATGCAACGTCGGTGTACCGGCGTCCAGGACGGGTGGCGGGACCAGGGCCACCGTGCCCTCAGCCGGTGCTCATGGCCGCCACGATGCGCGCGCGCGAGGTTTCCGCGATGCGTCGACGGCCTTCCAGGTCCTGGGTACCGATCGGCTCCAGGAAATGCACTTCGGTATGCCGCGCCGGCTCACCCAGCAGGCGCAGGAAATTGGCGGCGAAACTCTCGCCCGGGCCAAATGCCACGATGGTCTGTGCGTCACCCTTGAACCCATAGACCAGCGCCACAGGCTGCACCGGAACACCGGTTTCGACCGCGGCCTGGAAGATGCGGGCATGGAACGGCCCCACTTCATGGCCACCGCGGGTGCGCCCTTCCGGGAACACGCCTACTGCCTTGCCGGCACGCAGGCGATCGGCCATCACCTGCATCACGCCACCGAGCGATTCGGTATTGCCGCGCTGGTGGAAGATGGTCTGCCCGCGCGCGGCGAGCCAACCGACCAGCGGCCAGCTGGCGATTTCGCGCTTGGCGACGAAGCCCATCATGCGCTGGCTGTGCAGGATGCTGATGTCCACCCAGCTGACGTGGTTGGCGACGAACAGCACGGCACCGGGCAAGGGCTGGCCCACCCGTGACAGGCGGAAGCCGAAGATCCACATCAGGCCCCCCTGCCACCAGTTCACCACCTTCGCCCCGAAGGTATCCTCGCCCACGCGCAGCTCGCCCCACGGCGGAAGCATGCCGATCAGGATCAGCGGCAGGAACACGATGATGTGGACCAACAGCAGCGGTACGCGGTACAGGTAACGGCACACACGCGCCACGCCGCCACGGGGGGCCGGAGTGGGGGAAGTCATCCGCGCACGATACCGGAGCGCCGCAGCAGCTGCCAGCCGATTTAGGCCATAACCGCCATTGACCGGGGCAATCGGCGGGGAACGCTGGGTTCTGCCGCCGTCAACACGCCCGCCGGGGGCTCAACCGTGGCCGGCGGCCACCACCGCCAGGGTCAGCCGAGAGATGCACACCAGCCGGCCCTGCTCGTCTTCGATGCGGATCTCCCACAGCTGGGTGCTGCGGCCGACGTGCAGCGCGCGGGCGGTGCCGGTGACCGTGCCCGAGCGCACGGCGCGCACGTGGTTGGCGTTGATTTCCAGGCCCACGCAGATCTGCTTGCCGGTATCCACGCACAGGTTGCCGGCGCTGCTGCCCAAGGTCTCGGCCAGCACCACCGAGGCACCGCCGTGCAGGATGCCGTACGGCTGCCGGGTGCGCTCGTCCACCGGCATGGTGGCCTGCAGCCAGTCTTCGCCCGCAGCGCTGAAGACGATGCCGAGGGATTCGATCGCCGTGTTGCGGCTGAGCGCGTTGAGCTGCTCGATGGAAACGGCTTCGCGGAATACCTGGGTCATGCGGGCACCTTCAGAGGATGGGAACGAGGCCGGCGCCGAATGCAGTCAGCATGCGCACCAGCAGCCACTTCGGGCCGACGTTGACTTCGGGGAAGTCGCCGACGGCGACGTAGCAGTTGTGGAACGCCGGGTCCTGCCGTGGCAGCGGCTGTGGGCAGTCCGGACCGGGCTTGAACTCGTAGTCGGTGGCGTAGCGCCACGGCCAGAAGTCGAGGATCGGCAGCGCTTCGGAGGCTTTGCCGACGCTGTAGTTCAGGCCCGACAGCACTGGCGGCTTGGCCCGCGGCGCCACTGTCCACGAGTTCTGCGGATGGGTATCGCGCAGGATGCTCTCGGCCAGCTGCTCGGCAAACACCGGATCGTCGATGATCACCGCGCCTTCGGTGTTGTAGTTCTCGCTGCGCGGATCGAAGTTGTGGGTGCCGACCACGCCGATGCGGCGATCGACCACCAGCGACTTGGCGTGCAGGCCCATGCGGGCGCCCTTGCGGGTGACCGGCAACGGCTTGTTGACCGCCTTGCTGCCCAGGAACGACGGACGCGTCTCGGTGCGCAGCAGGCGCGTTTCCACCTCGCTGCCGGCGGCGCGGCGACGTTCGCGCGCGTTCTGGTAGGCACTGCCGGTACGCGGATGATGCACCGCCACCTGCTTGCGGGGCGCGGCCAGATCCCCTTCGCTGCCACCACCGGCATTGCTGCCAGCGGCGCTGCCGCCGATCAGCGGATTGCGCCCGCCGTCGTCGTCGCCTCCGGGCGCGGCGATCGGGTCGGGCAGCAGATTGCGGTAGTCGACCGGTGCATCCAGCGGGAACGGCTTGTACTCGAAGATGTTGAAGCCCAGTTCGCGCATGTTGCGTCGCTTGTACTTGTACGACAGCGCATACACGATCGGGTTGTCGGTGGCCGCCAGGCTGTTGCTGGACACCACCACGCGCGGCGGCTGCGGGCGCTTGCGCAGCTCGCGGAACAGCTTCTGCGCCGGCTTGGACAGCACCAGGTACGGCGTCTGCAGGATCACTTCCTTCTGCGCACCGGCAATGAGTGCGTCCAGCTGCGGCTCGGTCACATGCTGGCCGGCCAGCGGGGCGTCGGCCTTCTCGCGGCGGTGCTTGCGCGGCAGGTCGGCGACGTAGCGCACCGAGGCCACCGGCAGCGCGGTATCCACGAAGGAACGGGTGACGAAGTCCATGTCATTGGCTTCAGCGCTGACCCGCTGCACCCGCTCCGGGCGGCGGAACGTGGCGGGCGGCAGCACCGGCACGCCTTCGCGCAGCAGGGTGCGGCCCACGTCATTCAGGCGCTCGGCCGGCACGCTGCGCTTGGCGCGCCAGAACGCATCGAAGTTGGCCGCCATCGCCCGCGCTTCCGGGCCGGCGATCATGACGTCGCGATCGCGGAAGTTGTACTCGCGATCCCAGTCGTAATAGTCGTCCTGGTAGTTGCGGCCGCCGACCACGCCGATCGCATCGTCGATCACCAGCAGCTTGTTGTGCATGCGCTGGTTGAAGCGACGGAAGCAGCACAGCACGCTGCCGGCGTAATCGAAGTAGTTCAGCCGGGCCTTGCCGAAGGTCGGGTTGTAGACCCGCAGCTGGAAGTTCTGGTGGGCGCCGGACAATGCGCCGAGGATCTGCAGGTCGGAGATCGCCGAGAGCTGGTCGATCAGCACCCGCACCTTCACCCCGCGCCGCGACGCGGCCAGCAGTTCGTCGATGACCAGCCGCGCGCTGTCGTCCTTGTCGAAGATGTAGGTCTGCAGGTCGATGCTGCGGGTGGCACTGCGCAGCAGGTTCAGGCGCGCCACCAGGGCGCCCTCCCCCTCGTCCAGCAGGGTGGCGTAGTGGCGCGGCTGCTCCGGGGTGGATTCGGTGAACGCCCGGCCGGCCAGCGCCCGCAGCGGCGAATCCTGTGCGCAGCGGTCGGCGCGCTGACAGTCGACCTGGATCGAGCGCGCCTGCACGGCGATCGCTTCGGCGCGGTCGCGCTCGGCATTGGACAGCGATGCACAACCGCTGCCCAGCAACACGGTTGCCAGCGCCAGTACACGCAGCAGGAGGTTCACGGTTTCGGCGCCTCGCTCAGGCGCGCTCGCAATACGAAGGTCACTCGGTCACTCAAGGCAAGCTGCCAGCTGTCCATTCCATACCGGCCTCGCTGCACGGTACCGCGGCTGACGACGTCGCAATCATAGCCGGGTCGGGCGCAATCCGCCTTCTCGACCTTCAGTGTCTCGGGGTGGCTGATCCCGCGCAGGGTCAGCCGCCCGTTGATGTCGCCCCCGTCTTCCACGGTCTCCGGCCAGTACGGCAGCGAGTCGAACTCGACCACCGGGTGGCGGCCTGCGTCGAAGAACTCCTCGCCGCGCATCCAGCCGGTGTAGCGCGCCTTGCCGGGGATCTCGACCGAGCGCGTGAACATCTTCAGGTGCACCTGGTGGCGGCCGTCGGAGAGGATCTCGATGCGACCCTCGAAGTGCGGGAACAGGCCTTCGATGCGTTGCCCGAAGCGGGTCCGCACCTCGAAACCGATCTGCGAGCGCTGGGTATCCAGGTGCAGGACCCGGTGCGCTTCAGCGACCACCGGCGGCAAGGGCGTTGGCGGTGGCGCGGCAGCCCAGGCCGCGCCGGAAGCCAGCAGCACGGGCAGCAGAAAGCGGCTGCGCCGCGCCAGGCTCATTGGATCACGGCCACCAGAACGCGTTCAGGCTGGCCACGCCCGGCTCGATCGAGGCCTCGCGCGGGAAGCCGAGCACGGCAATGCCGGCCGGCGGCATGCCGCGATAGTCGCTGCTGGTGCCTTCCGTCATCAACGCCACCAGGCGCTCCAGGCCGGGGTTGTGGCCGACGATCAGCACCCGGTCGAGGTCACGGCGGTCGTCCACCAGCGCCGCCAGGGTGCCGGGGGTAGCCTCGTAGATGCGGTCTTCCAGGCGCTTCTCGACATAGCCGATGGTGCCGAGCACGGCTTCCAGGGTCTCCCGGGTGCGCCGCGCCGGTGAGCACAGCACACAGTCCGGCAGCAGGTTGTTCTCCTTCAGCCACTTGCCGGCGGCTTCGGCTTCGGCGAGCCCCACCGGCGACAACGGCCGGTCGAGGTCGGCCTGGCCGGGGGTAGCCGGTTCGGCATGGGCATGGCGCAGCAGGATCAGTTCACGCATCGCGGGTTTCCATGAAGAAGAGGATGCAGCAGAAAGAGTGACGCAGGCATCAAAGCTTCAGCCAGGACAGCAGCGGCTCCCAGTCGGCCTGGTGCTCGCGCACCTGGGCCGAGCGGTAGTCGAACAGGCTGCGGCCCAGGCCGGTCATGACCACATAGCTCTGGCTGTCGCGCAGCTGCGCGACCACCGGGTACGGCCATTCACCCAGCATCTGCAGCGCCTGCTGCGAGGTCTGGGTCCATGGTTTGGTACGGTTGAGCACCAGCCCCACCGGCAGCTTGCGGCTGTGCACGCGCGGGTTCTGGGCCAGGCTGTTGAGGAAGCCGACGATCGCTTCGATGTCCAGCGCCGAGGGCAGCACCGGTACCACCACCGCGTCGGCAGCGTCGAGGAAATGGGGAATATCGTCAGCCAGGGCACCGGCCGGCGCATCGATGATGACGGTGTCGGTGCCGTCGGGCAGCTTCTGCGCCCACTGCTTCTTCCGATACACGTCGATGGGGAGCACCGCGCTTTCCAGCCCGGCACGGCGTTGTGCCCAGCGGGTGCTGGAACCCTGCGGGTCGGCATCGGCAATCACCGTGGCCTTGCCCTGCAATGCCGCGTACGCGGCCAGGTGGGTGGCGACGGTGGTCTTGCCCACCCCGCCCTTGGAACCGGCCACCAGGATCGTCTTCATGCCAGCCTCGCTTCCGGGTACGTGCCCCGAGCGTACACCGGTGATGGTGACGGGAGGTAGCGTCGTGCTGAACCAGCGGCCATCGCCTTTGCTATCGTGGCGCCCCCGAAGGATCGAACCGGCATGAGCGAACTGCAGGATCTGAGCGCGTTGATCCGCGCCAATACCCCACTGATCGTCATCGAGACCCAGGACGAGGGTCGCATCGTCGAGCTGTTCCGGCAGACGCTGATGCACGTCTGGCGGGCCCTGCACCGCTGGTCGATCACCGAGGGCCTGCGCCGGATCGACCTGGACAGCGAAGACCCGCCGGTCGGGCCGCCCGATGCCAGCGCGGCCCTGCAGATGATCCGCCAGGCCCACCAGCGCGGCGTCTACCTGCTGCTCGATTTCCATCCCTACCTGGGCTATGCCAGCCACCAGCGCGCCCTTCGCGACCTGATCCAGCGCCGCCACAGCGAGCCGCATGTGCTGGTGCTGATCGGTGCCAAAGTGGAGCTGCCGGCCGAGCTGGAAGCGCTGGCGGTGCGCTTCAACCCGCGCCTGCCCGATGCCAATGCCCTGCTGAAGATGCTGCGCGAGGAGGCCGACGCCTATGCGCGCGAGCATGGCGGCCGCCGGGTTGAAGTCGACAGCGAGGCGGTGAAGAAAATCCTGAAGAACCTGCAGGGCCTGAGCCTGGTCGATGCCCGGCGCATCGCGCGCCAGCTGATCTACGCCGATGGCGCACTGCGCGACGACGACCTGCCACAGCTGGCGCGGCTGAAGTTCGAGCTGCTCAACCGCAGCGGCCACCTGTTCTTCGAACATGACAGCGCGCGCTTCGGCGATGTGGCCGGTGCCAACCGGCTCAAGCGCTGGATCAACCAACGCCGGGTGGCGTTCATTGCCGGCTCCGCCCCGGCCGGGCTGGACCCGCCGCGCGGCATGCTGCTGCTGGGCGTACAGGGCTGTGGCAAGTCGATGCTGGCCAAGGCCACCGCCGCCGGCTTCGGCGTGCCCCTGCTGCGCCTGGACGTGGGCGCGCTGTACAACAAGTACCACGGCGAGACCGAAGCCAACCTGCGCCAGGCACTGGCCTCGGCCGAACAACTCGCGCCCTGCGTGCTGTGGATGGACGAGATCGAGAAGGGCCTGGCCAGCGGAGGCGAGGACGGCGGCGTGTCACGCCGCGTGCTCGGTTACCTGCTGACCTGGATGGCCGAACGCAAAGCGCCGGTGTTCATCGTCGCCACCGCCAACCAGGTGCACGAGCTGCCCGCCGAGCTGCTGCGCAAGGGCCGCTTCGACGAGATCTTCTTCGTCGATCTGCCCTCGCCCGACGTGCGCGTGGAACTGCTGCGGCTGCACCTGGGCCGGCGCCAGCTCAACGCCGACGACTTCGCACTGCCCGCGCTGGCGGCGGCCGCCAATGGTTTTTCCGGCGCCGAGATCGAGCAGGCGATCGTGGCTGGCCTGTATGCGGCGCATGCCGAGGGCCGGCCGCTGGACACCGAGCTGCTGATGACCGAGATCCGCGCCACCCGACCGCTGTCGGTGCTGATGGCAGAGCAGGTAGAAGCACTGCGTGCGTGGGCGTCGGGGCGGACGGTTTCCGCGGACGACTGAGGGGTTTCCAGCGAACGGCGCAGCCCCTCGTGGCGGCTGGTTGACTGTGAACATCAAAAGCCGCGCTTGGCCGGGCGGGATGGATTCGCGGGGGACGCCGTCAACCCGTCCATGGGGGCTTGGCCGCGGCATCCATGCCGCGGACACCCCCGCGAACCCACCCCGCCCGGCCTCTGACAATTTCCGAGTGCGTCCGCCACGGAAAAGAAAAAAGAAGAGCAGAAGCAAAAGCCGGTTGGCTGGCCGCTTCCTGTAGAGCCGAGCCCACACTCGGCTGCATTTCGATCAGATATCGAATAGTCGATTCCGTTACAGATTCATCCACGCATGGCGTGGATCTACCGTGTCGACCAAGGTCGACACCTACCAACAGCTGCCGGAATCTGTCGAAGGCGGGGCACTGTGGGTTTGCGGGGTGTGAGCCGCATGGATGCGGCGACCAAGCCCCCAGGACGGGTTTACGGCGGCCCCGCAAACCCACAGTGCCCCGCCATCCCGCAGGAAGCCCGCTGTTGCTTCGGCTGTTGCTGTTGCTTCAGCTGTTGCCTCTGCGGGTGCCGGGTGCAACCCGGCCGAACCCCTTCCCTCAGGGCCAGGCAGGTGGTGCGGCCGCCCAGGCCTGCTGCACCTCGGCCAGCGACGCGCGCTCATCCTCACGCCACTGCGGCAGCAGCTGCCCATAGTTGGCCGTGGTACTCCACTGCGTCGGCTCGGTGCGTACCGCAGCCGCATACCACTGCACCGCCTCCTGCTTCTGCCCCATCCGCCACAATGCCAACGCATAGGTCGGTGGCACCCAGGTGGGCTTCGTACGGGCGTTGCTGGCCGATACCAGCCACTGTTCCAGCGCCGCCTCCGGCTTGCCCTGGCGCAGCAGGTCCCAACCGTAGTTCCAGCGCACGCTGCGGCCGCTGCTGCTCTGTGCCGGCGCCTCTTTCATCGCCTCGCCATACAGCTGCTCGGCCAGCTCGCCCCGGCCCTGCGCACCGGCCACCGATGCCAGCTGCACCGTCGCCTCCACCGCGCGGCGGCCGCGCTCACGCAGCTTGACCAGCTGGGCCACCAGCTCATCGCCCTCGCCCTGCACCGCCACCATCGGCGTTGCCGCCAGGTCGTTGTCGAAGTAGAACTCCTGTGGTGCCGGCACGGCCGGCGCGGCCCACGCCGTGGCCACTCCCGAGGCCAGCAGCACGCTGGCCAGGATCTTTCCTGGAACTGACATCCCTTCTCCCCAGGCCGCAACTGCAGCCTCCCTCTCTCTCCCCGATCCTAACCCCAGCACCGCCGCGGGCGCGAGTGCCGGGGCCTCGCGGCCCCGCTGCTACAATTCGCGCCTTTCCCGCCGCGTGCCTGCACGCGGCCGGTGCCAGCCGATCCTACCGGGCCAGCCATGACCAGTACCGCGCAACTCACTTCGCCCTCGTCCGCCGACCTGCTCGACCGTGATTACACGCTCGACCACAAGTACACCCGCAGCGAGGGGCGGATCTATCTGAGTGGCGTGCAGGCGCTGGTGCGGCTGCCGCTGATGCAGCGGCTGCGCGACGCCGCCGAAGGCATCGACAGCGCCGGCTTTGTCAGCGGCTACCGTGGCAGCCCGCTGGGTGGCTTCGACCTGGAGCTGTGGCGCGCGCGCAAGCACCTTGAAGCAGCCAAGGTGAAGTTCACCCCGGGCCTGAACGAGGACCTGGGCGCCACCATGGTGTGGGGCACGCAGCAGACCAACCTGTTCCCCGGCGCCAACGTGCAGGGCGTGTTCGGCATGTGGTACGGCAAGGGCCCGGGCGTGGACCGCTGCGGCGACGTGTTCAAGCACGCCAATGCCGCCGGCACCTCGCGCTACGGCGGCGTGCTGGCGCTGGCTGCCGACGACCATGCCTGCCGCAGCTCGACGCTGCCGCACGGCAGCGAGGACGAATTCGTCAGCGCGATGATGCCGGTGCTGAACCCGGCCGGCGTGCAGGACATCCTCGACATGGGCCTGCTGGGCTGGGCGATGAGCCGCTATACCGGCCGCTGGGTCGGCTTCAAGACGATCGCCGAGACGGTGGAATCGTCGGCCTCGGTCGAGGTCGACCCGATGGCGCGCCGCATCGTGCTGCCGGAAGACTTCGAGATGCCGTCGGGTGGTCTCAACATCCGCTGGCCGGACCCGCCGCTGGACCAGGAAATGCGCCTGCACCGCTATGCGGTGAAGGCGGCGCAGGCGTTTGCCCGCGCCAACGGCATCGACAAGGTGGTGATGGATGCGCCGCGCGCGCGGCTGGGCATCGTCACCACCGGCAAGAGCTATCTGGACGTGCTGCAGGCGCTGGAATACCTGGGCCTGGATGAAGTCGCGTGCGCCGACATCGGCATCCGCGTGTACAAGGTCGGCATGACCTGGCCGCTGGAACCGCAGGGCATCGCGCGCTTCGCGCAGGGCCTGGAAGACATCATCGTGGTGGAGGAGAAGCGTGCCTTCATCGAGCGCCAGATGAAGGAACAGTTCTTCAACTGGCCGGCCAGCTGGGGCCAGCGCCCGTCCATCGTCGGCAAGTACGACGAGAGCGGCGAATGGATCCTGCCGTCCACCGGTGAGCTGACGCCGGCCACCATCGCCGGCGTGATCGGCCGCCGCATCCAGAAGTTCTTCAACAACGAATCGATCGAGCAGCGCCTGCAGTGGATGCAGGAGAAGGAAGCCGAGCTTGCGTTGCCGCGCGCCAGCTTCCCGCGCGTACCGCACTACTGCTCGGGCTGCCCACACAACACCTCCACACAGGTGCCGGAAGGCTCGCGGGCGCTGGCCGGCATCGGTTGCCACTACATGGTGACCTGGATGGACCGCAGCACCGACACCTTCACTCACATGGGCGGCGAAGGCGTGACCTGGGCCGGGCAGGCGCCGTTCACCGACACCCCGCACGTATTCCAGAATCTGGGCGACGGCACCTATTTCCACAGTGGCTCGCTGGCGATCCGCCAGGCGGTCGCCGCCGGCGTCAACATCACCTACAAAATCCTCTACAACGACGCGGTGGCGATGACCGGCGGCCAGCCGGTGGACGGCCCGCTGAGCGTGCCCGACATCGCAAAGCAGATGCGCGCCGAAGGCATCCACACCATCGTGGTGCTGTCGGACAACATCGGCAAGTGGACCGGCCAGCGCGAGCACTTCCCCAGCGACGTCGAGTTCCACGACCGCAGCGAGCTGGATGAGGTGCAGAAGCGCCTGCGCGAGGTGAAGGGTGTTTCGATCCTGATCTACGAACAGACCTGCGCCACCGAGAAGCGCCGCCGCCGCAAGCGCGGCAAGCTGGAAGATCCGCAGAAGCGCGTGCTGATCAATTCGCTGGTCTGCGAAGGCTGTGGCGACTGCGGCAAGAAGAGCTTCTGCGTGTCGGTGCTGCCGAAGGAAACCGAGTTCGGGCGCAAGCGCGAGATCGATCAGTCCAACTGCAACAAGGACTATTCCTGCGTGAACGGTTTCTGCCCGAGCTTCGTCACCGTGCACGGTGGCCAGCCGCGCAAGGGCAGCAAGCGCGATGCTTCCACCCTGCTGGACAACCTGCCGGCACCGGCCATCCGCGGCACCCTCGAACAGCCCTGGAACATCCTGATCACCGGCGTCGGCGGTACCGGCGTGGTGACCATCGGCGCGCTGCTGGGCATGGCCGGCCACCTGGAAGGCAAGGGTGCGACCGTGCTCGACCAGACCGGCCTGGCACAGAAGGGCGGCGCGGTGACCACGCACATCCGCATCGCCCGTCGTCCCGAAGACATCCACGCCGTGCGCATCGCCGCCGGTGAGGCTGACCTGGTGGTGGGCTGCGACATGGTGGTGGTCAACGACTACTGGGCCCTGTCGAAGGTGCGTGCCGGCCGTTCGCAGGTGGTGCTGAACACCTACGAAGCGATGCCCGGTACCTTCACCACCCGCCCGGACATGCAGTTCCCCGCCGCCGACATCGTGGCCGGTGTGCGCGTGGCGCTGGGCGGCCAGGAGCCGTTGCTGCTGGATGCCACCCAGCTGGCCACCGCGCTGCTGGGCGATGCGATCGCCGCCAACCTGTTCATTCTCGGCTATGCGTGGCAGCAGGGCCTGGTGCCGCTGTCGTTCGATTCACTGATGCGCGCCATCGAGCTCAACGGCGCCGCCGTGGCGATGAACCAGCAGGCCTTCGCCTGGGGCCGCCTGGCCGTGGTCGACCCGCAGGCCGTGCAGCAGGCCGCCGGCCTGGTGCGCAACCGCCACACCGATACCGAATCCACTCCGGGCCCGCTGCACCCGCTGCCGCCGGGCGAGTGGGAGGGCAACGAATGGGGTGCCACCGCCGCACCGCGCAACACCGGCGACGAACGCGAACTGCGTGGCCTGCCCTCGCACGGTGGCGATGTTGCGTTCCTGCCGCTGGACGACGCCCGCCTGTCGCGCTCGCTGGATGAAATGATCGAGCGCCGCGCCGCGTTCCTGGTCGAGTACCAGGACGCTGCCTACGCCAACCGCTACCGCAGCCTGGTCGAGCGCGTGCGCGCCGCCGAAGCCGACCGCATCGGCAGTTCCACCGCGCTGACCGAGACCGTAGCCCGTTACCTGTTCAAGCTGATGGCCTACAAGGACGAGTACGAAGTGGCCCGCCTGTATACCAGTGGCGACTTCCAGCGCCGCCTGCAGCAGCAGTTCGAGGGCGATTACCAGCTGCGCTTCCACCTGGCACCGCCGCTGTTCGCCAAGAAGGACGAGCAGGGCCGGTTGCTGAAGAAGGAATACGGCCCGTGGATGTTCAAGGCCTTCGGCCTGCTGGCCAAGCTGAAGTTCCTGCGTGGTGGCCGCTTCGACGTGTTCGGACGCACCGAGGAACGCCGCATGGAGCGCAAGCTGATCGGCGATTACGAGGCCACCGTGCAGCTGCTGCTGGACGGCCTGGATGACGACCGTCTGGCGCTGGCGGTGGAGATCGCCAGCGTGCCCGAGCACATCCGCGGCTTCGGCCACGTCAAGGAAGCGCATTTCGAGCAGGCCAAGGCGCGCGAAGCCGCCCTGCTGGCGCAGTGGCGGAACCCAAAGGCGCTGCACATCGTGCAGGTGGCTTGAGCACCGCTGGCGGCGCGAAAGCAACCTATTGATTGCATATTGAGATAGCAATCGATAGGTTGCCTCCAGCGAAGGAAAGAGATAGGTTGCTTGTCGTAATGCAACCTATCCTTTGCGTACACGTTCGCGTACGGTCACTTTCTAGGGGACTGCCGATATGGACAGGCCGCTGCACACGGTGAGGACACCTCAACAACTGGCACCGCTGATGCGTGCGTTCAGGCGCCAGGCGGGCCTGAGCCAGGCGCAGTTGGCGGCACAGCTCGGCATAAGCCGCCAGGCAGTAGGCGCATTGGAGCGCGACCCGGCATCGGCAAGCTTCGAACGGCTGATGCGGGTCTGGGCAGTGCTGGGTCTGGAAGTCAGATTGCAGCAGCGAAGCCCCCCGGAGACAACGTCAACGTTGGAGTGGTGAGCCATGGGTACGCTGCGGGTCTGGATGAATGGTGTCGAGGTCGCGCTCTGGGATGATGTCCGGAGCGGCTCTTCCCGGCTTTCGTACGTCGACTCGTGGATCAGCTCCGCCCAGTCCCGGCCGTTGTCACTCTCACTGCCCCTGCTCCCGGAGGGTGAGAGCCATCGGGGCAATGTCGTCAACAACTACTTCGACAACCTTCTTCCCGACAACGCCGTCATCCGCAACCGGATCCGCGACAGGTTCTCCACGCGCAGCAGCGACACATTCGATCTTCTCGAAGCCATTGGCCGGGATTGCGTCGGCGCAGTGCAACTGCTGCCGCTTTCGCATACACCGGGGGACATCCAGCAGATTACGTGCGAAGCGTTGGACGAATCAGGCGTCGCTGCGATCCTGCGTCAGGTGACGGCAGGGAATCTACCTGGCGCACCCACCAGTGATGATGCGTTCCGCATATCCATCGCCGGTGCGCAGGAGAAGACGGGACTTCTGCTGCATGCTGGCCAGTGGTGCATTCCCACCGGCAGTACCCCATCCACCCATATCTTCAAGCTGCCGCTTGGCATTGTGGGCAACATGCGGGCGGACATGCACCAATCCGTCGAGAACGAATGGCTGTGCATGCAACTGCTTTCCGCCTTTGGAATCCCCGTTGCGAATACGCAGATGGGACGCTTCAAGGACGAACGCGCGCTTATTGTGGAGCGATTCGACCGCCGCCTTTCTGCGGATCGCCGGTGGTGGCTGCGGCTGCCGCAGGAAGACATGTGCCAGGTCTTCGGTCTGCCCGCTGCCAGGAAGTATGAATCCGGTGGCGGCCCAGGCATCGTGACCATCATGGATCTGCTTCGACAATCCGAGCATTTCGAGGATCGGGCGACCTTCTTCAAGACGCAGATTCTTTTCTGGATGTTGGCTGCAACCGATGGACATGCCAAGAACTTCAGTGTTTACCTCGAAGCCGGTGGACGCTTCCGCCTGACACCCGTCTACGACGTATTGTCGGTGCATCCCATCCTGGGTAGGGGGCCAAACCAGCTCGACCCGCGGAATGCACAGCTCGCCATGTCCGTCCAGGGCAAGAATCGCCACCGGAAGCTGCACCTTGTGCGACGACGCCATTGGAACGAAACCGCACGCGCCTGTGGTATCGCTGATGGTGCGGAGCCGTGGATCGAAGCGCTGATCGCAGCCGTCGAACCCGCCATCGAGCAGGTCACGCGTCAGCTCCCAAGTGATTTCCCCGTAAACGTGTCCGAACCCATTTTCAACGGGCTGCGCGCTGCGGCGGCACGCCTTTCCAGCATGTCGCCGGACGCCTGATCACCCCAGCCGCCACAGCAGCAACCGGTTGTTGGCCGGCATCGCCACATCACCCAGGCGGGTGAAGCCGTTGTCCGCCGCCAGCGCCTGCACCGCTTCCACATCGCGGATGCCGCTGCGTGGATCACGCGCCTTAAGCCAGGCATCGAACTGCGCGTTGCTGTCGCTGGTGTAGCGGCCGCCGTAGTTGAACGGGCCGTATACCGCCAGCAGCGCACCATGCCGCAGCACCGATGGCAGCGCGGCGAACAGCGCCTGCACATGCTCCCAGCTCATGATGTGCAACGTGTTGGCGCTGAATGCGGCATCGAACGTGCTGCCCTCGGGCAACGACAGGCCCGACGCCGGAGGTAGTTCCACCTGCAGTGCCACCGGCGGCAGCAGATTGAGCAGCGCGGCCTCCGCACGCCAGGCCTCGATGCCCGGCAGATGGTCCGGATGATCGCTAGGCTGCCAGCGCAGCCAGGGCCAGCGCTCGGCGAAGAACGCCGCGTGCTGGCCGGTGCCACTGCCGATCTCCAGCACCCGATGACGGTCGCCCATCCACGGGTCGAGTGCGGTGGCGATGGGTTCGCGGTTGCGCTCGCAGGCTTCTGAATACGGCTTGCTCGACATCAGGGACGGTGTCCAGGCGGGGTCGGCCCCATTGTGCACGAGGGGGTGTTGCTCGGCAGGGCTTCGGCGCCCTGCACCCGCCGAAGCCGGAGCAACAGCAACAGCCAAAGCAACTGCAACAGCGGGCTTCCTGGGGGATGGCGGGGTGGGTCCGGTTGCGGGGGACGCCGTGAATCCATCCATGGAGGCTCGGTCGCGCCATCCATGGCGCTCACGCCCCCGCAACCGGACCCACCCCGCCTTCGACAGTTTTCTGCGGTCTGTCGGAACGGCTCTGACCCCGGATACATTTCGATATCTGACAGACGTGTCGACCAAGGTCGACACCTACAGGGACGTACTTGCGGCGTCCCCGCAGTCCGACACCGCCCCACCAACCCACGGAATGCCGCTCTGGCTTTGGCCGTTGCCGTTGCCGTTGCATTGAGCAGGTGCAGGGCTGCAAGCCCTGCCGAAACCCACCCAACCATGACTGCAGTCACTTGCCCGGACGCGCCGCGCTGGCGAAAGTCGAGGAGTTGACGTGATCGGTCCGGCCCGTTGCCAACCGCACGCAAGCGAGAGAGAGAAACGCTGTGCAACGACGTGAGTTCCTGGCTTTTTCCGGTCTGGGCCTGGCGGGCCTGCTGCTGCCGCATTCCCGTGCCATCGCCGCCGAGCAGCTGCTCGCCCCGGTCGATACCGCCCAGCGCAGACGCCTGGCGGACGTTGCGCTCGCCGCCGCACGCACCGCCAAGGCCAGCTACTGCGACGTGCGCATCGGCCGCTATCTCAACCAGTCGGTCATCACCCGCGAGCACCAGGTCGGCAATGTGACCAACCGCGAATCGTCCGGTGTCGGCGTGCGGGTGATCGTCAACGGCGCCTGGGGCTTTGCCGCTACCCACCAGCAGACCGAGGCTGCCGTGCGCGCGGCGGTCGAGCAGGCCGCAGCGATCGCCCGCGCCAACGCCGGCATCCAGACCCGGCCGGTGCAGCTGGCACCGACGCCGTCGGTGGGCGAGGTGCGCTGGCAGACCCCAGTGCGCAGGAACGCGATGACGGTGCCGATCCAGGACAAGGTCGAGCTGTTGCTGGCAGTCAACGCCGCCGCGCTGAATGCGGGCGCCGACTACATCAATTCCACCCTGTTCCTGGTCAATGAACAGAAGTACTTCGCCTCCAGCGACGGCTCGTTCATCGACCAGGACATCCATCGCATCTGGCTGCCGTTCACTGCCACCGCCATCGACAAGGCCAGCGGCAGGTTCCGCACTCGTGCCGGCCTGTCCTCGCCGATGGGCATGGGCTACGAGTTCCTTGATGGCGATGCGCGCGGCAAGGTGCAGCTGCCCGGTGGCATCACCGCCTACCGCGATTCCTACGACCCGGTCGAGGACGCCATCGCCGCCGCCCGCCACGCGCGCGAGAAGCTGAAGGCGCCGTCGGTGAAGCCGGGCAAGTACGACCTGGTGCTGGACCCGTCCAACCTGTTCCTGACCATCCACGAGAACGTTGGCCACCCGCTGGAGCTGGACCGCGTGCTCGGCTACGAAGCCAACTACGCCGGCACCAGCTTCGCCACGCTGGACAAGCGCGATGCCGGTTTCCGCTGGGGCAGCGACATCGTCACCTTCTTCGCCGACAAGACCCAACCGGGCAGCCTCGGTGCGGTCGGCTACGACGACGAAGGCGTGAAGACCCAGCGCTGGGATCTGGTGCGCGACGGCATCCTGGTCGATTACCAGGCCACCCGCGATGAGGCCCACATCCTCGGCCGCGATGCCTCGCATGGCTGCAGTTACGCCGATTCCTGGTCCAGCGTGCAGTTCCAGCGCATGGCCAACGTTTCACTGGCACCTGGCAAAAAGCCACTCAGCGTCGAGGACATGATCAAGGACGTGGAGAACGGCATCTACATCCACGGCCGCGGGTCGTACTCGATCGACCAGCAGCGCTACAACGCGCAGTTCGGCGGCCAACTGTACTACCAGATCAAGGACGGAAAGATCGCCGGCATGGTCGAGGATGCGGCCTACCAGATCCGCACGCCGGAGTTCTGGAACGCGTGCACTGCCATCTGCGACGAGCGTGACTTCCGCCTGGGTGGTTCGTTCTTCGACGGCAAGGGCCAGCCCGGCCAGGTCTCGGCGGTCTCGCACGGTTCGTCCACCACCCGCTTCAACGGCATCAACATCATCAACACCGCGCGCAGTCTCGGCGCTTGAGCCACCCATCCTTCGACATGGAGAGCAGCCTTGCAAAGACGTGACTTCCTGGCCCTGACCGGGCTTACCGCGGGCGGGCTGATCGTGCCCTCCTTCTTCGGCAAGGCGATTGCCGCCGAGCAACTGCAGAGCACGCTGGACCTAGGGCTGAAGAAGCGCCTGGCCGATGCAGCACTGGCCGCTGCCCGCCAGGCCGGTGCCACCTACTGCGACGTGCGCATCGGCCGCTACCTGCGGCAGTTCGTGATCACCCGCGAGGACAAGGTGCAGAACGTGGTGAACACCGAGTCCACCGGTGTTGGCATCCGCGTGATCGTCAACGGTGCGTGGGGCTTCGCCGCCACCAATGCGCTGGGTACGGCCGATGTAGCCAAGGCCGCGCAGCAGGCCGCAGCAATCGCCAAGGCCAATGCCGGCGTGCAGACCGCACCGGTACAGCTGGCCAAGGCGCCGGGCGTGGGTGAGGTGAGCTGGCGCACGCCTATCCGCAAGAATGCGATGGAAGTGCCGATCAAGGACAAGGTCGGCCTGCTGCTGGACGTCAACGCTGCGGCGATGGGCGCCGGTGCCAGCTTCGTCAACTCGATGCTGTTCCTGGTCAACGAGCAGAAGTACTTCGCCTCCACCGATGGTTCCTATATCGACCAGGACGTGCACCGCATCTGGGCACCGATGACGATCACCGCCATCGACAAGTCCAGCGGCAAGTTCCGTACCCGCGAAGGCCTGTCCTCGCCGATGGGCCTGGGCTACGAGTATCTGGACGGCGCGGCTGCCGGCAAGGTGGTCAGCCCGAATGGCGTGGTCAACTACAGCTCTTCCTACAACATGAAGGAAGATGCCATCGCCGCCGCCAAGCAGGCGCAGGAGAAGCTGAAGGCCCCGTCCGTTAAGCCGGGCAAGTACGATCTGGTGCTCGACCCGTCGCACACCTGGCTGACCATCCATGAGTCGATCGGCCACCCGCTGGAGCTGGACCGCGTGCTCGGCTACGAAGCCAACTACGCCGGCACCAGCTTCGCCACCCTGGACAAGCGCGAACAGCATTTCCAGTACGGCAGCGAACTGGTCAACATCTTCGCCGACAAGACCCAGCCGGGCAGCCTCGGTGCGGTGGCGTACGACGATGAAGGCGTGAAGTGCAAGCGCTGGGACCTGATCAGCAACGGCAAACTGGTGGATTACCAGACCATCCGCGACCAGGCCCACATCCTCGGCAAGACCGAGTCCGACGGCTGCTGCTACGCCGACTCGTGGTCCAGCGTGCAGTTCCAGCGCATGGCCAACGTGTCGATGGCACCGGGCAAGAAGCCGCTGAGCGTGCCGGACCTGATCAAGGACGTGGAGAACGGCATCTACATCATCGGTGATGGTTCGTTCTCGATCGACCAGCAGCGCTACAACGCGCAGTTCGGCGGCCAGCTGTTCTACGAGATCAAGAACGGCCAGATCACCCGCATGCTGGAAGACGTGGCCTACCAGATCCGCACACCGGAGTTCTGGAACGCCTGCACCGCCGTGGCCGACGAGCGCGACTACCGCCTGGGCGGTTCGTTCTTCGACGGCAAGGGCCAGCCGGGCCAGGTTTCGGCGGTCTCGCACGGTTCGTCGACTGCGCGCTTCAACGGCATCAACGTCATCAACACCGCACGCAGCCTCGGCTGATCGGTCAGGAGCCCTTACACCATGAGTATCTTCACCGAAGCCCAGGCCAAGGCCATCCTCGACAAGGTCATCGCCCTGTCCAAGGCCGACGAATGCACCGCCGTGCTGGCCGGCGCGATCAGCGGCAACATCCGTTTCGCGCTGAACAACGTCTCCACCAGTGGCATCGTCGACAACACCGAGCTGGCGGTCACCGTCGCCTTCGGCAAGCGCGTCGGCACGGCCTCGATCAACGAGTTCGACGACGCCGCGCTGGAACGCGTGGTGCGCCGTGCCGAAGACCTGGCGCGCCTGGCGCCGGAGAACCCGGAGTTCATGCCGGCCATCGGCAAGCAGAGCTATCGCGCCAGCCCGACCTTCAGCGAATCCACTGCAGCGATCGATCCGGCGTTCCGCGCCAAGGTCGCCGCCGATTCGATCGCCCCGTGCCGTGGCCACGGCCTGATCGCCGCCGGCTTCCTCGAAGACGGCCAGGGCTTCCAGGCCACCGCCAACAGCAACGGCAACTTCGCCTACCAGCGCACCACCAACTTCGATTACACCTGCACCGTGCGTACCGAAGATGGCCGCGGTTCGGGCTGGGTCGGCCGCAACCTGAAGGATGCGGCCGACTTCAAGGCCGACCAGGACATCCGCATCGCCATGCGCAAGGCCACCGAATCGGCCGAAGCCAAGGCGCTGGAGCCGGGCAAGTACACGGTCATCCTGGAGCCCGCCGCGGCCGCCGGCCTGATCAGCTTCATGATGAACTTCTTCAGCGCACGCTCGGCCGATGAAGGACGCAGCTTCCTGTCGAAGAAGGGCGGCGGCAACAAGCTGGGCGAGCAGGTCTACGACCCGCGCGTGACCATGATTGCCGACCCCTGGCATCCGGATGCACCGGTGCTGCCGTGGGACGGCGAAGGCATGCCGCGCGAACGCATGGCGATCATCGAGAACGGCAGGATCGCCAACCTCGACTACTCGCGCTTCTGGGCGCAGAAGCAGGGCAAGACCGCCAAGGCCACGCCGGGCAACCTGCTGATGAGCGGTGGCGACAAGAGCACCGCCGAGCTGGTGCGCGGTACCCAGAAGGGCATCCTGGTCACCCGTACCTGGTACATCCGCATGGTTGATCCGCAGACCGTGCTGCTGACCGGCCTGACCCGCGACGGCACCTTCTACATCGAGAACGGCCAGATCAAGCACCCGGTGAAGAACTTCCGCTTCAACGAATCGCCGGTGATCATGCTCAACAACATCGAAGAGCTGGGCAAGCCGGTGCGCGTGGCCGGTGATGAATCCAGCTACGTGATGATGATCCCGCCGATGAAGCTGCGCGATTTCACCTTCACCTCGCTGTCCGACGCGGTCTGATGGATCGCCGGGCCTGCCTGCGCTGGTTGGCCGCTGCCGCTTCGGCGGCGGTGCTGCCGGCCTTGGCGCAGTCAGGCCCGCGCAGTTCGCGCTACGACTTCTGGTTCACCCGCCTGCAGTACGACTCCGGCGATTGGGATGTGGACGCGCGCATGCCGTCCAACCTGATCACCTCGCTGATTGACTACACCTCGCTGCGCGTGGATCCGCAGGAACACGTGGTGGCGCTGGCCGACCCGCGCATGCTGGAAGCGCCGTTCTGCTACCTGGCCGGGCACACACTGGTGGAGTTCAACGCCGCCGAGCGGCAGAACTTCGTGCGCTACGTGCGCAATGGCGGCTTCGTCTTCGTCGACGACTGCAACCATGATATCGACGGCCTGTTCGCCACCTCGTTCGAGGCGCAGATGGGTCGCCTGTTTGGACCGAAGGCATTGCAGAAGCTGCCCAACAGCCACGCGCTGTACCGCAGCTTCTTCCGCTTCCCCGATGGGCCACCGGCCACCAGCTTCGAGCTCAACGGCTGGGGCGACGACCTGGTGCACGACTACCTGAAGGGCATCGAGGTCGACGGCCGCCTGGGCCTGCTCTACAGCAACAAGGACTACGGCTGCGAGTGGGACTACGACTGGCGCAACAAGCGTTTCCTGGCCGAAGACAACACCCGCTTCGGCGTCAACATCGTGATGTACGCGTTGAACAATTGATAGGACCTGCACGCCCATGACCACCGCTGACCTCGACTCCCTGCTGCCGCGCCTGCACGATCTGCGCGCTGCGCTCGCACGCGCGGTGGTTGGCCAGAACACCGTGGTCGAGCAGCTGCTGATCGGCCTGCTGGCCGGCGGCCACTGCCTGCTGGAAGGCGCCCCGGGACTGGGCAAGACCCTGCTGGTGCGCTCGCTCGGGCAGGCGCTGGAACTGCAGTTCCGGCGCGTGCAGTTCACCCCCGACCTGATGCCCAGCGACATCCTCGGTACGGAGTTGCTGGAGGAAGATCACGGCACCGGCCATCGCCATTTCCGCTTCCAGCAGGGCCCGATCTTCACCAACCTGCTGCTGGCCGACGAACTCAACCGTACCCCGCCCAAGACCCAGGCCGCGCTGCTGGAAGCGATGCAGGAGCGTACCGTCAGCTACGCAGGCACCACGTATGCACTGCCTGCACCGTTCTTCGTGCTGGCCACGCAGAACCCGATCGAGCAGGCCGGCACCTACCCGCTGCCGGAAGCACAGCTGGATCGTTTCCTGCTGCACGTGCTGGTGGATTACCCGAGCGAGGACGAAGAGCGGCAGATCCTGGAACAGACCACTGGCGGTGCCACCGACGCGGTGCCGAAGGTGATGGATGCCGAAGCGGTGATTGCCCTGCAGGCCGCGGTGCGCCAGGTGCATGTCAGCCCCGATGTGCTGGCCTGGATCACCCGCCTGGTGCGCGCCAGCCGTCCCGGCGAGGGCGCACCGGCAGCAATCAACCAATGGGTGAAATGGGGCGCTGGCCCACGCGCCGGGCAATCGCTGGTGCTGGCGGCGAAAGCACGCGCATTGCTGCAGGGCCGCTTCGCCGCCACCCGTGAGGATGTGCAGGCCTTGGCCGCGCCGGTGATGCGTCATCGCCTGCTGCTGTCGTTCGCCGCCGAGGCCGAGCAGAAGCGTGCCGACGACGTGGTCGCCGCCCTGCTGCAGGCCGTGCCGTTCCCGGGTTGAGCCACGCGTGAACGCAGGTGCCCCGCTGACGTTGCCACCGGAACTGCGTGCGCGCCTGCGCCTGCTGCGGTTGCGGCCGCGCCTGGCGAGCGGCGCAAGCGGCATCGGCCAGCACGCCAGCCGCAGCCGCGGTGCGGGCCTCGAATTCGCCCAGTACCGGGCCTACGAACCGGGAGACGAGCTGCGCCAGATCGACTGGAAGCTGTATGCACGCTCGGACCGCTTCTTCGTGCGCGAATCCGAACGCGAAAGCCCGATCACGGTCTGGCTGCTGCTCGATGCCACCGCCTCGGCCGGCCAGGCCGATCGCGCGGCACCGCAGCGCACGCGCCTGGACCACATGCGCGGCGTGGCCGCGTGCGTGGTGGAGCTGGCCCTGCAGCAGGGCGACCGTTTCGGCCTGCTGGCGATCAATGGCGATGGCCTGCAGCTGGTACCCGCAGCGAACGGCGCACGCCAGCGTGACCGCGTGCATCTGCAACTGCATGCCCTGCAGGCACGCGGCGGCTGGCCTGCGGCCGATCGCCTGCGCCCGCTGTGGGAGCGCGTGCGTCCGGGCGACCTGCTGCTGGCGATCGGTGATGGCTTCGACGAGGCCGGCATCGTGCTGCTGGAACAACTGGCCAGCGCGCGCCGCGAAGTGGCCCTGCTGCAGATCCTGACTGCCGACGAACGCGACTTCCCGTTCGACGCCGGCCATCGCTTCCGCGATCCGGAGACCGGCGAGGAACTGCTGGGCGATGGCGCGGCGATCCGCAGCGACTACCTGCAGCGCTTCGCTGGCGCACGCAACGCATTGCAGTCGCGCCTGCAGGCCAGTGGCATCGCCAGTGCCACCGGCTGGCTCGACCAGCCGCTGGATCAACCACTGCAGGCGCTGTTCGGGCGTGGGGGCGGTGCATGATCCTGCTGTTCCCGTTGGGCCTGGCCGCGCTCGCCGCAGGGCTGTTGCCGTTGTTGATCCACCTCGCCCGCCGCCATCCGTACACACCGCTGGATTTCGCCGCGCTGCGCTGGCTGCGCGCACAGATCCGGCCACGCCAGCGCATCCGCTTCGATGACTGGCCATTGCTGCTGGTGCGCCTGCTGTTGCTTGCCGCGCTGGCTTTGCTGCTGGCACGGCCTGCGTTGACCGGGCCCGTGCCGGCCTCCAGTGCATGGACGGTGGTGGCCCCGGGACTGGATGCCGCCGCACTGCGCGGTACCGCTGCGGATCGCAACTGGCACTGGCTGGCGCCCGGCTTCCCGGCCATTGATCAGGCGCCACCTGCAGCCAGTGCATCCCTGCCCAGCCTGCTGCGCGAACTGGACGCGCAGCTGCCCGTTGGCACCGCATTGACCGTGCACGTTCCCGATCCCCTGCCCGGCCTGGACGGCGCACGCCTGCAGCTGTCGCGCGAGGTGCAGTGGCGCCCGCAGCCGATGCCGGTCACTGCGCAACCGCGTGCCGCAACGTCGCCGCGCCTGCGCGTGCACAGCGATGCTTCGGCCGCTGCCCAGCACTGGTTGAATGCACTGCAGCGCGCGTGGGGCGTGCAGGCGCCGCTCGCTCCTCTGGTGGCGGATACCCTGCCCGAACGCGGCGAGATCGGCGTATGGAGCCGCAACGATGCACTGCCGGCGAACTGGCAGGCGTGGCTGCGCGACGGCGGTCGTGTCATGACTATGACTGCCGGCAAGCCTGCTGCCAGCGCCAGCATCCTGCTGCGCAACACCGAGGGCACCCCGCTGCTGTGGCAGCAACGCATCGGCCACGGTGTCCTGCTGTCTCTGCCCGGTGACTGGGACGCCTCAGGCAACGCTGCGCTGCGCGATCCGCAGTTGCCGCGTGCCCTGCTGCTGGCGCTGCAAGCGCCCCCTTCGCCGCGCCTCGGCGATGCAAGGGACCAGGCGCCCTATCGGTCTGCGTTGCCTGCGGCAACACCGCCGGTGCGGGAGCCAACCGCCTGGTTGCTGCTGACCATCGTGCTGCTGTTCGCGCTGGAGCGCTGGATGGCCAGCAGTCGCCGGCGCAGGGTGGCCACATGAACACTCTGCAGCACGCCTGGCAACGCGCACGCCGTCGCCGTGCACTCATTACCCTGCTGCTGGGCCTGCCGTGGGCGCTGGCCGCGACGACGCTGGCGCTGCGCCTGGCGGGCTTCGATATCGCCTGCGTGGTCGGCACGGTCAGCCTGCTCGCCTGCGCAGCGCTCGCCACGGCACGTTCCCGCCAGCTGGACCCGCAGTGGGTGCAGCGCCAGCTCGATGCCGGCGGTACCAGCGAGGACAGTGCCGATCTGCTGTTCGCCGATACGCTCACCCTCAATCCGCTGCAGCAGCGCCAGCGCGCGCGCGTGCTGGCCACGCTGGAACGCGCGATGCCGGAACTGCGTCCGCGCTGGCCGCGTGGGGCATTGGCGCTGTGCTGGATCGCAGGCCTGGCCATCGTTGCGCTGGCACTCGGCTGGCCGCGTTCGAATCCCGGTTCCGCGCCTGCTCGCACGTCGGCGCCAGGCAGCACGGCGTCCGCAGGCCCGCTGCAACTGCAGTCCAGTCGCCTGCGCATCGACGCACCGGCTTACACCGGGCAAGCCACGCTGACGCAGAGCACGCTGGATGCAAAGGTCGCCGCCGACAGCCAGCTGTCGTGGTCGTTGCGCTTCGACCACGCACCGGCCAAGGCATGGCTGCAGTTCCACGATGGTCGACGGCTGCCGCTGAGCGAGCGCGATGGGCAGTGGCAGGCACAGGATGTGGCGCGCACGCCGGTGCTGTACCGCGTGGTGAGCGAACCGGCGCTGGCCGAAACCCGCCTGTACCGGCTGGATGTTGTGGCCGACCGCGCGCCCAGCGTGCGCGTGCTGGAGCCGGCCGCCAGCCTGGTGCTGGGCACGCCCGGGCAACGGCAATGGGCGCTGCGCTTCGAGGCCAGCGACGATTACGGTGTCGCGGCGCAGGCAACGCTGTCGATCACCACCACCCAGGGCAGCGGTGAGAACATCACCTTCGTGAAGCGCAGCGTCACGCTTGCCGGCAGCGGCGAAGCCACCGCGCGGCGTTTCGCCCATACCCTTGATCTGGCTGCGCTGGGCGCACAGCCCGGCAACGATGTCATCGCCCAGCTGGAAGTGCGCGACAACCATGCGCCCACGCCGCAGACCGGACGCAGCAGCAGCGTGATCCTGCGCCTGCCCAGCGCCGAAGTCGCACTCGGTGCAGAGCTGGAAGGCCGCATCAAGAAGACCCTGCCTGCCTACTTCCGCAGCCAGCGGCAGATCATCATCGATGCCGAAGCGCTGATCCGGCAACGACGCAGCCTGGCCGCCGAGGACTTCGTGAAGCGCAGCGATGCGATCGGTATCGAACAGCGCATCCTGCGCCTGCGCTACGGCCAGTTCCTGGGTGAGGAAAGCGAAGGTGCGCCGAAGCCACCGCCGACCAGCGACCTGCCCACCAGCGATACGCCCGCCGCAGACGACCACGATCACGACGACGATCACGACCATGGCGCCGAGGCCGGAGCGCACGACGCGCATGGCCACGACCACGGCGGCAAGCCGGCCAATGCCGATACGCCGCCGGTGTTCGGCAGCGCCACCGACGTGCTCTCCGAGTACGGACACACCCATGACCACGCCGAGGCGGCCACTCTGCTCGATCCGCAGACCCGTGCCACGCTGAAGGCGGCGCTTGACCAGATGTGGTCGGCCGAAGGCGAGCTGCGCCAGGGCCGACCGGAGCAGGCATTGCCCTTCGCCTACAAGGCATTGGGCTTCATCAAGCAGGTGCAGCAGGCCGAGCGCATCTATCTGGCCCGGGTCGGGCCGGAACTGCCACCGATCGATGAAGGCCGCCGCCTCGGCGGTGATCGCGCTGGACTGGCCAGTCGGGAACTGCCGCTGGCCGCCCGCACCCCGCCCGATCCGGCCATCGTCGAAGCCTGGCAGCGTCTCGGCGACGACACCGGCGCGCCGGATCTGGATGCGCTCGCGACTTGGCAGCAGCGCAACGCGGCCTACCTGCCCGATGCACTCGATCTGGCTGCGGCCATCGAGCAGCTGCGCATCGAGCCCGGTTGCCAAGACTGTCGCCAGCGCCTGCGTGCACAGTTGTGGCGGGCGCTGCAGCGTCCGCTGCCGCAGGCGATGCGGCGCAGTGCCGCCGATGCGATGGGGCAGCGGTACCTTGATGCGCTGGAGGCGCAGCCATGAACGCCTCCGCTGTGGACCTGTGGATTGCACTGGCACTTGCCCTGATCGTGGTCATCGCCAGCGTGCGCCAGCTGCGTGGAAACACCGCCCACCCTGGCCGCCGGTGGATCGTGATCGCACTGCAGATCATCGTCGCCGCGCTGCTGTATTTCTGCCTGGTGCCGCCCACCCGCCAGCAACCCGCAGGCGGGCTGGTGGTCCTCGGAACCGATGCCGGCAAGGCCGGCGCGCTCCCGGCCAGCGAAGGCCCGCTGTTGCTTTTGCCCGAAGCTGCCGATATTTCCGGCGCACAGCGCGTTCCCGACCTGGCCACCGCGCTGCGCCAGCATCCGGCGTCCACACTGACACTGGTCGGTGCGGGCCTCGCCGCACGTGATCGCGACGCGGTGTTGCCGCCGGATGTACGTTGGCAGGCCGCACCGGAGCCGCGCGGCTGGATCGCGCTGCAACCACCGGCCGATGTCGCTCCCGGTGCTCGTTTTGACGTCCAGGCACAGGCGCGTGGCGCGGCCAAGGCGAAAGCAGAGCTGCTTGACCCCGCCGACAGCGTGGTTGATCGCACGGACGTTGCCGAGGACGGGCGCGTGAAGCTCAGCGGCATCGCCCGCGCCGAAGGCCGCAGCGTGTTCCAGCTGCGCCTGCTCGATGCCGACGGCCATGTGGTGGACAGCGTACCGGTGCCGCAGCAGACCCTGCCGGCCGCACCGCTGCGCCTGCTGGTGCGCGCCAGCGCGCCGGGCCCAGAGCTGAAGTACCTGCGGCGTTGGGCGGCCGATGCCGGCATCCGCGTGCAGGTGCAGGCCGATACCGGGGCGGGTGTCAGCGTGGGAGATGGCGCGGTCGCGCTGGATGCGGCGTCACTCGCGCGCAGCGATCTGCTGCTGCTGGACGAGCGCAGCCTGGCCGCATTGAGTGCCGGCCAGCTGGCTGCCATGCGCCAGGCGTTGCGCGAGGGACTGGGCGTGCTGGTACGCAGTGCGGGCGCACCTTCGGCCAGCGCGCGCCAGCGCCTGCAGGATATTGGTCTACCGGTGCAAGGCGATGGCAGCAGCCACGCCCTCGAACTTCCCGGCGACGGCGACAGCGCGGTCCTCGCTGCACGGCGTGGCCCGCTCGCCGCGGGTACGCTGCCGACCGGCTACGGCGAAGAGGCTGACCGCAGCTCGCACAATGCTCCCCTGCCTGCGCTGGAAGCACTCGCGCTGCAGGCACCGGGCAGCACCGCCCTGCTGCAGGATGGCACGGGCAAGGCTGTCGGTGGCTGGCGCGCTGCCGGCAAGGGCCGCATCGGCCTGCTGCCGCTGACCGACAGCTGGCGCTGGGTACTGGCCGGGCGCGACGACCGCCACGGCGAACTGTGGAGCGGCGTGGTGGCCACGCTGGCACGTGCACAGGGCAGCGCTGATGCGCTGTGGTCACCGCAACCGATCGGCTGGGCAGGCGAACGACAGGCGCTGTGCGGTGTGCAGGCGCCGCTGCATGTCTTCAACAAGCGTGGCGACGATGTACCCCTGATCGTCGATGGCGCGACGTCGGCGCTGCGCTGCGCTGGCTGGTGGCCCCGCGAACCGGGCTGGCAGCGCCTGCAGCATGGCGGCAGCGTTGTCTGGCGCTATGTGTTCGACCCGAAGGATGCACCGACGCTGCATCGGCAGGCGATGATCGATGCGACCACACGTGCACTGGCTGCCAGCACGCCGGCAGACGCGTCAGTGATGCAACCCGTGTCAGGCCTACGCTGGCCGTGGTGGCTGGCGTTCGTGTTGTGCGCATCGCTGCTGTGGTGGCTGGAACGGCGACGCTGAGCCCATCGATTGGATCGCGGACAGCATCCACGCATGGCGTGGATCTACTGGCCGGTTGCCCTGGTAGATGCCAACCTTGGTTGGCGCCTTTCCGCGAGGTCAACGCGTGCCCGCACGCCGGTACACGCCGTTGAAGCGCACGTTCATGCCACCGCATTCGCTGTTGTCGGCCACGATCAGCACCTCCCCCAGCGAATGCACGCGCACCTTGCAGGTGTCCTCTACAAACTCGACATCGGCACCACGCGGCGCCGCGCGCGCTTCCACCTGGCCCATGTTCGGCCCGTAGGGACGCTGCTCCGGCGTGGGGTTGGCGGAGGGCCAGTAGGCGTCACCCTCCACATGCAGCTGCCCGCCCTGCACGGTGATGCGCAGGCCGTTGTCGCCGTCCTTCCAGTGGCCCGCCCAATCCTGCAGCGACGGCACGACCACCGGCAACGCCTGCAGCTTGCTGCGGTCCACCCAGCCAGCACTGCCACCCACCTTGTTCGGGAAGAACGCGCAGCGGTAGCGGCCAAGATCACGCCCGGTCACCACGGTATCGCCATTGACCACATAGCTGCGCTGTCGGCAGGCCGGTTCGCCCTTCGCCGGGCAGCCGTCCATGTCGCCAAGCAGGTACAGACGGGGCGCATCGACCACCCGCGCCAGAGCGAACCGGCTCTGTTCAGAGGGAAACGCGCCATTGCGGCAGGCGCCATCATCGGCGAAGGCGGACGCCGGCAGCAATGCGGCCAGCAGGCAGATCGAACGCAGGAACATGGCAGCACTAGCGGTGGGGAGCCGGCAGGATATACCGGCCTACTTCACCGGCGGTGCATCGCCGGCATCCTGCTCCTGGGAGAACCGCAGCGCACGCTGCTGCTGTTCGGCACTGAGCTCCGGCGGTGGCCGCGCCACGGCGGCCTGGATCTGCGCCGGTCCGCCGGTGAGTTTGTTGATCCCCTTGGCCGCCGCCATCACACCCTTGACCACGCCCATCATGATGTAGCCACCGCCCATGCTGACCTGCTCCGGCGACGGCGGTTCGCTCCAGTCGCGACTGAAGCGGTTGTCGCCGAACTTCACCGGGTTCTTGAAACGGTACAGGTCCAGCGGCTCGTCTTCGGGCTTGAGCGCACGCACTTCGCCGAGGGTGGTGACATTGTCCTGCGGCAGGGCGGTCGAGACCGGCGCGGTGGTTGCCGTCGGCGCATCTGCAGAAGGTTCGGGCGCCGGGTCGGGCACCGCTACCGGCGTGGCCTGCTGCGCCTGCGCGATACCGGCCAGCAGCATGCTGGCCAGGACGGCTCCCTGCGTTCCACGTCGTGCCACAGCCATCCACCCTGTTGGTTGCGTCCAGCACCCAAGGATACGGATGCCGGCTTCAGATTTCGTTGCTGCACTGGCAGCTGTTCAGCCAGGGGAGATGCGGCGACGCCACGGGACGCGAGCACTGAACGGTTCATGCCCTTGGTGTGCGGTGTCTCACATCCTGAGACGTGAGTGTGGTGCCATGTGACCCCTCGCAATCCGTCCCGGCTCCACTTTCCATGGCTTACGAACTCGCCAAGCGCACCGCCGATGCCGAGCAGAAGCTCGCCACCCGCGATGGCCTGCCCGCCCGCGACGGCGCACTGCTCAGCGCGCGCCTGCAGCGCCGCTACCAGGACCGCATCACCGGCAGCTTTGCCATTCCCGGCCGCGAAGGCCGCTATGCGCCCATTCCCGATTCGGTTCCGCCGGCCCTGGCTGCCGCCCTGAAGGCACGTGGCATCGAACAGCTCTACAGCCACCAGGCCGAGGCCTGGAACGCCAGCCAGCGCGGCGAGCACGTGGCCATCGTCACCCCCACCGCCAGCGGCAAGTCGCTGTGCTACACCCTGCCGGTGGTCAGCGCGGCGATGCAGGACAAGGCCAAGGCGCTGTACCTGTTCCCGACCAAGGCACTGGCCCAGGACCAGGTGGCCGAGCTGCTGGAACTCAACCGCGCCGGCGACCTCGGCGTAAAGGCCTTCACCTTCGATGGCGACACTCCCGGCGATGCGCGCCAGGCCATCCGCCTGCACGGCGACATCGTGGTGTCCAACCCGGACATGCTGCACCAGGCGATCCTCCCGCATCACACCAAGTGGGCGCAGTTCTTCGAGAACCTGCGCTACATCGTCATCGACGAAGTGCACACCTATCGTGGCGTGTTCGGCAGCCACGTCACCAACGTGCTGCGCCGGCTCAAGCGCATCTGCGCGTTCTACGGCGTGCAACCGCAGTTCATCCTGTGCTCGGCCACCATCGGCAACCCGCAGGCGCATGCCGAGGCGCTGATCGAGGCACCGGTCACCGCCATCACCGAATCCGGCGCGCCCAGCGGGCCCAAGCAGGTGCTGCTGTGGAACCCGCCGGTGATCAATCCGGACCTGGGCCTGCGCGCCTCGGCACGCTCGCAGAGCAACCGCATCGCGCGCATCGCGATCAAGTCCGGGCTGAAGACCCTGGTGTTCGCGCAGACCCGCTTGATGGTCGAGGTGCTGACCAAGTACCTGAAGGACATCTTCGACCACGACCCGCGCAAGCCGCCGCGCGTCCGCGCCTACCGTGGCGGCTACCTGCCCACCGAACGCCGCGAGACCGAGCGTGCGATGCGCGCGGGCAACATCGACGGCATCGTCAGCACCTCGGCGCTGGAGCTGGGCGTGGATATCGGCAGCCTGGACGTGGTCATCCTCAATGGCTACCCCGGCAGCGTGGCCGCCACCTGGCAGCGCTTCGGCCGTGCCGGCCGCCGTCAGCAGCCGGCGCTGGGGGTGATGGTGGCCAGTTCGCAGCCGCTGGACCAGTACGTGGTGCGGCATCCGGACTTCTTCGCCGAGGCCTCGCCCGAGCACGCGCGCATCGCGCCGGACCAGCCGCTGATCCTGTTCGACCACATCCGCTGCGCGGCTTTCGAGCTGCCGTTCCGGGTCGGCGATGGCTTCGGCCCGATCGACCCGGAAGTATTCCTGGAAGCGCTGGCTGAAACCGAGGTGATCCACCGCGAAGGCGAACGCTGGGAATGGATCGCCGACAGCTATCCGGCCAACGCAGTCAGCCTGCGCGCAGTGGCCGATGGCAACTTCGTGGTGGTCGATCGCAGCGATGGCCGCCAGCAGATCATCGCCGAGGTCGACTATTCCGCTGCCGCACTCACCCTGTATGAAGGTGCCATCCACATGGTGCAGTCCACGCCCTACCAGGTGGAGACGCTCGACTGGGACGGCCGCAAGGCCTATGTCACCCGCACGCATGTGGATTACTACACCGACAGCATCGACTTCACCAAGCTCAAGGTGCTGGACCGCTTCGACGGCGGCGTGGCCGGCCGGGGTGATTCGCATCATGGCGAGGTGCACGTGGTGCGCCGCGTGGCTGGCTACAAGAAGATCCGCTACTACACCCACGAGAACATCGGCTACGGCCCGGTGAACCTGCCCGACCAGGAACTGCACACCACTGCGGTGTGGTGGCAGCTACCGCAGGCACTGCTGCTGCGCGCCTTCGCCAGCAAGCAGGATGCGCTGGATGGCTTCCTCGGCGCCGCGTATGCGCTACACATCGTCGCCACCGTGGCGGTGATGGCCGATGCGCGCGACCTGCAGAAGTCGGTGGGCAACGGCGATGGTTCCTGGTTCGCGATCGCCGACCAGAGCGGCCGTGGCCAGCTGCGCGGCAGTGAAGGCGATCCCGGTGTGGTGGAGCTGCTGCAGGAGTTCGTGCCCACCGTGTATCTGTACGACAACTTCCCCGGCGGCGTCGGCCTGAGCGAACCGCTGTGGCAGCGCCAGGCCGAGCTGGTGCAGCGCGCGCGCGAACTGGTGCAGCGCTGCGACTGCAAGGCCGGCTGCCCGGCCTGCGTGGGCCCGGTACTGGCCGCGCAGGAAGAGGATGAAACCTCGCCGCGTGCGCTGGCACTGCGCGTGCTCGACCTGTTCGATGGCGAGGCCTGCCAGCACGTGCCCGACGTGGTGATGACCACGCGCGATCCGATGGAGCTGCTGGCCCCGTGAGCCTGAGCCTGGACAAGCTGCGCCTGCTGCGGAAGCAGGCCGGTGACCCGAAAGCAGTCACGCCGGTGGCGCCCGAGCCGCCAGCGACGGTCCCGGTAGCCGCCAACGATGCACAGCAGCCACCGGCCGAGCGTTCGGTGTTCGCCTGGGTCGAACAGGAAATCCGCCACAAGCCGACCGGTGCAGCGGCCTCCACACCGGCACCCGCACCGCTGCGTCGGCCGGAAGTGGGCAGCCTGCATCGCCTGCTCGGCCTGCGTTCGCGGGGTGGAGCCGCGCCGGCACGCGCCAGCGCGCAGGATCGCCAGCTGCCCGGCGAGGAAATCGCACCGGGCTTGTTCCTGATCGAGTCGCTGCAGCCACAGCCGATTCCGTCGCAGCCGCTGTCGCTGGATTTCGCCCGCCGCGAAGGCGAACACGTATCCTCGCGCGACCTGCTGTTCTTCGATACCGAAACCACCGGCCTGGCCGGCGGCACCGGCACCCGCGCCTTCATGATCGGTGCCGCCGACTGGCATGTGTGCCCGCAACGCGGCGAAGGCCTGCGCATCCGCCAATTGTTGATGGCGACGATGGCCGCCGAGGACGCGATGCTGGCCACCTTCGCCCGCTGGCTGCAGCCGTCCACCGTGTTCTGCAGCTACAACGGCCGCAGCTACGATGCGCCGCTGCTGAAGGCGCGCTACCGGTTGGCCCGCCAGCGTTGCCCGATCAGCGCGCTGGATCACGTCGACCTGCTCTATCCGACCCGTCGCCGCTATCGCGGCACGTGGGAGAACTGCAAGCTGTCCACCATCGAGCGCCAGCTGCTGCGCGTGGTGCGCGAGGACGACCTGCCCGGTTCTGAAGCGCCGGGCGCATGGCTGCGCTTCCTGCGCGGCGGCGACGCGGTGAACCTGCGCCGGGTGGCCGACCACAACCACCAGGACGTGGTGACCCTGGCCCTGCTGCTGCAGCGGCTGGTACGGGAAGAACAACGTGAGCGCGAAACCCTGGCGCTGGTCGGGCAGTAGGCGTTGACGCAGCCTGACGGTGGCAGCGGTGACACTGCCGCCACCATCCACGCCTGGAGACCGACGATGCGCCTCAGCCCCCTGGTCCTGCTCGCCATCCTGCCCTTGGCCGCCTGCAGTCACGCCGGCAGCAGCACCACCCACGATCCCGCGCCGGCGCCCGTGGCCGATACCGCGCACGAATGCAGGCCGGAGGCGCTGGAGGCCTTCACCGGCAAGACCGCCGACGAAGCCACGATCAAGAAACTGGTGGCTGACAGCGGCGCGCGCGGTGCACGGGTAGTCAAACCCGGCATGGCGGTGACCATGGACTTCCGCCAGGACCGCGTGACCGTGCAGGTGGATGCGCAGAACCGCATCGAGCGCGCCAGCTGCGGTTGATCGCCTCAGGGTAGTGCCGGCCGCTGGCCGGCACCCCACATTGCCGGCCAGCGGCCGGCACTACCGCTCAGAGGCGCTCGGCCTTGCCGCTGGCCAGTGCGCGCGCGATCACCTGCTGTGCCTGCTGCGATGCCTGCGCATGCACGCGTGCCTGACGCTCGCCCAACGCGGCCTGTTGGCTGCCCAGTGCCGCCTGTCGGCTGGCCAGTTCAGACTGCTGGCTGGCCAGGCGCTGCATGTCACGGGTGCGGCCAGATTGCGCGGCCTCGCTGCGGGCTTCCTGCATTGCACGACGTGCCTCAGCGGCGGCCTCGCGTGCAGCCTCACGTGCAACGGCCATATCGCTGGTCGCACCACGCGCCGCCTTCGCGGCTTCTGCGGCGGCCTCACGGTTGATGTCGTGGGCGGCCATCGCGCTGCGCGCTACCTCAGCGGCGGCCAGCGCAAGGCGGCGTGACTCCTCACCCTGCAGGCGGCCCATCTCACCCATCTGCCTGCCGAGTTCGCCCTGCTCGCGACCCAGCGCACTCTGCTGGCGGCCCAGTTCGCTCTGCTGGCGACCGAGGTCTGCGGCGCCGCTGTAGGCGCGCTGCAGGGTCTGGATCAGCATCGGGTCGCGCACCACATAGCGCTTGTCGCCCTGGCGGAACCACAGCGCCGGCCCCTTGCCGAGCTGCCTGCGGGCCACCGTTACATCGTCGATGCCGCCATTGGCGAAGGTCGAATCACCATCGACCAGCACGTAGGCCTGCGACGGCGACTTGCCGAGATCCAGGCGCCCGTAGGTGGTGATGGAGGTGGTGTGGGAAGTCGAATGTTTACTGTGCATGTCGGTATCCACGTCGACATCCACGTCGACCGCCACATCGGCATCGTCTGGGCCTGACAGCGCCTCGACATCGGCCGGCTCGGCAGGCGGCGCGGGCGCCACCGGCACGGCCGGAACGCGCGCGGCCGAAGGCGCTGCGGGCGGCGCGTTCGGAGCCTTCGGCGGCGGCGGCACCACGGCCTTCGGTGCGGCCGGCGGCGCGGGCGGTGCCGGTGGCACTGGCGCAGCGACCAGCCGCATCGGTGCCACGCCCACCAGCACCACGACGGCGGTCAGTGCCATCGCCAGAATGCGCGGGCAGGCCCGGCGCGGCTGCAGCGAGAGCAGGCGACGCTTGAGGCTGGTGGTGTTCGGCGCGGCGCTGGCCACGCCCAGGTGTGGCTGCGGTGCCACGCCAAGCTGCAACAGCAGGCGACCGTAGGCTTGACGGCTCGCGCCATGCTGGCCAACCACGGCCGCATCCACCGCTTCTTCGCGGGCCTGTGCGTATTCGCGCACCGACAGGCGCAACAGCGGGTGGAAGAAGAACAGGTGCTGGGCCAGTGCGGGCAGCAGGCCCCACTGCAGGTCACGCCGCTGCAGGTGTTGCAGTTCGTGAGTCAGTGCCAGGTCCAGCGCATCACCCTGCAGGGCGTTGTCGCCGGCCGGCAGCAGCAGCACCGGGCGGAACGGCCCGACCAGCTGCGGTGCGTCCACCTGCGTGCTCATCCACAACCGCGGCGCAGGACGCACGCCGTGCGCATCGGAGGCCAGTTGCAGGGCCTGCACCAGCGCTTCGTCCTCGCAGGGATAGGCGGCGGCCAGCAGCGCGCGGCAGCGGCGCCATTCACCAAAGGTGCGCAGGGCCATCAGCAGCACACCGGATGCCCACAGCGCAGCCAGTGCAACGGCCCACCACGCAACTGCCGGCACGTCCGCTGCAGGCACCGGCATCGCCGCCAGCAGCTGCGCCGAGGCTTCCGGTGCCAGCGGGTAGACCAGATCTGCGGCAACGTCGGTGGCGGTCATCGCCACCGCCTGCGGTGCGGGCAACCAGGCCAGCTGCAGCGGCTGGCTCCAGAACAGGCCGAGCACGGCCTGCAGCGACACCAGCCACCACAGGCGGCAGCGGGTGGCCGCCGACAGCGACGGCAGCGCGCGGCACACGCCGTACACCAGGGCCACCAGCAGCACGGTCTGCAGGCTGGTCCAGCCCAGCCGTTCCAACAACGGGATCAGCATCGTGGTGTCCATGGCTCAGCCCTCGTGGCGGCGCGATTGGAGTTCGGCGACCAGCGCTTCCAGCTCGGCCAGCTCGTTGTCGCTGACCTGCTGGCGCTGCGACAGGTAGGCCACGAACGGCGACACCGAGCCCTGCAGGGTGTTGTCGACGAACTGGGCCACTGCACCCTGCAGCACGCTTTCCGGGCCACGCGTGGCCTGGTAGCGGTAGACGCCGTCCTGCTGCTGGCGACGAAGATACCCCTTCGCCCGCAGCCGCTCCATCATCGTCAGCACGGTGGACCGGGCCAGGCCACGGGCCTCGCCGTAGCCACTGGCGACCTCGCCGACGCTGGCCGGCGCATGTTCATCGATGTACTGCAGCAGGGCCAGTTCCTGGTCCCCGATCGTCTTGCCACGCATGACACCACTCCCTTGACTACACGTGTCGCCACTGTCTGCGTGACGACAACTGTAGTCAACCCCCCGGAAGTCATGGGCCGACGAACGGTAGGCACACCTCGCGCTTAAACCTTTGACGCGCCCGCTGCATCCGATCCTCGACGCCCCGCCGGAATCCCGCATGTTCCGCCCAATGCTTCGAGTCGTGCTCATGCTCATCACTGCCCTGCCCTTCGCCGCCATCTCCGCCAGCCAGGACCAGGCCAACGACCAGACCCGCCGGCTGATCCGCCAGATCATGCTGGAGCAGCGCATTCCCGGGCTGCAGGTCGCGGTGATCAAAGACGGGCAGATCGTGTTATCCGAGGCCTACGGCCTGGCCAATGTCGAGAACGGTGTGCTCGCCTCGCGCGACACCCGCTTTCCGCTCAATTCGGCCACCAAGGCGTTCACCGGCGTGGCTGCCGCTCAGCTGGCCCAGCAGGGGCAGCTGGATCTGGACGCGCCGGCCTCGCGTTACCTGGATGATCTTCCGGCAGCGTGGAGAGACGTACGCGTACGCCAGTTGCTTGCGCATACCTCAGGCCTTCCGGACATCCTTGATGCGAACGGGCTGTTGGGCGGTGGCTCCGAAGCGCAGGCGTGGACAGCCGTCACTGCGCGGCCGGTCGAAGCCGCACCCGGGCAGCGCTTCGCCTACAACCAGACCAACTACGTACTGCTGGCACGGATCATCGCGCAGCAATCCGGCATGCCCTACGAACGTTTCCTCGCCACCGGCCAGTTCAGCAGCGCGCGCATGGCCCGCACCACCTTCGGCGACAGCTACGACCTAATTCCGGATGCGGCGACGATGTACAGCTTGGCCCCGCGTGCCACCGACGCTGCGGATGCACCGTCCCGCCTGTCGCACTGGTTCTACGACATGCCGCCTTCACTGTGGGCCGGTGGTGGCATCCTCACCACCGCCGACGACACCGCGCGCTGGCTGGTCGCGTTGACCGACGGGCGCCTGCTTCAGGATGCAGCTCGGAAGAGGATGTGGACCGCAGAGCGCCTCACCGATGGCCGTGCCGGCCCATGGGCGGGCGGCTGGCCGGTGCTGCGCACATCGCCCGACCTGCAGGTGGCCGGTATCGGCGGTGCGCGCTCGGCCTTCGTGGTCTATCCCGACCGCGACGTCGCGGTGGTGGTGCTGACCAATCTGGTCGGTGCCAATCCACAGCAGTTCATTCCGCGCATTGCCGATCTTTATGCGCCTGCGGTGACCGTGCCCTGAGGCTGCCGGCCAGCGGCCGGCACTACCGGAGCATCGGCCGCGCCGACGGCCATTTCCGGCAGAATCGGTGCGTCAGCCGTGCGGCCCGCCCATCACCGGCAGGATCACCCCGCTGATGTAGCTGGCACAGACCGGCGAGGCCAGGAATACATAGGCCGGCGACAGTTCTTCAGGCTGTGCGGGCCGCCCCATGTCGCTGTCCTTGCCGAACTCCGCAACATCTTCGGCCTGCTTGTCGGCGGGGTTCAACGGCGTCCACACCGGCCCCGGCGCCACGCAGTTGACCCGGATGCCACGTGGCAGCAGCTGGCTGGCCAGCGCCTTGGTGAACGCATGGATCGCGCCCTTGGTGGCCGAGTAGTCGATCAGCGCCTTGCTGCCGAAGATTCCCGTTTCCGATCCTGTGTTGATGATGCTGGCACCCTCGCCCAAGTGCGGCAGCACCGCGCGCGCCATCTGGATGTAACCGCCGATGTTGGTCTGCAGGGTTTCCTGCAAATGCGCGTCTTCCAGGTCTTCCAGCCGCTCGCAATGCAGCTGGAACGCGGCGTTGTTGACCAGGATGTCGATGCCGCCGAACGCCTTGGCCACCTGCTTGACCGCCTTGTTGCAGAAGCGCGGATCGCGCACGTCGCCGGCGATCACCACGCAGCGGCCGCCTTCGCGCTCCACGTGCTGGCGGGTGATGTCCGCGTCCTCAGCCTCGTCCAGGTGCAGTACCGCCACATCGGCGCCTTCGCGTGCGAACAGCACCGCCACTGCACGGCCAATGCCGGAATCGCCACCGGTGACGATCGCACGCATGCCCTGCAGCTTGCCGCTGCCGGTGTAGTCCGGTGCAAGGAAACGCGGCGCCAGCTCCAGTTCGTGTTCATGCCCTGGCTTGGCCAGCTGCTGCGCCGGCATCGCCTCCGGCTGACGGCGTGCACCTGCCTGGGTCGCGGTCTTCTTTGTTGCCTTCTTTGCCGCGCGCACATCCTTGGCCTTTTCCTGGTCCTGCAGGCGCCGCTGCCGGGCCGCGACGCGCGCTGCCCGCGGATCGCCGGCAGCCGCCTTGCGGGTTGCGGTCTTCACCACGCGCGTGCGATCGGGGTCGGCGACGGTATTGGTTGCGGTGCTGCCTTTGCGCACCTTCGGCGATGCCTTGCGGCGGGCGGGGGTCTTCTTGGCGGTGGCCATGCAGGTCTCCTCGGGGGGAATGGGGTTGCCGGCCAGCGGCCGGCACTACCCCGGGCGGCATCCGCCGCGCCTGCAGTGTCTCCACCTATGCTGTTGGCGGCAGTGAGCGCACCGTGTCCACGATGTGCACGGCATTCATTCCGCCACCACGTCTGACGTCGCACCCTGCACGCAATCAAACAAGGAACGCCTCCATGAAACTTGCCATCGCCGCCGCCTGCTTTGCCCTTGCCGCCTGCAGCAGCACGCCAATGGCGCAGGTGCAGCCGATCGACGGCGTCATTTCCGGGCAGTGCCACAGCGACATGGTGCGCGGCGCACTCGGCCTGGCCGCTTCGGACGCCACCGTGGCCCGCGCACGCGTGGACAGCGACAGCCTGCACGTGCGGGTGCTGCGCCACGACGGCCCGCGGGTGCCCCCGGCGCACGAAGGCGGCGACCGCCTGACCATCGAAAAGGGCCGCACCAACAACATCACCGCAATCTACTGCGGCTGAACCTGCGCGCCCTGCGCAGCACGCGCAGGGTGGCCTGTTCCCACTGGCGCGGCCCGCGCAGGCCGGCCAGCGTGGCCAGTTCGCCGCGTTCCCAGCCGGCGAACACGCACGGGTCGATGTAGGCCTTGCGGCACACCGCCGGAGTGTTGCCCAGCAGCGATGCCACTTCGCACACCACCGCGCGCTGCGCCTGGGCCAGCGCGCGCTGGCTGGCCGGTTCCGGCAGCTCGGTGGCCGCGAACGCCTGCACCGCCGCCACGGTACCGCCCCAGGTGCGGAAATCCTTGGCAGTGAAGTCCTCACCCATCACTTCACGCAGGTAGTCGTTCACCGCGCCGGAATCCACCGGCTGCGGCGTGCCGTCTTCATCGCGATACTGGAACAGCGCCTGTCCCGGCAGCTGCTGCAGACGCCTCACCAGCAGTCCCAGCCTGCGGTCGCCCACGGTCACCTCCTGCAGCTGCCCGGACTTGCCGCGGAAGCGCATGCGCACCCGGCCGCCGCGCAGCAGTTCCAGATGGCGGTTGCGCAGTGTGGTCAGTCCGAACGAACGGTTCTGTTGTGCATAGGTTTCATTGCCGACCCGCACCAGGGTGTCGGCCAGCAGCGCCACCACCATGGCCAGCACCTTTTCCTGCGGAAACCCAGGTCGCTTGAGATCCCGCGACAACCGCCGCCGCAGCGTAGGCAAGGCCTCGCCAAAGGCGATGATGCGGTCGAACTTGCCGGCGTCGCGCTCCCTGGCCCAGTCGGCGTGGTAGCGGTACTGCTTGCGTCCGCGTGCATCGCGGCCGGTGGCCTGCAGGTGGCCGTTGGCGTGGGCGCAGATCCATACGGCGGTATACGCCGGCGGAATCGCCAGCGCCCGGATGCGTTGCAGGGTGGTGGCGTCGCGTATCGCGTGACCATCGGCATCGCGGTAGCTGAAACCCTTGCCGGCGCGGCGCCGGCTGATGCCCGGCTGGGTGTCATCGACATAGCGCAGGCCGGCCGCGCGCGCGGCCTGTCGTTCAGGAGTAGAGGGGGTTGCCATGTCGGTAGTGTCGCCGTCGCCATGCCGCGATCCTGTCGATAACACAAGACAAACACGTGAGGGCCGGTTCGCCGCTATGCTCGGGTCTTCACAACCCCTTCCGGAGTCATGATGTCGTTCCCGATTCGCGCCCGTTCGCTCTCCGCCCTGTTGCTGCCGGCCGTGCTGGCGCTGACCGCCTGCCAGGCACCGGCGCTGGATGAACAGGATTCGGCCACGGCCCACGCCCAGCAGGCCGCCGAAGCCGCCAAGGCGCCGGCCGACGAAGCCGGCAAGGCCACCGAGGCTCCGCCGGTCGGCACCTGCGATGCCAGCCAGGTGCAGAGCCTGGTCGGCCAGACCTACACCGACGCGCTGGGCAAGCAGGCGCAGGAAGATGCCGGCGCCAACCAGGTGCGCGTGCTCAAGCCCAACGACGTGGCCACGATGGAGTTCCTCGGCGACCGCCTGAACATCGAAGTGGACGCCAAGGGCGCCGTCAGCGGCGCGCGCTGCGGCTGAGTCCGGCCCCGCGCCGGCACTGGGTTGCCGGCGCGTTCTGTTGCACCTGCAACCGTGTATTGCGGCGTTGCAGCAACCTGTGATCTAGTCGAGGCATCCGGTGGCCTCACGATGCGCTCCAGGGATTGAGCGGGCTTGAGTGTCCCCGTTCAATTCATTCCGCATCGAGGTAGAGATGGCCCCCCGCAACCGCCAAGGGCTTTACGACCCGCGCTCCGAGCGCGATGCCTGTGGATTTGGCATGGTCGCCCAGCTCGACGATCAACCATCGCGCCTGTTGGTTGATACCGCCATCGCCGCGCTTTCGCGCATGACCCATCGTGGCGGTGTCGCCGCCGATGGCCTGACCGGCGATGGCTGCGGCCTGCTGCTGCGCCGCCCCGATGCGTTCCTGAAACTGCTGGCCAGCGAAGCCGGCATCGCGGTCGCTGCGCGTTTCGCCGCCGGCCTGGTGTTCCTGCCGCACGACGCCGACGCGGCGCAGGCCTGCCGCGCGCAGCTGCAGGCGCAGGTGGAAGCGGTCGGCTGCAAGGTCGCCGGCTGGCGCGAGGTGCCCACCGATGACAGCGTCTGCGGCCAGCTGGCGCGCGACACGCTGCCGCGCATCGAGCAGGTGTTCGTCGACGCCGGCATCGGCCAGGACGATGCCGGCTTCGCGCTGGCGCTGTTCCTGGCCCGTCGCCGCAGCGAACAGCAGCTGCGCGAACACGCCGACTTCTACGTCACCACCCTCACCCCGGATGCGATCAGCTACAAGGGCATGGTGCTGCCGGACAAGCTCAGCCGTTTCTTCCCGGACCTGCAGCGCCGCGAGCTGGCCTCCAGCGCGATCGTGTTCCACCAGCGCTTCTCCACCAACACACTGCCGCGCTGGCCGCTGGCGCACCCGTTCCGCATGCTCGCCCACAACGGCGAGATCAACACCATCGAAGGCAACCGGCGCTGGGCCCAGGCGCGCAGCAAGGTGTGGAAGACGCCGCGCTTCGACATCGGTGAATTCGACCCGGTCATCTCCATGCACGGCTCTGACTCGCAGAGCCTGGACAACATGCTGGAGCTGATGGTGGCCGGTGGTATGGAGCTGATCCAGGCGCTGCGCATCCTGGTGCCGCCGGCCACCCAGTCGCTGGAATTCAAGGATCCGGACCTGGCCGCCTTCTACGAGTTCCATGGGCTCAACAGCGAACCGTGGGATGGCCCGGCCGGCATCGTCGCCTGCGACAGCCGCTATGCGGTGTGCACCTTGGACCGCAACGGCCTGCGTCCGGCGCGCTGGATGCTGACCGCCGACCGCCACTTCCTGGTCGCCTCCGAAGCGGGTGTGTGGGAAGTGCCGACCGAGCGCGTGGTGCGCAAGGGCAAGCTCGGCCCCGGCGAAATGGTGGCCATCGATCTCAAGCGCGGTGACCTGCTCGACTCCGATGCGGTGGATCGCATCAACCGCGGTCGCGCGCCGTACAAGCAATGGCTGCAGCAGGGCGTGACCTACCTGCAGACCGAACTGATCGACCCGTCGCTGGTGGAGGAACCCTTCGACGAAGGCACCCTGCGCAGCTACCACAAGCTCTACCAGCTCAGCAGAGAGGAAGTGGAACAGGTGCTGCGGCCGCTGGCCGAGACCGAACAGGAAGCCACCGGCTCGATGGGCGACGACACGCCGATGGCGGTGCTGAGCCAGCGCAGCCGTCCACTGTACGACTATTTCCGCCAGGCCTTCGCGCAGGTCACCAACCCGCCGATCGACCCGCTGCGCGAAGACTGCGCGATGTCGCTGTCCACCCAGCTCGGCAAGGAGACCAACATCTTCCATGCCGGTCCGGAGACGGTGAACCACGTCATCCTCAACTCGCCGGTACTGAGCCAGCGCAAGCTGCGCCAGCTGCTGAAGATGGACCAGTACGTGCAGGCCAACCGCCTGCTGGACCTGTCCTACAGCGAAGACGAGGGCCTGCGCGCCGGCATCGAGCGTATCTGTGCCGAGGCCGAACAGGCCGCGCGCGACGGCATGGTGATGCTGCTGCTGTCTGACCGCTACCCGGTGGCCGGGCGGCCGATGGTGCATGCGCTGCTGGCCACCAGCGCCATCCACCATCACCTCTCGCGGCTGGGCCTGCGCTGCGACGTGAATCTCATCGTCGAGACCGGCACCGCGCGCGACCCGCACCACATGGCCTGCCTGCTGGGCTTCGGCGCTACCGCGGTGTATCCGTACCTGGCCTATCAGACCCTGTTCGACCTGGGCCGACGCGGTATCCTCAAGCTCAGCAAGGGCGGTGAGCAGTCGCAGATCGGCCGCCGCTACCGCAAGGGCGTGTACAAGGGCCTGTCGAAGATCATCTCGAAGATGGGCATCTGTACCGTGGCCAGCTACCGCGGCGCGCAGCTGTTCGAGATCATCGGCCTGGAACCGGAAGTCGTGGACCTGTGCTTCCCGGATACCGCTTCGCGCATCGGTGGTGCCGGTTTCGCGCGCCTGGATGCCGACGCACGCGAGCTGTGCGCGCAGGCCTGGGACGCGCAGCAGGATGTGGATGTCGGCGGCCTGCTGAAGTACGTGCACGGCGGCGAGTACCACATGTACAACCCGGACGTGGTGACCACCCTGCAGCGCGCGGCGCGCAGCGGCGATCCGCGTGCCTGGCAGCAGTACTGCGATACCGTGCACGCGCGTCCGCCGTCGGCACTGCGCGACCTGCTGGAACTGGTGCCGGCCGCTGCGCCGACACCACTCGATGACGTGGCACCGGCCAGCGAGCTGTTCCCGCGCTTCGATACCGCGGCGATCAGCCTGGGTGCACTGTCCCCTGAGGCACACGAGGCGCTGGCGATTGCGATGAATCGCCTCGGTGGTCGCAGCAACTCCGGCGAAGGCGGTGAGGATCCCGCCCGCTATGGCACCGCCAAGCGCAGCAAGATCAAGCAGGTGGCCTCGGGCCGCTTCGGCGTCACCGCCGAATACCTGGTCAATGCCGAGGTGCTGCAGATCAAGGTCGCGCAGGGTGCCAAGCCCGGCGAAGGCGGCCAGCTGCCCGGCCACAAGGTCAACGAACTGATCGCGCGGCTGCGCTATGCGCGCCCGGGCATCGGCCTGATTTCGCCGCCGCCGCACCACGACATCTATTCGATCGAGGACCTGGCGCAGCTGATCTACGACCTCAAGCAGGTCAACCCGACCGCGCTGGTGTCGGTGAAGCTGGTCAGCCATGCCGGCGTCGGCACGATTGCCGCGGGCGTGGTCAAGGCCGGTGCGGACCTGATCACCATCTCCGGCCATGACGGCGGCACCGGCGCCTCGCCGGTCAGCTCGATCCGTTATGCCGGCGTACCGTGGGAACTGGGCGTGGCCGAAGCGCACCAGGCGCTGCTGGCCAACGACCTGCGCGGGCGCACCCTGCTGCAGACCGACGGCGGCCTGAAGACCGGCCTGGACGTGGTCAAGGCCGCGCTGCTGGGCGCGGACAGCTTCGGCTTCGGCACCGCACCGATGATCGTACTGGGCTGCAAGTACCTGCGCATCTGCCACCTCAACAACTGCGCCACCGGCGTGGCCACCCAGGACGAGCGCCTGCGCGAGAACCACTTCACCGGCCAGCCCGAGCGCGTGGAGAACTTCTTCCGCCTGCTGGCCGAGGAAGTGCGTGGCTGGCTGTCCTACCTGGGCGCACGTTCGCTGGAAGAAATCGTGGGCCGCACCGACCTGCTGCGGCAGATCGAGGCGGCGCCGCGCGACGGCGTGCGCGTGGACCTGTCACGCCTGCTGGCCGATGCCCGCTACGAGGGCAGTCACTGTGCCGCGCAGCGCCTGTACGAATCGCCGGACAGCCTGGCCACGCAGATGGACGGCCTGCTGGCCCCGGCCATCGAACACAAGCGCGGTGGCGAACACCGCTTCCTGATCCACAACACCGACCGCAGCATCGGCACCCGCCTGGCCGGTGCGGTGGCACGCGCACACGGTAACCAGGGCATGGCCGAGGCGCCGCTGGAACTGCGTTTCCGCGGCAGTGCCGGGCAGAGCTTCGGCGCGTTCAACGTCGGCGGCCTGCACCTGGAAGTGGAAGGCGAAGCCAACGACTACGTCGGCAAGGGCATGGCCGGCGGCCGCCTGGTAGTGCGTCCGCCGCGCGGCGCGCGCTTCGAGGCACGCAGCACCGCCATCATCGGCAACACTTGCCTGTACGGTGCCACCGGTGGCGAGTTGTTCGCTGCCGGTCGTGCCGGCGAGCGTTTTGCGGTGCGCAATTCCGGCGCGCTGGCGGTGGTCGAAGGTGCCGGTGACCACTGCTGCGAGTACATGACTGATGGCGTGGTGCTGGTGCTGGGCAAGGTCGGCCTGAACTTCGGTGCGGGTTTCACCGGCGGGCTGGCCTACGTGCTGGATGTCGACCGCGATTTCGTCGACCGCTACAACCACGAGCTGATCGACATCCATCGCGTCTCCGCCGAAGGCTTCGAGAACTACCGCCAGCACCTGCACCGCCTGATCGGCCGCCATCGCGAGCTGACCGGCAGCATCTGGGCGCAGCAGATCCTGGACGAGTTCCGCGATTACATCGGCAAGTTCTGGCTGGTCAAACCGAAGGCCGCCAGCATCGAGTCGCTGACCGAAACCCTGCGACGCGCCGCCTAACGGCAGTGCCGGCCGCTGGCCGGCAACCCAGGATCACGTAGTGCCGGCCGCTGGCCGGCAACCGGAAAACATCAAAGAGCCCGCCATGAGCCGCAAGCACGCCTTCCAGTTCCTCGACCTGCCCCGCACCATGCCGCAGCGCATTCCGGTGGAACTGCGCACGTCCGGCGACTGGGGCGAGTTGTACGGCAAGTTCGGCAAGGAGGACGCCCAGTACCAGGCCGGTCGCTGCCTGGATTGCGGCAACCCCTACTGCAGCTGGAAGTGCCCGGTGCACAACGCCATTCCGCAGTGGCTGCAGCTGGTGCAGGAGAACCGCATCCACGAAGCCGCCACGCTGTGCCACAGCACCAACCCGTTGCCGGAGGTGTGCGGCCGGGTCTGCCCGCAGGATCGACTGTGCGAGGGCAGCTGCACGCTGGAGGAATTCGGTGCGGTCACCATCGGTGCGGTGGAGAAGTACATCGTCGATACCGCGCTGGCCAGCGGCTGGCGCCCTGACCTGGGCGCGGTGCAGCCCAGCGGCCACAGCGTGGCGGTGATCGGCGCCGGTCCAGCCGGCCTGGCCTGCGCCGATCGCCTCGCCCGCGCTGGCATTGCCGCCGTGGTCTACGACCGCTATGAGCAGATCGGCGGCCTGCTGCAGTTCGGCATTCCCAGCTTCAAGCTGGACAAGGACGTGATCCACCGCCGCCGCGAAGTGCTGGAGGGCATGGGCGTGCAGTTCCGCCTCGGCGTGGAGATCGGCCGTGACCTGAGCGTGCAGCAGCTGCTGGACAGCCACGACGCGGTGTTCGTCGGCACCGGCGCCTACCGCTACACCGATGGTGGCCTCGACGGCCAGGACCTGAAGGGCGTGCTGCCGGCCCTGCCGTTCCTGGTACAGAACAGCCGCATTGTGGGCGGCGATGACCCGAAGGGTCGGCCGATTGCCGGCTGGGAAGACACCATTGCCCTGCCCGACCTCAACGGCAAGCGCGTGGTGGTGCTCGGTGGCGGCGATACCGGCATGGACTGCGTGCGCAGCGCGGTGCGGCTGGGCGCGGCCAAGGTCACCTGTGCCTATCGCCGCGACGAAGCCAACATGCCCGGCAGCGCGCGCGAAGTGGCCAATGCCCGCGAAGAAGGCGTGCGCTTCCTGTTCAACCGGCAGCCGCTGTCGATCGAAGCCGGCGCCGACGATGAAGTGATCGGCGTGACCGTGGTGGAAACCCGGCTGGGCGAGCCCGATGCCAACGGCCGCCAGAACGCCGTGCCGATCGAAGGCAGTGAATCGCTGCTGGAAGCGGACGTGGTGATCATCGCCTTCGGCTTCTCACCGAGCGTGCCGGCGTGGCTGGCCGAGCTGGGCGTGGAAGGCCAGTCCAACGGACGCATCGTGGCCGGCGGCAAGGACCGCCTGCCATTCCAGACCGCGCATCCGCGCCTGTTCGCCGGTGGTGACGCGGTGCGCGGTGCTGACCTGGTGGTGACCGCCGTGGCCGAAGGCCGCGATGCCGCCGCCAGCATCGTGCGGCTACTGGCCCACTGAGTCCGGTACCAGCAATGCCGCCAGCAGCGCCCGCAGTGCGTGCGGCTCCACCGGCTTGGCCAGGAAGTGGTCGATGCCAGCCGCACGACAGGCTTCGCGGGTGCTTTCCATCACGCTGGCGGTGAGCGCGATGATCGGCAACTGCGCACGCGCCGGGCAGGCATCGGCACGGATCGCCCGTGCCAGCGCGAAGCCATCCATGCCCGGCATGTGGCAGTCGGTGATGACCAGGTCGAACGGCTGCGCCTGCCATGCTTCAAGCGCCGACCGTCCATCGGTACAGGCGTGGACCTGCAGCCCGAGCGCACACAGGTGCTGCTCCAGCAGATGCAGGTTGGTGGGATGGTCTTCAGCCATCAGCACGCGCGCCGCCGGCAATGGACGCTCGTCCGCAACCGCCGGCGCGGGCGCGGCCACGGGTGCCTCACAGGCATCCAGGTCCAGATCCAGCCACACCGTGGTGCCCTTCCCGGGTGAGCTGCGCAGCTGCAGCTCCGCCCCCATCGAGATCGCCAGCTCGCGGCAGATCGCCAGGCCCAGCCCACTGCCGCCGAAGCGCCGCGTGGTCGAGCGCTCCGCCTGGGTATAGGCAGCGAACACCGCCTGCTGGCGCTCCTCGCTGATGCCCACGCCGCTGTCGCTTACCTGCAGGCGCAGCCGCTGGCCCCAGTCGCGTTGCTGCAGTACCTGCACCTGCAGTTCCACGTGGCCGTGCCGGGTGAACTTCAACGCGTTGCCGGCCAGGTTGAACAGGATCTGGCGCAGGCGCAGGCCATCGGCCAGCGATCCCGGCTGCATCTCCGGATCAAGCACCACCTGCAGGTGCAGGCCTCGGCTGGCGGCCACCGGCATCAGCAGCTGCTGCACCGCGCGCACCAGTGCCGCCAGGTCGGTGGGCCGCAGCTGCAGTGGTGCGCCCTCCAGGCGTTGGCTGTGCAGTACATCGTCGAGGATCTGCCGCAGCATCCGCGCGGCATCATCGACGGTGGCCAGCACCTGCTGCTGGCGCGGCTCCAGCCTGCTGCCCGCCAGCCGTTCGAGCATGCCCAGCAGCGTGCTCATCGGGGTGCGGATCTCGTGGCTCATCGTTGCCAGGAAGTGCGCCTTGGCCTGTGCCGCCTGCTCGGCCTCGCGGCGCGCTTCGGCCAGCGCGCGGGTACGTGACTGCACCTCACTGACGTCGATCCAGTAGCCGCTCCACTCGACGTCGCTGTCGTCGCAGGACAACGGCCGCCCATGCGAGCGCACCCATCGCCAGCCCTGTGGCGAGCGGGTGCGGAAGGTGACGTCGATCGGGCCACGCGCCAATGCAGCCATCTCGACGCAGGCCATCACCTGGTTGCGGTCATCCGGGTGGACCGCGGCCAACAACCGCTGGTGATCGATCCGCGCGGTCTCCACGCTGATTCCGAACAGGGCCTGCACGTCCCCGGCGATCTGCGGAAAGCTGTAGTGGCCGCCCGCCGAACGACGCGCCTGGTAGACCACCGCCGGCAGGTTCGCGGTCACCTCCTGCAGGCGCTGCTCCACCCCTCGGCGGCGCACGCTCTCGCGATGGACCCGCCAGTAGCCGAAGGCATGGACCAGCGCCAGGGCGAGCAGGATGAGCGAGGCCGGCACCAGCCAGCGCAGGGGCGACGATGACGGAGCATTGCGCGGCCGGTCCGGCAGCCAGGCCGCGCGGATCTGATCGCGTTCGGTGTCGGTCAGCTGCGACAGCGCCTGTTCGAAGCCGGCGATGACATCGGCGCAGGCGGGCGTGGTCGCCAGCACCAGGGCATCATCGAAACCGGCCGGCGCGGCGATCAGCAGTGCACCGCCCTGGTAGCGGCGCAACGCCGCCTCGACGTCGCCGAGGTTGGCGACCACCGCATCGACCAATCCGGTACCCAGCAGCGGGAGTGCATCGTCCAGCGCTGCCGGAGGCAGCAGCTGTGCACCCGCTGCCTGCTCGGCCAGCAGCCCCTGCAGCGGCACCCGGCTGGGGCTGGCCACAATGCGTCCACGTAGATCTTCCAGGCCCAGCACCGGCGGCGCATCCTCCCGGCGCACGATCACCTGTGGCAGCTGCAGGTAGGGCGTGCTGACCACCCATCCGGCAGGCAGTTGCGAGCGTGGCCATCCCAGCAGCGCCTGGGTGCCGGCCGGCAGCTCGTCCCGGTCCACGCTGGTGGCCGGCACGGGCAACAGCTGCAGTGGCCGTTGCCCGCCCAGCAGCTTCAGGTACGCCGCGCCGAGCCCCCGGGCTTCGCCCTGTTCGCTGGACGACAAAGGATCACGGTCGGACGGCCAGGCGATGCGCAGCGGTGTGCTGCAGCCCGTGGCGGAGGCCGCGGCAGGCAGCAGCAGGCTGGCCATGACAGCAATGGCTGCCGGGAAGCCGGCGACATTCACGGTAGGCATCCTCATCTCGCGGGCGGAAGGAACGGCCGCGCTGCGGTACCGCTGCCTGCCACGCTATCGACGCGCGGGCCGACGGCAATGAAGAAAGTTGTAAAAGCATCCAGATGGGGGAATGCCGACATACACTGCCGCCTTCACCCGTACCTGCGGAGCGTTCGATGCGCATCGGCCTGGCTGCCAACCGTCTTCATCACCACGACGCGCGCGCTGCGCTGTTCCGTTGGCTGCGCAGCAGCGAGGCCGGCCTGCGCGAGCTGGGCGTGTCGCTGCATGCGGTCGGCCGCACCCATGACGCGATCGAACGGCAGGGCTTCCTGACCGGGTACGCGGGCCTGCACCGTTATCCCTACGGACGCGAGGGTGGCCTGATGAAGCTGGTCGCCGAAGTCGTTGGCATGGGTCCGGATCGGACACTGGATGGCGCGATCTACCTGATCGACCCGGTCGATCCATCCTCGGTGTTTCCGGAAGCAACCGCGCTCAAGCGGCAGTGCGTGATCCACGGCAAGCCGTTCATTTCGACCGTGGCCACCGCACGCGACTGGGTGGAGGTGGAGCGCGTCCACGCCGGGCTGGCAGCAGATGCCGGCGCCGACGACCTGCATGCGTTCGAAGGCCAGACGCTGGCGCTGATCGCGCACGATGCGATGAAGCCGGCGATGCTGGCCTTCGCCGATGAGCACTTCGATGTGCTGGCCCGGTTCGGTGAGCGGGTGGCCACCGGGACCACCGGCCAGCGTTTGAACGAGCTGGCCTGGAGCCGGGGCTGGCCGCGTGATACGCCGTGGGTGACGCGCTACCAGAGCGGCCCGATGGGCGGTGATGCGCAGATTGCCGACCGGGTGCTGGAGGGGCGTTGCCAGCGCGCGATCTTCTTCGAGGATCCGCATGTGGCGCGCCAGCATGAGGCGGATATCCAGCTGCTGGAGCGCGCGGTGACCACGGTGACCGATCAGGCGGTGTGCATTACGGCGCCGCGGGTGGCGGCGCGGTGGGCGGCGGCGGCGGCGTTGCGGGCGGGGTGAGGGTTTCGGCCAACGGCTGAGCCCCTCGTGGTGGGTCGTTCAGATCAGAAGCCGTGCTTGGCCGGGTGGGGTGGATTGCGCAGGGGTCGCTGCAAGTCCCCCTCCGGGGCCCGGCCCAGCCGCTGGCGGCTGTGCGTTCAGGCGCTTGCGAAGCAGTGCTTCGCAAGCAAAGCGCCTTCACCCCTGTAAGCTCGGTCGCCGCTTGCTCGTGTGCGCTGTCCTGCGCACACGGCAAGACCGGGCTTGGGCGTCCTGCCCAACCCGCCCGAGGCATGCCTCGGGCCCATGCGGCTCACGCCCCTGCGCAACCCACCCCACCCGGCCACGGACACTTTCCGGTGTGCCCACCACGGAAGAAAGAAAGAAGAGCAGGAGCGAAAGCGGGTCGCGCGCTGCGCGCGCTTTTGTAGAGCCGAGCCATGCTCGGCTGCTGTTGATCGCGAGGGCTGAATATCCGCGCTACGCGCGTTAGCCGAGCATAGGCTCGGCTCTACAGCAGCTGGCGGAGCATAGCTTTCAAGCGGCGCCCTTCGAGCTGGAAGTAATCGCGCTGTTCGCGCCAGGCGGGGAAGCGTTGTTCCACTTCGTGCCAGAACGCGGGTGAGTGATTCGGCTGGATCAGGTGGCAGAGTTCGTGCACCAGCACGTACTCGAACGCCTCGGATCGGCCCAGCACCAGGGCCAGGTCCAGTGCCATGCTGCCGTCCGGGGCAAGTGAGCCCCATTGCGAGGACATCACCTTCAGACGCAGGCGGCTGGGTGCGCGCGGCAGGGTGGGCAGGTACTTCGGCAGCCAGCGGCCAACGTCGGCGCGGGTCTGGGCTTCGTAGAACTCGCGCAGCAGGCGGCGCAGGGTGGCATCACCGCCGCGGGTCGGCCACTGCACGCAGGCGCCGTGCTCGTCGATCTCCAGCCGCGCGTAGCGGCCTTCCTGCCAGCGCAGCGGCAGCAGTTCGCCACGCAGGGGCAGCACGCCGTCTTCGCCCGGCTGCAGCGGTGCCGGCAGGCCCTGGCCCTGGTACTGGCGAAGCTGCAGTGCCAGCCAGTCGCGGTGCTGTTCCAGGAAGCGTTCGCCCATCACCAGGCTTGCGCGCGGCGGCAGGGTCAAACGTGCGCCGCGTTCGTCCACGCTCAGCTTGATGCGGCGCGCACGTGGATCGCGCACGCGCAGCACCTCGATCTCGGCATCCTCCAGGCGCAGGCGAACGGTGTCGCGCTGTACGGTGGCGGGCGGGGTCGGGCTGATCAGGCGGCGCAGCAGACGGCTCATGCGCCCAGCATAGCGCCGCTTCGGGCCGCCGGATGACCGGCGGCCGTCGGGCTGCCTGTTCAGTCAGCCTTGCTGAGCTTGAAGGCTTCTTCCAGCAACAGGAACAGGCGGCGGATCTCGGCGCTCTGCAGGGCGAAGCGGGCATCGAACTCGGCGCGGCGGCCGTCTTCGTCGGCATGCTCCAGCTGGTCCAGGGCGCCGTCGAGGAACTTCAGCTTGCGCACGATCAGGTCGTCGCCGATCACGAAGGACAGGTTGTCTTCGAAGATCAGCGCCAGCTTGGTCACCTGCTTGCCGGCGTCCAGGTGCTTGTCGATCTCGTCGCAGCGCAGTTCCTGGTGCTGGCACTTGACCACCGCGCCACCTTCCACCGGGTCCTTCATCTCGCACTCTTCGCCCAGGCTCAGCCCGGTCGGCAGCGGCTCGCCGGCGATCCAGCCGGTCAGGATCGAACGCGGTGCGACTTCGGCATTCAGCGGCATCGCCGGGAAGCTACCGAGCAGGCCGCGGATGTCGGACATGAAGTACTCGCCGGTCTTGCGGCTGGAGGTATCCACCGCCACGTAGCCGTGCTGCAGGTCGATGAAGGCGTCGTTGCGCGAGGACTTCACGAAGGCGCGCGGCAGCAGTTCATGCAGCAGGTCGTCCTTCATGCGCTTGCGCTCGCGGCCACCCGGGCGGCGGCCTTCCTTCTCCTCGATCTCCTCCAGCTTGCGCTCGAGCAGGTCGTTGACCACCGCCGCCGGCAGGATCTTGTCCTCGCCGCCCACGGTCAGCCACAGATGTTCGGCGATGCGGTGGGAGAGCAGTTCCTTCTCCTCGCGGCCGAACGGCGAGATGAAGCCGCGCGAATTCATTTCCAGTGCGCCGACCGGCTTCAGCAGCGCGTGCGGCAGCAGGGTGTCGACTTCGGAAAAATCGGTGGTGGTCGGGAAACGGAAGAACGTCAGGTTGCGAAAGAACATGGAATTCCGGATGGCAAAGAGGAAGGGCGACCGACCTTAAACGGTGGGCGTCTCGGGATCTGCGTCGGCGTCGGCCGGGGAACCGGCCAGCCAGGCATGGGCGTCGGGCAGCGGCGCGTCGTCGCGACGGCCCAGCGCCATGAAGTCGAACAGGGTGGTGTCGGCCAGCTGCGAGGGCCGGACTTCGCCCATGGCACGCGCGATCTGCTCGATGCGGCCCGGGTGGTCCTTTTCCCACTGCTTCAGCATCAGGCCGACCTGGCGGCGCTGCAGGTTCTCCTGGCTGCCGCACAGGTTGCAGGGAATGATCGGGAACTGGCGGGCCTGTGCGTACTCGACGATGTCGCTTTCGCGCACGTAGGCCAGCGGCCGGATCACCACGTGCTTGCCGTCATCGCTGCGCAGCTTCGGCGGCATGCCCGACAGCTTGGCGTGGTGGAACAGGTTCATGAAGAACGTGGCCACCATGTCGTCGCGGTGGTGGCCCAGCGCGATCTTGGTGAAGCCATGGAGTTCGGCGTAGTTGTACAGCGCGCCACGACGCAGCCGCGAGCACAGCGAACACATGGTCTTGCCTTCCGGGATGACCCGGCTGACCACCGAATAGGTGTCCTGCTCGATGATGTGGTACGGCACGCCCAGCCCGGCCAGGTACTCCGGCAGCACGTGCTCGGGGAAGTCCGGCTGCTTCTGGTCCAGGTTCACCGCCACCAGCTCGAACGGCACCGGCGCCTTCTTCTGCAGCTGCAGCAGCACGTCCAGCAGGGTGTAGCTGTCCTTGCCGCCGGACAGGCAGACCATGACCTTGTCGCCGGCCTCGATCATGCCGAAGTCGGCAATCGCCTCGCCGACCTGGCGGCGCAGGCGCTTGGCCAGCTTGTGCTGCTCGCGCTCGGCCACGCGCGGATCACGGGCGATGCGCGGCTGGGGATCGGGAAGGGAAATCACGGCACTCATGGGTTCCATTCTAACGGCTCGGAGCGGCCACGGCCGGGGGTCGGGATTCCCCTCTCCCGGCAGTCATCATCGCTGTGTATGCTCGGAGGCTGTGGACACCTACAGCCCCGCCGAGATCGTCGAGCACCTCGCCGCCCTGCGCGCCGAGCACCGCCTGCTGGATGAACAGATCACCCGCATGGCCGCCAATGGCGAGGACGAGCTGGAAGCCAAGCGCCTGAAGCGGCGCAAGCTTCAGCTGAAGGACTGCATCGCCAGGCTGGAAAGCCTGCAGATTCCCGACGAACCGGCCTGAGCGGTGGCCCATCCACGCATGGCGTGGATCTACTGCTTCGCCCCGGTAGATGCCAACCTTGGTTGGCATGCCGTTCGCCGGGCATCGCCGGGCGCTGCCTTCAATCCTGCGGCGCAGGCTCGTCCGGACGGGCCGCTTCCGGGCTGACCCGCTCGATGGTGTGGCGCAGCTCGCGGCCGAGGATGAACTTGGCATCCTTGGCCCAGGCGTCCAGGCGTTCGTCGAACAGCAGCTTGCTGTTCTCGTCCGGCCACACCAGGCGCAGCTCGCGCAGCTTCTGGATGAAGCCACGGAACAGGGATTTGTCGAAGAACTCCGGTGCCGCCGGTGCATAGAGCAGGCTCAGCCGCTGCGCGGCCTGCTGACACAGGCTTTCCAGCTCGGCCGCGCCGAGCACGCCGGGGCCGTTCTTCACCAGTACCGAGATGGCGATGTAATAGCGCTCGAACGCCTGCTGCAGCGAATGGCCGATCGCACGCAGGCGGAACACCTCGTCGGTCTGCCCGGTGTTGCGCGCCAGGATGCCGCCATCGTCATCGTTGACGTTCTGCAGCAGGCCTTCGCGCACGAACACGTCGATGGTCCGGTCGATGCGCTGGGCGAACTCGTCCTCGCTCCACGGCAGGAACAGCTCGGCCTGCAGGAACGGGTATACCGTACGGCCCAGCTGGACCAGGCCGGTGCGGCTCATGCGGCGGTTGTTCTGGAAGCAGCAGGCCACCCACGACGAGGCGGTGAACAGGTGCACCACGTTGTTGCGGAAGTAGCTGAGCAGCACCGCGGTATCGCCGCTGACGCTGAGCACGTCGCCCAGCGGGTGCTTGATGCGGGTGAGGACGTTGATTTCCTCGGCATGGGCGATGATCCGCTCCGGCGAGTGCGGGGTCACCGTCACCCGGTCCGAGTACGGCATCTCGACCAGCAGGGTCTTGCACAGCTCGATCTGCGCGATCAGGTCGGCCTCGCCCATCGCGTGCTTCGGCGTGGACAGCAGGGCCAGCGCCAGCAGGTTGATCGGGTTGACGTCGGCGGCGGCATTGACGCGCACGTTGATGCTCTGCGCGAGAGTATCGACGGTCTTCATCAGCCAAGCCGGCTTCTCATCCTCCGGCACAGCCCGGCCATCCCATTCGGGAGCATTGGCTGCAAGAACACTTGTCAGCTCGATCGGCTCGCCGAAGTTCACCACCACCTGGCCGTAGTTCTGCTTGAGCACCTTGGGGATGCCCCACAGCAGCGACCAGATCGATTCCTTTTCTTTCGGCCGGCCGGACAGCTCGTCCAGATAGCTGTTGCCTTCCATCAGCTTCTCGTAGCCGATGTAGATGGGCTGGAACAGCACCGGCTTGCGCGGCTGGCGCAGATAGGCCCGCAGGGTCATCGAGATGACACCTCCCTTGGGCTGCAGCAGTCGGCCGGTACGCGAGCGGCCACCTTCGACGAAGTACTCGATGGAATATCCGCCTGACACCAGCTGCGCCATGTATTCGGAGAACACTGCCGAATACAGCGGATTGCCACGGAAACTACGGCGCGCGAAGAACGCACCGCCCTTGCGCAGCAGGGTACCGACCACCGGCAGGTTCAGATTGATACCCGCGAAGATGTGCGGCGGCACGATGCCACGGTCGTACAGCAGGTAGGACAGCAGCAGGTAATCCATGTGGCTGCGGTGGCTGGGCACGTAGACCACTTCGTGGCCCGGCGCGGCGGCCTTGAACTTGTCCAGGTGGTGCACCAGCACGCCCGCATAGATGCGGTTCCACACGTGGCTGAGCATGAAGCTGGCCGAACGCACCACCGGGCTGGAATAGTCCGCGGCGATTTCCCAGGCGTAGGCGTGTGCCTTCTTCCAGGCATCGGCCGGCTTCGAATTGTCGCGCTTGGCCTGTGCGGCGATCGCTTCGCGCACCGGTTCGGCGGCCAGCACCTGGTCGACCAGCAGGCGCCGCGTCGACAGGTCAGGGCCGATCACCGATTCACGGATGCGGCGGAAATGGGTACGCAGCACGCGCTGCAGCTTGCGCACCGTGCGCTCCGGCTCAAGGCCTTCGTCCACGGTGCTGCGCAGCGAGATCGGCGGGGCAAAGCGGACGATGGTGCTGCGGCCGTTGAGCAGCACCGCCAGCAGGCGGCGGAAGCGACCCACCAGCGCCCAGTTTTCCGAGAACAGCACGGCGAACCAGCCGCTCTGCTTGTCCGGCGCGCGGCCGACGAAGATCGACACCGGCACCAGGTGCACGTCCAGGTCATCGCGCACGCGATGAGCCTGCAGCACCTTGGCCAGCGAGTCCGAATGGGTCTTGGCGCCGCGCTGCTCGGGAATCAGCGAGTTGCTGGAGCTGCGCCGCGACAGCGCCAGGTAGGCGCGCTTGCGGCCGGTCGGGTCACCGGCCAGCGGCACCAGCGGCGATGGCAGGCCGGCCTGGCGGCAGGCCTTGTCCAGGATCAGCGCATTGGACAGGCCGTAGTCTTCCAGCACGTACATGACCGGGCGGCCATCGTTGTACTGGCCCGGGTCTTCCGGTTCGATCTTCAGCGACAGCCACGGCTCGACCAGGCGGCCGAGCAGGCGAGCCCACAGCGGGCGGCGGCCGGCCGGACGCGCGTGCGCGGGCGGCGGTACCGGGTTCGGGCCGGTACCGGTCGAGGGGGACGCCGGCACCGTATCGGCGGGCGTCGACTGGGATTCTTCGCCGGGGAACGGCAGCGGGTTCTGTTTCGACATCGGCGCCATTATGGCTTAGGCGGCGGCGTTGCCGCTTCCCCACCCTCGGCGGGGGCTTCAGCCGGTGACGGCGACGCAGCGGCGCGGGCAGCATCGGCCTGGCGCAGCAGGGCATCGGTATCGGCCAGGGTGCGCGTCAGATACCAGTGGCCCTCGCGCCGGCTCAGCGGCAGCTGCAGGGTCATCTCACGCCCCGCCAGGTCGTAGTGCAGGCGTACCAGCGCGTTGTCGCCCTCCACCGACAGCAGTTCACCGCGCACGCTGCGCAGTGCGTCATCCACGCCCAACCCGTAGCTGCCCAACACCGCCTTGAGGGTATGGATGAACGGCGCCAGCTGCTGCAGGCTGCCTTCCATGCCCGCGGCCTGCAGGCCGGCCTCATCGTCGAAGCCGACCTTGCCGGCGGCCCCCACCAGCGCGGCGATCGTGCTGCGTGCACGCGCACGGTCACTGATCGGCGCGCCCTGCGCCCAGCTGGCGAGGGTTTCCACCAGGGCGATGTAATGGGCCTGCTGGCCGGGCGTATAGCCCTTCTGGTGGCGCAGGTACTGCACGCCGAAGTTGCCCATCGACTGCGCGGCCTGGCGCACGGCACCGGCCTGGCCGGCCAGCTGGCGGTCGAAGCTGCGTTGCAGTTCGGCACCGGCATTGGGCGTGCGCAGTGCGGCCAGCATCGGCAGCAGCTGGTCGCCCAGTGGCAGTTCAGTCAGCGGCCACTGGCTGCGGCCCTCGGCCCAGGCCTGGTGCAGGCGCTGGTACTGGCTGGGCGGAACCGACAGCTTTGCATAGCCGACCAGATCGTCCTCGGCCAGGCGCAGGGCCATCGCCTGCACCGCCGCAACTGGTTCGGCTGCCGGCCTGGCCGGATCGTTGGCCGGTTCACGGCACGCGGTCACGGCCAGCAGCATGACTGCCAGCCCCCATCCACGCGCAGACCTTCCTCGCACTGCCACGCTCATGCACTCGGACTCCCCGGACCGGTCCGCATCTTGCGGCCTGCGAGGTGACAGCGGCAAGCCGGGACGTCACGGTTTCCGCAGTTGCTTGTGCAAGTCACTGATCGGAATAAAAAAAGAGCCGGAATCACGAGGATCACAGGCTCTTCAAGCCGGCGCAGGGCCGGTGGACAGTGTTGTGGCACATGTCCGGTCCGAGGACCGGATGGCGGCGATCCTACGCTGCCGCTCAAGTTAAGGCAACACTTCACGTAGTGTCATATAAATCATTGATTTTATTGATTAGCCTGATGCCTTGCGCCGGGGCCATGAAATCTACGGCAGGTTTTGCGGCGATTCGGGCACAACCGGTCCTTCGGCGGATGCAAAAACGCCATCCCGCGCGGGTCGGGATGGCGTTCGGGCCTGCAGACTGCGCAGCGGAATCTCAGCGCGTAGCCAACGCCGACGCGATTTCCTGCTGAATGGCCCGGGCCGCAGCCTGCGGATCGGCGGCCAGGCGGATCGGGCGACCGACCACGATGGCATCGGCGCCATCGGCAAAGGCCTGGGCCACGCCAACGGTACGCTTCTGGTCATCGCCGACCGGGCCACCGGGGCGGATGCCCGGGCAGACGATCGAGAACCCGGCGCCGGTAGCGGCGCGGATCGGGCCGGCTTCCTGGCCCGAGGCGATCACGCCATCGATGCCGGCCGCCTGCGCGGCCAGCGCGCGCTCGACCACCACGTCCACCGGCTCACGGTCGATGCCCATCTGCGCCAGGTCCGGGCGGCCCATCGAGGTCAGCACGGTCACCGCCAGCAGGCGCATGTCGCTGCTGTTGGCGGCGGCGCAGGCTTCCATCATCGCCGGGTGCCAGCCGTGGATGGTGGCGTAGCTGACCGGCCACTGCGACAGGCGCTTGATCACCGCCGCGGCGGTGGCCGGGATGTCGAAGAACTTCAGGTCGACGAACACGCGCTTGTCGCGGCGGGCCAGCTCGTCCAGCACCTGGAAGTACTCGCCGGAGGCGAGCAGTTCCATGCCGATCTTGTAGAACGCCACGCTGTCGCCGAGGCGCTCGACCCACTCCAGCGCCTGCACGCGGTCCGGCACGTCCAGCGCGAAGATCAGGCGCTCGTCATCGCGCAGCGGCAGCGGCGCGCGGCTCACGGCGCGTAGTCCAGCGCAGCGCGCTTGGCGTCGTGGCGGGCCTGGCGCGACTGGCTGTAGTCGTTGTTGAACTGCGCCGGCTCGAAGCCGCCGTAGGTCGGGTTCGGCAGCATCCACCAGCGCTCGCCGAACCAGTCGTGGTACTGCTGCAGCAGCGCGTCACGACCGTCGTTGGTGTTGGCGGTCACTTCGACGAAATCGCCCAGCTGGTCGCCAAACTGCATCAGCACGCGGTATTTCTGCCCGGCCAGGCGGCGGCGGCAGTTCTTCTCGCTGCCGGCCTGCTCGCAGCCTTCGACCACGGTGCCCAGGCCCAGGAACACGCTGTCATCGGCCACCGGCAGGCCCTGCTCGCGCAGGTTGGCCAGGGTTGCGTCCTTCAGGTGCACGGCGCGGTTGGAGATGTACAGCAGGGTCACGCCCTTGGCGTTGGCGGCCTTGGCGAAATCAACCACGCCCGGAATGGCCTTGGCCTTCTTTTCGGCCACCCACTGGTCCCAGGTCAGCTCGTCGTATTCCTTGCCGTCGCGCACCAGGCGCGCCTGGTAGGGCGAGTTGTCCAGCACGGTCTCATCCACGTCCAGCACCACCGCCGGCTTCAGGCCCTTGGCCTCGTTGCCGCGTTCTTCCGGCACCAGCGCATCCCAGTGGGCTTCCTTCAGCGCGGCATCCAGGTGGTCGGCGGCGGCACGGTAGGTCTGCTCGGTGATCGCCTTGTACTCCTGCGCGCGCTGCATCCACAGCACCGCATTGAGATTGTCGTTGGCAGTGGCATCGAGCGCGCCGTCGGCCTTGGCAGCGGCGGCCGGGGCCTCCGGTGCAGCGGCTTCGGCGGCAGGCGCATCCACGCGCTTGCAGGCGGACAGGCCCAGCGCCGCGGTGGCGAGCAGGGTCAGGGACAGGGAAACGGGACGACGCATGGATTCACCGGCAATCAGATATACCGGCGCATTTTACCGGCAAAGGCGGTCCCGGGACGGCTATGCTTGGCGGTTGACCCGTTGCCCTTCCGGAGGCCGCCATGACCGATTCCACCCAGACCCCCGACGTCCCCCTGCTCGACGCCGTGCAGGCCCGCCTGCTGGGCTGCCTGGTGGAGAAGGAGGCAACCACCCCGGACACCTATCCGCTGACGGTCAACGCCGCCCAATCGGCCGCCAACCAGAAGACCGCCCGCGAGCCGGTGATGAACGTCGATGCCGGCAGCGTGCAGCACGCGCTGCGCCAGCTGGAAACACTGGGCCTGGCCCGCCAGCACTTCTCCTCCCGTGCAGACCGTTACGAGCACCGCCTGCAGGCCGCGCTGGACCTGACCCGGCAGCAGACCGTTCTGCTGGCGATGCTGCTGCTGCGTGGGCCGCAGACCCTGGGCGAACTGGTCACGCGCAGCGAGCGCCTGCACCGCTTCGCCGACGCCGACGAAGCCCGCCACGCCATCGAGCGCCTGCAGCAGCGCGCGCTGCTGGTAGTACTGCCGCGCGCCAGCGGCCAGCGCGAAGACCGCTACATGCACCTGCTGTGCGGTGAAGTGGACGGCGCGGCGCTTGCGGCCAAATACGCCAGCAGCGGCGGTGGCAGCGACGCGGCCGATCCGGGCCTGGCCGAGCGCGTGGCCCAGCTGGAAGCGGCCGTGGCCGAGCTGCAGGCGCAGCTGGCCGAACTGCGCGGCTGATGGTGGGTGCCGACCGTCAGCTGCTACTGTGCCGGCCAGCGGCCGGCACTACCCGACGTCAGCCGCACCCAAGGTGGCGTACAGCCGGCTGGGCGTTTCGATGCCCGGCAACTGGATCACCCCGCGCTCCTGCATGCCCAGGCCCAGCAGGATCTTCCCGGACACCACGTTGTCCAGATCGGTGATGCCGTACAGATCCTGCAGGCCCAGCTCAGCGCGCGCATGCGCGAACACCGCCCGCGCCGCCTCACCGGCATAGCCCTGCCCGGCGAATTCAGACAGCACCGCGTAGCCGATGTCCGGCCCCGGCAAGCCATCGCGGCGCACCAGCCCGGCATTGCCCAGCCACGCCCCATCGGACAACCGCTCGATGGCATACATGCCGAACCCATTCAACGCATAGCTGTGCAGCACCCGCAGCGCGATGTACTCACGCGCCTGTTCTTCACTGCGCACATTGCGGTCACCAATGAAGCGCACGAAGCCCGGATCATTCAACAGCGCCAGCATCGGCGCCGCATCGCGATCAGGTTCAATCGCACGCAGGCGCAGGCGTTCACTTTCAATGGGATGCACGCGCAGACCTCCAGCCGAAACCCCGATTCTGCCTCAACCCCCGGCTGTTGCTTTTGATTTTCTTTTTTCTTTTCCGTGGCTGGCGCGCACGGAACCTGTCAGAGGCCGGGCGGGTGGGCTGGGCGGGACCGTCCGCGGCATGGATGCCGCGGCCGAGCCCCCATGGACGGGTTTACGGCGTGTCCCGACCAGCCCACCCGCCCGGCCCACCACGAATGCGCTGCGAACGGCGGCAGCCACGAGGGGCTGCGCCGTTCGCCGGTCAATCGAACAGCGCCTCGATCGCCGCCAACCCCGCACTCGCCCGTTCCTTCTTGCGCACCGCATCGGCCACCGGATCAGCACCATCGCGCTGGATCTCCTCCGCCGGAATCTCCTCGAAGAACCGGCTCGGCTTCAACCGCACGTGCTCACCGAACTTGCGGGTCAGCTTGCTGTAACTCATCCACAACTGGATCTTGGCGCGGGTGATGCCCACGTACAGCAGGCGCCGCTCTTCCTGCAGGTTGCCCTCGTCCAGGCTGACCTGGTGCGGCAGCACGCCATCCTCGCAGCCGACGATGAACACGTACGGGAATTCCAGGCCCTTGGAGGCGTGCATGGTCATCATGCGCACCTGGTTGCCGCCCTCGTCCTTGTCGCTGCGCGACAGCAGCGCCAGCTGGCCGGCCAGGTCGGCGGCAGTGGCACCGCGCGGGCCCCCCTCGAACCACTGCGCCAGTTCCTCGATGTTGTTGGCACGGCGCTGGTAACTTGCCTCTTCCTTGGCCTGCTGGCGCAGTTCGCTGAGCAGGCCGGATTCCTTGGCGACCTTGCGGATCATGTCGCCCGAGGTGACCTGACGCATCTGCGCGCGCAGGTCGCGCAGGATGTCGGTGAAGCGCGCCAGGCTGTTGGCCGCGCGCGGCGGCAACTGCTGCAGGGCGCCAATCGCCTCGGCGGCCTGTGCCATCGGCATGTCCTTTTCCTGCGCCAGCTCGGCCAGCTTGGCCAGCGTGCCGGCACCGACGTCGCGCTTGGGCGACTGCACCGCACGCATGAACGCGGTGTCGTCGTCGGGGTTCACCAGCAGCCGCAACCAGGCCAGCGTGTCCTTCACTTCCTGGCGTTCCAGGAACATGGTGCCGCCGGTCAGGTGATACGGAATGCGCAGCAGCTGCATCGCCTTTTCGAGCGGGCGCGACTGGAAGTTGCCGCGGAACAGGATGCAGAAGTCACTCCACGGTACATTGCGCGATTGCGCCACGAAGGCGATCTCGGCGGCGACCTTTTCCGCTTCGTGCTCGCTGTTTCGGCACTCCCACACGCGGATGCGCTCGCCGTCGGCCTGGTCGCTCCACAGCTTCTTCAGGTGCTCGTGCGGATTGTTGGCGATCAGCGCATTGGCCGCGCGCAGCACGCGGTTGGAGCAGCGGTAGTTCTGCTCCAGCTTGATGATCTCCAGCGTGGGATAGTCGCGCCCCATCTGCTGCAGGTTTTCCGGATTGGCGCCGCGCCAGGCATAGATCGACTGGTCATCGTCACCCACGCAGGTGAAGTTGCCCTTGTCGCCGGCCAGCTGCTTGAGCAGCCGGTACTGCGCATCGTTGGTGTCCTGGCATTCGTCCACCAGCAGGTAACCGATGCGCTCACGCCAGGCCAGCGCGATCTCCGGGTTCTCTTCCAGGATCTGCACCGGCAGACGGATCAGGTCATCGAAGTCGACCGCATTGAACGCGGTCAGGCGCAGCTGGTAGCGCTCGTAGACGCTGGCCGCTTCCTTCTCGCGATTGCTGCGCGCGGCGGCCATCGCCTGCTCGGGCGACAGGCCGGCGTTCTTCGCGCGCGACACCAGGTTCTTCATGTCCTCGATGTCATCAGGCTTGGCCCCGTACATCAGGTCCTTGATCTGCGCAGCGGCATCGTCTGCATCGAAGATCGAGAAGCCGCGCTTCAGGCCAACGGCCGCGTGCTCGATCTGCAGGAACTTCAGGCCCAGCGCATGGAAGGTGCAGATGGTCACCTCGTCGGCGTCCTGCTCGCGCAGGCGCTTGGCCACGCGCTCGCGCATTTCCTTCGCCGACTTGTTGGTGAAGGTGATCGCCGCGATGCGGCGCGCCGGATAGCGGCCGCAGCCGATCAGGTGGGCGATCTTTTCCACGATCACACGCGTCTTGCCGCTGCCCGCGCCGGCGAGCACCAGCAATGGACCTTCGATGTGCAGGACGGCGGCGGCTTGGGGGGGATTGAGACCGTGCATGGGATGGGGATTGTAGCGGGGCCGGGTGACGACCACAGCGGGCCGCCGGTGGGGTTGCTGAACGGCTTCGGCAAAGCGGGGCTGCGGCGTACAATCCGTCGATGGCCAAGCTCTACTTCTACTATTCGGCGATGAACGCCGGCAAGACCACCACCCTGCTGCAGAGCGCCCACAACTACCGCGAGCGCGGCATGCGGGTGGCGATCCTGACCCCGCGCCTGGACGATCGTGCCGGCGCCGGCGTGGTCGCCTCGCGGATCGGCCTGCGTGCGGACGGCATGGCCTTCGACCGCGATACCGACCTGCAGCGCTGGGTCGAGCAGGATCTGGCAGCCAACGGCCCGATGGGCTGCGTGCTGGTGGACGAGGCGCAGTTCCTGACCCGCGCCCAGGTCTGGCAGCTCAGCGAAGTGGTCGACCAGCTGCGCATTCCGGTGCTGTGCTACGGCCTGCGCACCGACTTCCGCGGCGAGCTGTTCGAGGGCAGCCAATACCTGCTGGCCTGGGCCGACGAGATGCAGGAGATCAAGACCATCTGCCACAGTGGCAAGAAGGCGACGATGACGGTGCGCGTGGACGAGCATGGCCACGCGGTGCAGGACGGCCCGCAGGTGGAGATCGGCGGCAACGACCGCTACGTGTCGGTGAGCCGCGCGGAGTTCAAGAAGATTACCCGCGGCGAAGGGCGGATCGATCCGGCGCAGGCGCCGCTGCCGCTGTAGCAGGCGCGCCGGTGCGCCATGACCTCCAGCGGTTTACAAGCAAGCGCTGTCGCGCCTAGGCTGCGGCTCCCCTGCTGCCGAACTGGACGTCCGACATGCGCTCTGCCCTCCTGCTGCTGCCGCTGCTGTTGCTGCACCTGCTGGCCACCGCGGCCGAGCGCCCGTCAGGTGAAGACGATGCGGCGGTGATCGGCGCCGGTTTCATGGACAGCCACCCGGACATGATGTACCGGCAATGGGGCGTCAACGCGCTGCGTCGCAACGATGTCAACGGCGCGATGGACAACTTCCGGCTGGCCGCGCGGTATGCGGACAAGCCTGCCCAGGGCTACCTCGGCGAGATGTACTGGTACGGGGTAGAGCAGCCGCGCAATCCGGTCATGGCCTATGCCTGGATGGAGGTGGCGGCCGAACGTGGCTATCCGTTGTTCGTCGAGCTGCGCAACGAGTACTGGGCCACGCTGCCGCTGGAGCAGCATGATGCGGCGCGCGCGCAGGCAAGCGCGCTGCGCGCCGAGTATGGTGACGAAGTCGCGCGCCCACGCATGGCCGAAGTGCTCAGAAAGGGGCGCCGCGAGATGACCGGCAGCCGCGTCGGCTCGATGTCCAACAACGTCGACATCGTGTACATGGACGGCGGAATCTCCCGCACCATCAAGGCCGATCGCCTCTACGACCCGAAGTACTGGGACCCGAAGCAGTACGAACGCTGGCAGGACGAAACCTGGATGAAGATCCGCCGGGGCACGGTGGAAGTGGGTGTGCCGACCCAGTCGCACGCCACCGACAGCAAGCCTTGAAACAACGGTGCCGGCGTGTAGCCGGCACCGGGCCGCATCCATTCAGTACAGCGTGCGCTCCGGCGCACCTGCCGGCGGCGGGGTGTACTGGTACAGCCAGGTCTCGGTGAGGGTCTTGCCGCCACTGCGCAGGAACAGACGGATGTCGATCTGCTCGGTGCTGCCTTCCGGCGGCACCAGGTCGAACATCGCGCGGTAGCCGTTGATCTCGCGCAGCGGGCGCGCCGACACGATCTCGACCCGGCCACGGCTGGCTTCCACCACGGCCTCGACCTCGCCCTTGTCGATCAGCCTGGCCAGTTCGCCGCCTTCGAAGTCCACCGCGAAGCGCCAGCTGAAATACTCGCGCTTCTTGCCGACCACGCCACCCAGGCCGGTGCGGCTGGCCACGCAGTGCGCCAGCGGCGGCCGTGCCGGCGGCTCGGCGCCCCAGTACAGGCGGTAGCCGACCAGCAGCTCCTGGCCCGGCTGCGGCTTTTCCTTCGGGTTCCAGAACGCCACGATGTTGTCGAAGGTCTCGTCCACGGTGGGAATCTCCACCAGCTGCACCGAGCCCTCGCCCCATTCGCCCTTCGGCTCCACCCACAGGCAGGGGCGCTTCTCGTAGAACACGCCGTCGTCCTGGTAGTGGTCGAAGTTGCGGTCGCGCTGCAGCAGGCCGAAACCACGCGGGTTGCGGTCGACGAACATGTTGAAGCGCAGGTTGCGCGGATTCAGCAGCGGTCGCCAGATCCATTCGCCGGCACCGGTCCACAGCGACAGGCCATCGGTGTCGTGGATCTCCGGGCGCCAGTCCCATGCCATGCGGCGGTCGTTCTCGCCCACCTGGTACATGCTGGTGCACGGGGCGATGCCCAGCCGCTCGATCGCCTTGCGCGGGTACAGCGCGCTGTCGATATCCATCAGCAGCACGTCGCCGTTGGTGATGGCGAAGCGGTACGCACCGGCCACGCTGGGCGAATCCAGCAGGCCGTAGACCACGATCGTCTCCGAATCGGCCGACGGCTGCTCCAGGTAGTAGGCGATGAAGTCCGGGAATTCCTCCGGCTTGCCCATGCCGGTGTCGATCGCCAGGCCGCGCGCGGACTGGCCGTACTGGCCTTCCTTGCCGACCGCGCGGAAGTAGCTGGCGCCGAGGAAGGCCGCGAAGTCGCGGTCGGTGTCCTTGCGGGTGTTCAGGCGGAAGCCGGCGAAGCCCAGATCGGCCGGCAGCTCGCCGTCCTTGATGCCGCTCTTGCCGTAGTTGAACGCCGCGCCGTCATAGGCCAGCTCCTGCGCCTTGCCGTCGACCACGTCGAACATGCGCACCGGCGAGTGGAAGTACAGGCCCAGGTGGAAGAACTTGGCCTGGAACTTGCCAGGCTGGTCAGCCCACAGCGCATGGTCCTGGCGGTAGCCGATCGACTGGTACTGGTCCCAGTCCAGGCCTTCCAGGCGGCCCGGCAGCACCCGCTTGTGGCTCTTGTAGGGTGCCTGTGCCAGCGCGCGCGCCTGGCCCTTCAGGGTGGCGAAGTCGAACGGCTGCGGCTGGCCGAGGCGGCGCAGGCCCATCTGGCCGCTCTTGCTGGCCGCGCACGCGGGCAGGGACGGCAGGCCGAATGCAGCCAGGGCGAAGGAGGCATTGCGGATGAAGTCGCGTCGTTGCATGCAGGCGCGTCAGGCACAGAGGGAAGGTCGGCCATCATAGGCAGACAAACGTTAACGGGCAGCGGAGACGTACCCTGCCCGTTCAGCTGCCGCTGGCCGCCCGCCTCAGCGCTGGCAGTGGCTGCACCAGACGCTGGCGCGCTGGCCGATGGTGGCGTGCTTCAGCGCGCGGCCACAGTTCGGGCAGGGCAGCCCATCGCGGCCGTACACCAGCAGTTCCTGTTCGAAGTAGCCCGGTGCGCCGTCAGGGCTGATGAAATCGCGCAGCGTGGTGCCGCCACGGGTGATGGCGTAGCCGAGGATTTCCTTCACCGCGTCGGCCAGCCGCTGATAGCGCCCGCGCGAGATCTTGCCGGCCTCGCGCAGTGGACTGATGCCGGCCTTGAACAGGCTCTCGGCGGCGTAGATGTTGCCCACGCCCACCACCACCGCCTGGTCCATCAGGAAGGTCTTCACCGGCGCGCTGCGGCCACGGCTGCGGGCGAACAGATAGTCGCCGTCGAACGCGTCGTCCAGCGGCTCCGGGCCCAGCCCCTGCAGCAGCGGATGGATCTCACCGGCGGGCTGCCAGAGCAGGCTGCCGAAGCGGCGCGGGTCGTTGAAGCGCAGCAGGCGGCCGTTGTCCAGGCTGATGTCGACGTGGTCGTGGGCGCGCACCGGCGTATCACCGGGCAGCACGCGCAGGCTGCCGGACATGCCCAGGTGCAGCACCGCGCTGCCGATGGCGGTATCCAGCAGCAGGTACTTCGCGCGCCGGCGGATCTCCTCGATGCGCTGCCCCGGCAGCAGCTCGGCCACTTCCGGCGGAATCGGCCAGCGCAGGTCGGCGCGACGCAGGATCACGCCATGCACGCGGCGACCCTGCAGGTGCGGCGCCAGGCCGCGGCGGGTGGTTTCGACTTCGGGCAGTTCAGGCATGAACCGATTCTACGCCCGCTCAGCGTGGCGGTGCCGCCAGTTCACGGGCATCCAGGACGCCATCACCGTTGGCATCCTGCTTGTGGAAACGCTGCACGATCACCTGCCGCTGCTGCTCGCGGCTGATCGCCCTGCCTTTGCCGCCGGGCAGCTCGTCTGCGCTCAGCACGCCATCGCCATTGCGGTCCATGCGGTCGAAGGCATACAGCATCCACTGCACGTACTCGGATTCACTCACCCGGCCGTCGCCATCGCTGTCCATCCGCTGCAGGTAGCTGGTGGTGTCGGTGACCTGGGCCAGCGCCACGCCCGGCAGCAGCACCGCCAGCAGAACCCCGTACCCAGCCCTCACGCGCCCACCAGGCTGTAGCCCTTCAACCGTGCGGCATAGGCCTGCAGCGCGGCGATCCCGCTTTCCTCGGCCTCACGGCACCACGCCTGCAACTGATGCAGGCGCTCAGCGGCATCGTGGCCGCGGGCCTCGAGCAGCGCCGCCAGCCGCGCGCGGTACTCGACCAGGGTGCGGATGCGCGGGCGCTGCGCCACCCATTCGCTGAGCTGGGCACGACTGTCCGGCTTCAACCAGCGGCCATCGTTGACCAGGCCACGGCGCAGCCGGCGTGGCAGCAGGCGGCGCAGCTTGGCCCCCGCCTGCACGGCTTCCTCGCGCAGGGCCGGCATGAACACATTGCGCTGGTAATCGGTCATCGCCTGGAAGCGGTGCGACAGCAGCGCCTTCAGGGTTTCGGCATCGGGCACCGCGATGTTCGGGCGCACGTCCATGGCCGGCGCCACCCGCAGCACCTTGGCCAGGCGCAGCGCCTGCAGCAGGCGGATCGCACTCCAGCCGATATCGAACTCCCAGCGCCGCATCGCGAAGCGCGCCGAACTGGGGAAGGCATGATGGTTGTTGTGCAGCTCCTCGCCACCGATCCAGAACCCCCACGGCGTGAGATTGGTGGAGGTGTCGGCGGACTCGTAGTTGCGGTAGCCCCACCAGTGCCCCAGGCCATTGACCACGCCCGCGGCCCAGAACGGGATCCATGCCATCTGGATCGCCCACAGGGCCACGCCCGGCAGGCCAAACAACACGGTATTGATCGCGAACAGCAGCACCGGCCCCAACGTGGCATGCGGGGTATACAGGCGGCGCTCGATCGCATCATCCGGGGTGCCGCGCCCGTACTGCTCGATGTCCGCGCGCATGCCACGCGCTTCGCGGTACAGCTCCACGCCGTGCCAGAACACCTTGCCGATGCCACGGGTGACCGGGCTGTGCGGGTCGTCCTCGGTCTCCACCTTGGCGTGGTGCTTGCGGTGGATGGCCACCCACTCGCGGGTGATCATCGAGGTGGTCAGCCACAGCCAGAAGCGGAACACATGGGCCAGCGCCGGGTGGAAATCGACCCCGCGATGGGCCTGGCTGCGGTGCAGGTACAGGGTCACCGAGAAGATGGTGATCTGGGTGAAGACCAGCAGCACCGCCAGCATGGCCCACCACCCCAGGCCGAGCACACCACCGGTCAACAGGGACATCAGGGCATCTGGCATGACGGCTCTCCGGATCGACGCGGGGATGGCAGACATCATGGGCGCTTGCGTTGCAAACTGCATCCCTGCGGCGATGCTTTGCATCGCCATCCGAGGCACCGTTCACAGTTGGGGACCTGAGTTGTCGAGCCTTGATCCACGCGCCAGCGCCATGACCGCCGCCCCGCCCCTGCCGGAGCTGCCCCCCTTGATCGAACTGGACCGCGCCACCGTGGTACGCGGCCAGGTGAAGGTGCTGCACGGGCTCAGCCTGCGCATCGCGCAGGGCCAGCACACCGCCCTGCTCGGCCCCAACGGCTGCGGCAAGTCCACCTTCATCAAGCTGATCACCCGCGAGCTGTACCCGCTGGCCCAGGGCGACGGCGCGGTGGCGGTGAAGGTGCTGGGCCAGAACCGCTGGCAGGTGGACCGGCTGCGCTCGCAGCTGGGCATCGTCACCGGCGACCTCAGCAGCAACCTGGCCGACATGCCCGGGCTGACCGTGGAACAGGCGGTGCTGTCCGGCTTCTTCGCCAGCTACGTGGTACCGGCCTTCCGCGAGGTGACCGCCGACATGCGTGCACGCGTCGGCGAGACACTGGCGATGACCGGCGCGCTGTCGCTGCGTGAACGCGCCTACGCAGAGCTGTCGGCCGGCGAGACCCGCCGCGTGCTGATCGCCCGCGCGCTGGTCAACCGGCCGCAGGCACTGCTGCTGGATGAGCCCTCCACCGGCTTGGATCTGGTCGCCCGCGAGCAGCTGGTGGCGACCATGCGGGTGTTGGCACAGCAGGGCATCACCCTGGTGCTGGTGACCCATCACATCGAAGAGATCATTCCCGAGATCGAGCGGGTGGTGCTGCTGCGCGACGGCCGCGTACTGGCCGATGGCACCCGCGCCGAGCTGCTGCGCAACGAACCGCTGTCGGCGGTGTTCGGCGGTGCGATTACGGTGGTCGAGCAGGAAGGCCGACTGACCGCGTACGCGGGATAGACAGATGCATCGCTCTCCGTAACCGTCTGTAGAGTCGAGCCATGCTCGACTGCCGTTCGCCGCGAGCAGAAGCAGCCGAGCATGGCTCGGCTCTACGGAAGGCGGGGCAGCGGGCCGGATGTTCCGGCCCGCCACCGCTTTGCTCAGAACCGCAACGCCAGTGCGCGCGACTCGATCGGTGCCATCCGGCTCTGGTCCTGCAGCTGCAGGTCGCGCAGCTCGTACGGCGCACCGAATCCGGCCGGCAATGCGGCCTGGTCGAACGGCAGCACCAGCTGGCCTGCGCCCGGGCCATCGAACCACGCGGCCGCATGTGCCTGTGCGACCGGCTTCAACTGGCCATCGCGGGCCGTGGCGTACAGCGTGCCCCGCGCCTCATAGCGGCCGGCGGCGGCCACCTGCAGCGGCAGCGCCACCTGCCGACTGGCCGGGTCCGGCGCGGCCTGTCCACTGAAGCGGGCAGTCGGCCGTGCCACCGCAAAGGCGACCTTGCCATCGCGCAGCACACCGTCGGCCTGGGCGAACACCTGCAATTCCCACAGCCCCTGCACGCTGCCGACATCGGCGGGGATCCGCACCTGCGCGCGCAGGCTGCCATCGGTGGTTCGCAGCAACCGCTGCGGCCAGCTGCGGCCATCCGGTGCGACCAGCAGGGCTTCACCGCCCAGCCCACCACGACGCGATGCCAGCTGCGCGGTGGTGGCGCCGTCTTCCAGCAGGCGTGCCTGCAGCTGCATGTTACCGCCGGCCAGCACCTGGGCCTGGTTGGCCTGCACCTCCAGCCGCAGCGGGCTGTTCGGCTCCAGCACCTGCACCACGTAGCGGCCCTGGGCCTGCGCGCTCTGCAGCGTGTACGCACCGACGGCACTGGTCGCGCCGGTACGCAGCATGCTGCTGCCATCGCTGACCGGCATGCCGGCGTCCTGCAGCGCGCGCGCATCGACACTGCGCGCCACGCTGCTGCGGCCGGCCGGGTCGCGCACCTGCAACGTGTTGGCCGGCAGCGCGCGGGCACCTGCGGTCGGGCTCAGCTGGATCACCGCATCCGGCGCCGTCAGTGGCAGGTCCAGGCCTCGCTGCAGCTGCGTGCCATCAACCTGCTGCCAGTAGCTGCGGCTGACCGAGGCATACGGCGTGGCCGCCTGCAGCGGTTGTGCTGGGTCCAGCGCCCAGGCAAAGGCCAGTGGCGCGTGTTCGCTCTCATCGGTGGGAAGCGGCGCGGCTACCAGGGCGGCAGGCACCTGATCGCCCGCACGGGCGGCCTGCAGCGGCTCCGCGGCCTGCGCTGCGGAAAGGGACAGCACTGCCAGGGTGGCGCCGGCCAGCAGGGTGGATTGAATCGTCATGGTCGTCTCCCTCACTGGGTCAGGTCGTTGCGCAGCAGGGTGCCTAGGCCGAAGCACTCGCGGCGGCTCTGGTTGTGGCTGAGCGGTTCTGCACCCTGGGTAAGCGCCTTGTCGGTGAACCAGGTGGTGCCGGCGGCCTTCTGGCTGCTGCACTCCAGGAAGCCATCGGAGCAGGACGACAGCCAGTTCTGGGTGAACTCCAGGCCGACGTTGGCGGCATAGCCACCGCAGTAACTGTTGCTGTCCCACACCGCCGATTCCACATCGCTGCCCACCACCGCACGGAACGGTTTGGGCAGCGCCGGGCGACCAGCGGTGCCGTACAGGTTCTGCGCGTTGTAGGTGGCCATGCTCGCCACCTGCTGCTGGCGCACGGCGTCGTTCTTGTAGCCCAGCAGCCAGCCCAGCGAGGTTTCAAAGGTGTTGCCGTTGAGCACCGCATCGGCCAACGGCGTGCCGGCCGAAGACGGTGCCAGCGCGTTGACCTTGCGCACCGTGCGGATGATCTTCGGATAGCGGCTGTCATAGGTCGGGTTGGACAGGATCCAGCGCATCACGTTGCCGCCGTTGGAGTGGGTGATCACCACCAGCTGGGTGATGCCACGGCTGTCGATGAAGCCGGTCAGCTGATTGGCCAGACAGCCGGCCGCTTCCGGCTTCCACATGTACTGGGTGAAGTCACAGTTGATGACGACGTAGTTGCTGCTGTTCGGCAGGCCCTGGCGCACGGTGTCGATGATCGCCGGCTGCCAGTACTCCTGGGTGGCGTTGGTCTGTGCGCCGGTGCCATGCACGAAGGCCACGCCGACCACGTCGGCCGCCTGAGCCGGCGCGGCTGCCAGCCCGAGGAGCAGGGCCAGGACGGTACTTCCTGTTGCGGTGCTGCGCATCGCTTCTCTCCCTCTGTCAACGGATCCCCCCGACCCGGCTGGAACTGGACGGCCCCTGGTGCTTGCCGTTGTGCCGATGCTCGCGGCGCGGCCGCGTGAAAGTCCGTGCGCTGCGCCCGGATTCAGGAGACTGACGTCACTCGATGACGCTTTTCATATCACCGGGATGACCATGCCGGGTCTGGCCGTATGACCGATGGCCACTGCGGTGTCGTATACGGGCTGCGATCATGGCGCGATGTTTTTCCTCCGGAGCCTGTCCATGTCGCTGATTTCCCACCCTGCCCGCCCGCTGCTCGGCCTTGCCGTCATCGCGGCCCTGGCCGGTTGTGCCGCCACCGCCGCCAAGCCGACCGCCGTCGAAGCCAACATCACTACCAAGGCGGTGGGCTATCTGGACAAGAGCGCGGTACCGGCCAGCCTCGACCTGGTGCCGGCACCGCCGGTGGCCGGTTCGGCCGCCCTCGCCCTCGACGAACAGGTCAGCCGTGAAGCCCGCGCGCTGCGTGGCAGCCCGCGCTTCGCCCAGGCCGGTGTCGATGCCGAACTCGGCTTCCCAGAAGGCGCCAACCACTTCTCCTGCGCCGCCGACATCGACGTCGATGCGGTGAAGACCCCGGCGCTGTACCGCCTGCTGGAGCGCAGCCGGATCGACGCCAGCGCCGCCACCAAGGCCGCCAAGAACCACTACCAGCGCCCGCGCCCGTTCATGGTCAACGGTGAACCGACCTGCTCGCCGAAGGACGAAGAAGGCCTGCGCAAGAACGGCTCATACCCGTCCGGCCACACCTCGATCGGCTGGGCCTGGGCCCTGATCCTGTCGGAGATCGCACCGGATCGCGCCGATGCCATCCAGGCGCGCGGCCGCAACTACGGCGAGAGCCGCCTGGTCTGCAACGTGCACTGGCAGAGCGACATCCTCGAAGGCCGCTTCATGGGCGCCGCCGCCGTGGCCCGCCTGCATGACAACGCCGCGTTCAACAAGGACCTGCTGGCCGCACGCAAGGAGATCGCTGCCGCGCGCAAGGCCGGCCTGCACTCCAGCCGCGACTGCGCGGCCGAGGAAGCGGTGCTGAAGGTGCGCCCGCAGAGCGCGCTGTAAGCGCCTGGCGGTTCAATTGTTGCCGGCCAGCGGCCGGCACTACCGATGGGTGTAAAGCAGAAGGGCCGGCATTGCGCCGGCCCTTCTTCATTGCATCAACGCAGCAACCGCATCAGAACTTCGCGGTGAACTCCACGCCCCAGGTACGCGGCTCGTTGAGGAAGCCGGTCAGGTTGTTGAAGTCGATCGCGCCGACCACGCGGGTCTGGTTGGTCAGGTTGCGGCCGAACACGGCCACGTCGTACTGGCCGTAATCCCAGTTGTAGCCCAGGCGCAGGCCGCCTTCCAGCGAACTACGGCCGCGGAATTCTGGCGACTCGTAGATGAAGAAGTTCACCGCGCTGCGGTAGGCCCAGTCGGTGTAGGCATACAGCTCGCTGCCATCGCTGAGCGGGAAGCCCACGCGCAGGGTCGCGTTGTGGATCCACTTCGGCGCCTGCGGCAGCGGGTTGCCGTTCACCAGTGCGTAGGTGCCACCGTTGATGACGGTGGTCGGGTCATTGATGGTGCAGCCACCGCCGCAGATCGCTACCGCCAGATCCTTGTCCTTGATCTCGGTGTCGTTGTAGCTGCTGCCGAAGGTCAGCAGGACGTTGTCAGCCAGATAGGCTTCCAGGTCCAGCTCCACGCCCTGGCCGATGGTCTTGTCAGCGTTGAGCAGGGTGGCGGTGTTGTTGGTGCCGCCCACCGCGATCAACTGCTGGCCGTCAACGTTGTAGCGGAACACGCTCAGGCCCAGGCGCGCGCGGCGCTCGAACAGGTCGGCCTTGATGCCGGCTTCGTACGAGATCACCTTCTCCGAATCGGCCTGCGACAGGCCCGGCGCGAAGGCCAGGCGGCCCTGGATCGACGGCGCACGGAAGCCCTTGGCCACGCGGGCGTAGGCATTCACGTTGTCGGTCAGCTTGTACACGCCGCTGACATCCCAGCTGACGTCGTTGACGTCGGTGTTGGCCAGGTACGGGCCACTGACCGGGGTGCCGAACGGCACGGCCTGCAGCACGCTGGCGTTGAAGTCCTTCTTGTCCTGGGTGTAGCGCACGCCGGCACGCAGCTTGAAGCGGTCGGTGACATCGAAGTCACCCGAGGCGAACACCGCCCATGCCTTGTTGCGCTGGTTCTGCACCACGTGGCCGGTCTGCGGATTGCCCGGCTTCAACGAGTTGTAGTTGAAGTTGTTGATGGTCACGTCTTCGTCGAAATAGAAGACGCCGGCCTGCCAGTCGAAGCGGCCCCATTCGTTGGATTCAACGCGGAATTCCTGCGTCCACTGGCGATGGTGCGGCAGGCCGTCGGCCGACTCCGACGAGAACGGGATGAAGCCCGGCCCATAGTTGCCAGCGCCCAGCGATGCGTCGCCGTAGCCACCGTCGATGTCACCACGATTGAGCGATTCGGCGGTTTCATAACCGGTGATCGAGTGCAGGGTCACCGAACCGAGGTTCCACTGCAGGCGCGCGCTGCCGCCCCAGGTCTCCAGGTCGGAGAAGTTGACGCCATCGTTGGCCACCTTGTCGCGATCGAAGTTCTCGACCAGGCCGTTGCCACCCTTCTGGATGATGTTGGCACGGAACAGGCGGGCGGTGCCGTTGAGCTTGCGCTTGTGCAGGTTGAACAGTGCTTCGAAGTCGTCGCCTTCGTACAGGAACTGCACGCGGCCGGCGGCTTCGTCATAACCTTCGAAACCGCTGTTGGGCGCACCGGCACGGGTGTTGTCGACCCAGTCGTCACGGCGCTGGTAGATGGCCGAGACGCGAGCCGACCAGCGGTCGGTCAGCGGGCCGCCATAGGCGCCCTGCACATTCCAGCTGTTGTAGCTGCCGTAGCCGACGCGCACGTAGCCATCGGCATCCTGCGACGGGCGCGCCGAATCGAACTTGACCACGCCGGCCGGGGTGTTGCGGCCGAACAGCGTGCCCTGCGGGCCACGCAGCACTTCCACATTGGCCAGGTCGAACAGCGGGAAGCCCTTCAGCAGCGGGCTTTCCTGCACCACGTCGTCGTACACCAGCGACACCGGCTGCGACGCATTGAGGTCGAAGTCGGTGTTGCCCAGGCCACGGATGTAGAAGCGCGGGAAGGCACGTCCGTAGGACGACTCGATGTTGAGGCTGGGCACGCGCGCGGCCAGGAAGCGGATGTCATCGCCCGCCGAACCCAGCACATCGAGCTTCTCGCCCTGGATCGCGCTGATCGCGACCGGCACGTCCTTGGCGTTCTCGACGCGGCGCTGCGCGGTCACCTGCAGGGCATCAAGGGCAACCGGATCCTTGGCAGCGGGAGTTTCCTGGGCGGCTGCTACCAGCGGCAACAGGGCGGAAAGAGCGGCAACGAGGGGGCGCGCGACCGGAAGGCGGCCACGGGAAGTGCGGGTCGGAGACATGGCGGTAGGCTGTGTTTGGAGGGGTGGTAAAACGGCGCTACCAGATAATTGTTGCAATACAGCACCTGCCCCGCAAATGCCTGCCGTTCATGGCCGCGTCGCCCCGGCCCCCACGCCCTCGCTAGACTCGGGGTTTTCCAGCCCTGCAGAGCCGCCGCGATGACCCAGTGGTACTTCCATGCCTCCGCCCAGGCCGAGCGTATCGGCCCGCTTGATGACGAGGCCGCGCGCCGTTATGCGCAGGCCAACCCGCGCGCCCTGGCCTGGTGCCAGGGCATGAGCGGGTGGACCTCGATTGCCGAGGTGCCCGAACTGCAGTCCGCGGCCCCGGGCATGCCGAACACCCCGCCGCCGGTCCCCGCCGCGGCCAGCGGCCGCGCCGACGACATCGAGTTCCGCATCGTCGGCCATGAAATGCAGTTCGTGGAGATCGAGCTCGACCCCGGCGAGAGCGCCATTGCCGAGGCCGGCGCATTGATGTTCAAGGATGCCACCGTGCAGATGGACACGGTGTTCGGCGCCGCCAACGGCGACCAGGGCGGCGGCTTCATGGGCAAGGTGATGGCCGCCGGCAAGCGCGTGCTGACCGGCGAGAGCCTGTTCGCCACCGTCTACACCCAGAGCGGCCACGGCAAGGGCAAGGTCGCCTTCGCCGCGCCCTACCCCGGCACCGTGCTGGCAATGAAGCTGGACCAGCATGGCGGCCGCCTGATCTGCCAGAAGGACAGCTTCCTTGCCGGCGCGCGCGGCGTGCAGATCGGCGTGCAGTTCCAGCGCAAGATCATGACCGGCCTGTTCGGCGGCGAAGGTTTCATCATGCAGAAGCTGGAAGGCGACGGCTGGGTGTTCATCCATGCCGGCGGTTGCGTGGTGGAGCGCGAGCTGGCCGCGGGCGAGCGCCTGGACGTGGATACCGGCTGCGTGGTGGCCTACCACCCGACCGTAGACATGGATGTGCGCCGGGTGGCCGGCATCAAGAGCATGCTGTTCGGCGGCGAAGGCGTGTTCCTGGCCACGCTGACCGGTCCGGGCAAGGTCTGGCTGCAGTCGCTGCCGTTCTCGCGTCTGGCCGGCCGCATGTGGATGGCCGCGCCGCAGGGCGGTGGCCAGAACCGCGGCGAAGGCTCGGTGCTGGGCGGCCTGGGCCGGATGCTGGACGGCGACAACCGGTTCTGACCGCCCCCGGTCGTGCCGGCCGCTGGCCGGCAGCCTCATGGACCTTGGCGCGCATCCCGGTAGTGCCGGCCGCTGGCCGGCAGCCTCATGAACCGTTGCCAGGTTCCCAATGATTGCCGGCCAGCGGCCGGCACTACCTTTATGAATGGGCGATGTTTCCTACCCTGCCCGCCCCGCCACGGCTTCGGTATGCTGGCGCCCTTTCCTGAATCCGGCGCCGCGAGCGCACTGCCGATGAGCCTGTTCCGCCCCCGCATGCTGCTGTCCGTCGCCCTGATCGGCCTGCTGGCCGGCTGCGGTGGCGACCCGGTCCGCCCCACACCGCCGCCGGCGCCGACCGTGGTGCCGCAGGCCAAGCCGGTGAAGATCGGCATCGCCCTCGGTGGTGGCGCAGCCAAGGGCTTCGCGCACATCGGCGTGATCAAGATGCTGGAGGCCAACGGCTTCGAACCGGCCGTGGTGTCCGGCACCAGCGCCGGCAGCGTGGTCGGTGCGCTGTACGCCAGCGGCATGGACGCGTTCCAGATGCAGAGCAAGGCGGTCGCGCTGGACGAAGCCAGCATCCGCGACGTGCGCCTGTTCTCCGGCGGCCTGGTGCAGGGCCAGAAGCTGCAGGACTACGTCAACGAGCAGGTCGCCAACCGTCCTGCCGAGCGACTGAAGAAGCCGTTCGCCGCCGTCGCCACCCAGCTCGAAACCGGCGAGCGTGCGATCTTCGTGCGCGGCAACGTCGGCCAGGCGGTGCGCGCGTCGAGCAGCATTCCCGGTGTGTTCGAACCGGTGAAGATCGGCGGCCGCAACTACATCGATGGCGGCGTGGTCAGCCCGGTGCCGGTGGATGCCGCGCGCCAGCTCGGCGCCGACTTCGTGATCGCCGTGGACATCTCCAGCAAGGCCAGCGGCAAGGCGCCGACCGACATGCTGGGCATCGTCAACCAGTCCATCTCGATCATGGGCCAGCGCCTGGGCGAGCAGGAACTGGCGCGCGCCGACATCGTCATCCGCCCGAAGGTGCTGGACATCGGCGCCGCCGATTTCAGCCAGCGTGGCACCGCCATCCTGGAAGGCGAAAAGGCCGCGATGGCAGCCATGCCGCAGATCCGCGCGAAGATCCAGCAGCTGCAGCGCGCACGTGCCGCGGCGGCCGCACCGGCACCGGTGGCCGCGCCGAAGTGCGAGGAAGCCTCGCGCCTGGGCAAGCTGATGGGCCGCAAGGACAAGTGCTGACCTGAGCCAGCGTGTCGCTGCCAGACAGCGACGCGCGTGCTAGCGCGCGGGCCGGTAACCGCTGGCCTGCTGCCGCTCGCGCCTGCGCATCTGGCGGGCCTGCTCCTGCAGTGTCGCCGTGTGCTGCAGCTGTTCCATGCCATCGCCCGGTACGTGCAGCTGGCGTCGCGCACGGGTCAGCGCCAGATAGACCGCGCGCACCGGGTTGTGCCAGATGCGCCCGCCCTGCCCCGCACTGAAGCAACCGGGCGACAGCGAGACCACGTCGAACTGCAGGTTCTTCGCGTGTTCGGCCAGGCACAGCGCCACCCGCCCTTCAGCGGGCGTGTCCTGGTCATCAAGCGCCAGCAGCAGTGACTGCACCCGATCGGCAGACGCAAACAGTTCGACCAGCGCGCCCTGCCCTTCGTCGGCCTGGGTGGCCAGGAAGCGCTCCCATTCCTGGTCCGATGCGCTGTCGCGGCGCCGGCGCCACGCATCCAGTGGCCGCTGCAGCACGCTGCGCAGCGCGCGCAGCGATGCCGGATGCAGGTAGGGCCGCAGCCCGAGTGCGTGCAGCTGTGCCGCGTCCAGGGCCAGATCGGCGACGCTGCCATGGATGCGCAGGCCCTCGCTCGGCACCTGCGCCCAGTCGCGGTAATGCAGCACACCGGTGGCGCGGTCGGTGGCACCGACGAACGGCCCACTGTCCTGGCCCAGTCCATCCAGTGCCAGGGTCTGGTTGACCAGGCCCTCGACCTGGTTGCCCTGGCGCACCGACTGGTGCATTTCCAGCACCTTCGACGCGGCCCAGCGCGGCACCGTACCGGTCAGGCACTGGTGCGGGTCACCCAGGCTGACCACGCCCGGCGCATGCGTGGCCAGCACCTGCTTCCACGACGGGCTCAGGTCGTGCGCCTCGTCCACCAGCAGCATGCCCATGTCCTGCGGCGGGGTGACGCCGCGCAGCGCCAGCCACTTGCCGATGTGCGCCGGGCTGAGGCTCAGCAGCGTGCCCCGCTGCAGCTCGGCGTCGAACATGCAGCGCCAGACGTGCTCGGCGGCCGCCATGTACGGCGACACATCGAGCATCGCAGCGGGCACCGAACGGTCGAAATGCTGGAACGCCAAGCCCGGGGCCGACGACGCGCACCAACGGTTGATGGCCTCGAACGCGGTCAGCAGCACCTGCTCCGGGCTGCGCCCACCGATGCCCTGCAGGCCGATGCGGCCGGCAATCTCGCGCGGAGTACGGGTGCTGCGCCGGTAGCTGGCAACGAAGCCACCGGTCTGGCCGCTGCGCGCGGCGTGCTGCGCCACGCGGTTGGCGAACTCGATCTGGGTCAGCAGGCGCACCGCAGTGCTGGCCGGCACGCGGGCGCGGAAGGCTTCCACCTGCCCACGCGAGGGCGCCACGTAGGTGTAGCGGCCCGGCCGCGCCTCCATCAGCGCCAGCACCAGGTGGCCCTTGCCGGTGCCGGCATAGCCATCGAGGTCGATCAGCTCATCGGGGTTGGCGGCGATGGCGCGCAGCACGCGGGCCTGCTCGGAGGTGTACAGGCCATGGTGTTCGACCGACCGTGCATCCTCGGCGACAACCTCATCCTGCGTGGCCTCGTCATCGTCACTGGAAAAGGTGGCGGGAAAGCGGATCTCATGTTCGACCAGGGTTTCCTGACAGGCCTGCTGCAGGGCCAGGCCCGGATACTCCCGTGGCGACTGCGCGATGACGTCCTGCAGGATCTCCGCCGGTGCCAGCAGCACGCCGTGGCCGGCCAATGCGCTCAGCCAGGCATCCAGCTCCGGTTGGCCACCGCCACCGGGCCCGGCCAGCTGTGCAGCCGCGCCTTCGTTGCCAGCAAACAACGCGCAGGCATCATGCAGCAGGCGCTCGATCTCGGCCGCCGGATGCAGGCGCGTCCGGCACAGCTGCGCGGCCATCAGCCCGGCCTGCTCCACTGCGGTCTGCGGTGGCGTGCCATGGGCAACGTAGCGCGCCAGCGACTTGCGCTGCAGCGGCAGGAACGTGGTGGTGGGCAGCGGGTGCTGGAGTTCGGACATGCGTGGAACCGGAAAGGAACGCTGCGACGCGCGCAGGGCGGAGATGCTCGGCTACCCGCCCGGCGCCGTCAAATCGCAGCGGCGCGTTCATTCCAGCTGCGACAGCGGCAATGCCTGGAAGCCCTTCACCGTGCGCAGCACGAAGCTGGAATTGGCATCGGCCACGCCACCGGCGTTGAGCAGCCGGTCCAGCAGGAAGTGCGAGAAGTGCTCCAGGTCGCGCACGTAGACGTGCAGCAGGTAGTCCATGTCGCCGGTCAGTGCATGGCAGGCCACCACTTCATCCCAGCCCTGCACGCTGTCGACGAAGTGGCCGATGGCGGCCTGGTCGTGCTTTTCCAGCTGCACGCGCACGAAGGCCTGCAGGCCCAGGCGCAGCTGGCGCGGTTCCAGCCGCGCGCCATAGCCGACGATCACGCCCTCGCTTTCCAGCCGCTGCAGGCGCCGCAGGCAGGCCGAGGGCGAGAGATTCACCCGTGTCGCCAGCTCGGCGTTGGTGGCGCGCCCATCCCGCTGGATTTCAGCCAGCAGACGTATATCCGTGCGATCGAACTGGACTTCTCCGGCCATTGTTGCCCCGCAACATGGTGAGTACGCAAGGATATTGCGCCAACAAGGCCAATCGGCGCAACTTTTGCAACCCTGTTGCGCGCGCCCTGCCCTAGCATCGTGGGTATCCCGTCAAGGAGTGCCCCATGGACCTCGCCCAGCCCCGCCGCGTCGAACACCAGCAGACCGACAAGGGCTACGTGCCGGTGTATACCACCGCGCTCGTCGAGCAGCCGTGGGACACCTACAGCGCCGACGACCACGCCACCTGGAGCACGCTGTACCAGCGCCAGCGCGAGCTGCTGGTCGGCCGCGCCTGCCAGGAATTCCTGGATGCACAGGACGAGATGGGCATGAGCGCGCACATGATTCCGCGCTTCGACCAGCTCAACGAAGTGCTCGGCGCCGCCACCGGCTGGACCCTGGTCGGCGTGGAAGGCCTGCTACCGGAACTGGACTTCTTCGACCACCTGGCCAACCGTCGTTTCCCGGTGACCTGGTGGATCCGTCGCCCGGACCAGATCGATTACATCGCCGAACCGGACCTGTTCCACGATCTGTTCGGCCATGTGCCGCTGCTGATGAACCCGGTGTTCGCCGACTACATGGAGGCGTACGGCCGTGGCGGGGTCAAAGCCCACGCGATCGGCCCGGACGCGCTGCAGAACCTGACCCGCCTGTACTGGTACACGGTGGAGTTCGGCCTGATCGATACGCCCGACGGCCTGCGCATCTACGGCGCCGGCATCGTGTCGTCGAAGGGCGAATCGCTGTACTCGCTGGAATCGGCCGCGCCCAACCGCATCGGCTTCGACCTGCAGCGGATCATGCGTACCAAGTACCGCATCGACACCTTCCAGAAGACCTACTTCGTCATCGACAGTTTCGAACAGCTGATGCAGGCGACCTCGCCGGACTTCACCCCGATCTACGCGGCGCTGTCTGATCAGGCGCATCTGCCGGCGGGCGATGTGCAGCGCGATGACCGCGTGTTCCAGAAGGGCACCGGCGAAGGCTGGGCCGACGGCGGCGACGTGTAGGCGAACGGCACACACCGCTTCGTACTGAAAACGGCGCACCTGGATGCGCCGTTTTCGTTGCTGCCTGCCTGCACCGTTACGGCGGTGCAGGCGAGGGCAGGGCAATCAGGCGTCCACGGCCCGGCAGGAACCGCGCACCATCAATTGCGGATGCACGCTGGTTGCGGTCGGCGCATCCGGCACGTCGGCCTGCACCAGCATCGCCGCCGCCATGCGTCCGATGTCGGACACATGGCGACGCACCGAGGTCAGCGGCGGCCACAGCCGCGACGCCAGCGGGCTGTCGTCGTAGCTGACGATCGACAACTGCTGCGGCACCGCGATGCCCGCACGCAACGCCACCTGGTACACGCCGGCAGCCATTTCGTCGTTGCCGGCAAAGATCGCACTGGGGCGTTGTCCGCCCATCAGCAGCCGTTCGGCGGCATGCACGCCCGACTCGAACGTATCGCCTGCTTCCAGCACGCGTTCACCCGGCAGGGTCAGGCCCACCTGCGCCAGCCGGTCGAGGAAGCCATGGGTGCGCTCGCGTGCGGTACGGCGGTCACCCGGACCGGCAATCACCGCGATGTCGCGGTGGCCGAGCGAGAGCAGGTAGCCCGCTGCCGCGGCTGCACCGTCGCGATCATGGGTGACGACGGCCTGTGCCTCGTCATCCGACACATGCGCGTTGATGCGGACGTAGCGGCATTCAATGCCGTCGAGCATCTCCGTCAACGCAGCTGACTCGGAGGCACGCGGGCCCAGGATCACGCCATGCAGCTTCTGCTGCTGCACGAAGCGCCGCACGCCGTACGCACAGTCCGGAGCCAGGCTGTCGCAGGGATGCACGACCAGTTCATAGCCGGTGCCGCGCAGCGCTTCCAACGCGCCGTGCTGCAGGTCGACGATGCATTGGGCGCCCGGGTCGTCATACACCAGGCCGATCAGGAAGGAGCGGCGGAACGCGAGGCCGCGCGCCAGGGGGTCGGGCACGTAACCGACCTCGCGCATCAACGCCTCGACCTTGTCGCGGGTGTCTTTGCGCACCAGCGGCGAGTTGTTGATGATTCTTGAAACCGTTTTCTTGGAAACTCCCGACAGTCGTGCGATGTCGTTGATCGTGGCAGCCTTGCCCTTCGATGCCGGCAACGCGGCATCGCTAATAATTCGCACTGACATGTATAGAACCAGGTAAGTCGGAGAATTCTAGCCTTGCGCCCGTGGGGCGCGAAGTTGCGGAATGTCGCAGCGAAGATGGATCGCGTCGTGTTCGACCGCTTCTGCTGCGCGAGGTTCCATTGTGATCGCTCTACTTGATGTCCATCTGAACCGTTCTTCCGCGCGTGTTCACCTTGAATGCGGGCGCGACGCGCGCGAACGCCAACATTCCCTTAACCAGGCTCCGCTACAGTCGGGGCATGGACCTGCAGACTTCTCCGTTTCCGGTGTTCCGTGGCCGCGACAGGTTGATCGCTGCGGTCGACGCGGCGATGACCTCCGGTGATGCCGAGCGCATCACCGCCGACCTGCAGCTGGCGCTGCAGGAAGCCATCGCGGACAGCCGCATCGAATTGCCCGAGTGCGTACACCGTCCGGTCAGTGATCATTACGCGCGACGCCCGCTGTACCACAGCCGCGAACACGGCTACAGCGTGATTGCCATGAGCTGGGGCCCAGGGCAGGGCACGCCGCTGCACGACCACGATGCCATGTGGTGTGTGGAGGGAGTGTGGTCAGGCGAGCTGGAGATCACCCGCTATGAACTGCTGGAGCGCAACGGTGAGCGCTGCCGCTTCCGCCGCCACGCCGTGCTGCGCGGGGGCTGCGGCAGTGCCGGCAGCCTGATTCCGCCGCACGAGTACCACACCCTGCGCAACGCCAGCAACGAAGCGCTGGCGATCTCGGTACACGTGTACGAGGCGCAGATGGAGCGCTCTGCGGTGTTCGATCCGCTCGGTGGTGACTGGTACCAGCGTCGCATCCAGGCATTGCAGGCCGACCCGGCCTGAGCCGGGGGCAGGGCGGGGCACCACCAGCACCGTCGTGAGCCACGTGGCATCATGCGCCGCTGCGCTGCCGGACCCGGCGGCGATCCGCGATGCCCGGTCGGGCAAGGAGCAAGACGATGTCCAGCGCTGATCCGCGCCTGCGCGCGCTGTTGAAGCTGGCACCGGTGATTCCGGTGTACACCCCCGAAGATGTGAATGAAGCGGTCGAAGTGGCCCAGGCGCTGTTCCGCGGCGGCCTGCCGGTGATCGAAGTGACGCTGCGCACGCCGCAGGCGCTGGATGCGATCAAGGCGATGGTCGAGGCCGTGCCCGATGCGGTAATCGGTGCCGGCACCGTGCTCAACGCCGCGCAGATGCAGGCAGCCAAGGAGGCCGGTGCGCGTTTCGCGGTGTCCCCCGGTGCCACGCCGACGCTGTATGCCGCCGCGCGTGATGCCGACCTGCCGTACCTGCCTGGTGCCGCCACTGCCTCCGACCTGATCCTGGGCTTGGAGCACGGCCACGACACCTTCAAGTTCTTCCCGGCGGTGCAGGCCGGTGGCGCTGCGTTGCTGGCGGCTTGGCACGGCCCGTTCGCCGATATGCGCTTCTGCCCGACCGGCGGCATCAGCGCGCAGACCGCGCCGCAGTTCCTGCACCTGCCCAACGTGCTGTGCGTGGGCGGCTCGTGGCTGACCACCCCGGCGCTGCTGCAGACCCGCGACTGGGATGCGATCGAGCGTCTGGCCCGCGAGGCCTCGGTGCTGGCCAGCTGAAGCCGCTCCACGAATCTTCAAAGGTTTGATCGTGATCAAAGCGCCGGCCTCGTGCCGGCGTCATTCTGTGGGCAAGCGCACTACGGAGATCCGAACATGAATTCGACCATGAAGGCCGCTGTCGTGCGTGAGTTCGGCAAGCCACTGGTGATCGAGGAAGTCTCGGTACCGCGCCCGGGGGCGGGCGAGGTGCTGGTCAAGATCGAGGCCTGTGGCGTCTGCCACACCGACCTGCACGCCGCCGAGGGCGACTGGCCGGTGAAACCGAACCCGCCGTTCATCCCCGGCCACGAGGGCGTGGGGCACGTCGTGGCCGTGGGAGGCGGGGTAGGGCACGTCAAGGAAGGCGACAGGGTCGGCATCCCTTGGTTGTACTCGGCGTGTGGCCATTGCGAACACTGCCTGGGTGGCTGGGAAACGCTGTGCGAGACACAGCGCAACACCGGTTACTCGGTCAACGGCGGCTTCGCCGAGTACGCACTGGCCGATGCCAACTATGTCGGCCTGCTTCCGAAGGACGTGGGCTTCGTCGAGATCGCGCCGGTGCTGTGCGCCGGCGTGACCGTCTACAAGGGCCTGAAGGTCACCGACACCAAACCCGGTGACTGGGTGGCGATTTCCGGCATCGGTGGCCTGGGCCACATGGCGGTGCAGTACGCCCGCGCGATGGGGCTGAACGTGGCTGCGGTGGATGTGGACGACAACAAGCTGGCATTGGCCCGGCAGCTCGGCGCGCAGATCACCGTGAACGCGCGTACCACCGATCCGGCCGCCTTCCTGAAGAAGGAAATCGGCGGCGCGCACGGCGCGCTGGTCACCGCGGTGTCGCCGAAGGCGTTCGAGCAGGCGCTGGGCATGGTCCGCCGTGGCGGCACCGTCTCGCTCAACGGACTGCCGCCCGGTAATTTCCCGCTGGACATCTTCGGCATGGTGCTCAACGGCATCACCGTGCGTGGCTCGATCGTCGGCACCCGGCTGGACCTGCAGGAGTCGCTGCAGTTCGCTGCCGAAGGCAAGGTCGCGGCCACGGTCAGCACCGACCGCCTGGAAAACATCAACGACGTGTTCGCGCGCATGCACGCGGGCACCATTGAAGGCCGCGTGGTGCTCGACTTCGCCGCCTGACCGCCTGTGCATGGCCGCCGTCGCTCCGTCCCCCTCTCCCACGGACGCGGCGGCCATGCCTATCCCCCGGTGGTGCCGGCCGTTGGCCGGCAACCCCAGGCATTTCGCGCCGCCGTACAATGCGCGCATGCCCGGCCTGCTCAAGACCCTGTTCCTGTCCCTCGTCGCCCTGATCGGCGGCGTGCTGTCGCTTGCGCTGGTCAGCAGCGTCGCCAGCTGGCTGCCCCCGTTGCTGGGCATGTCGCCGGACAACAACTGCGTGCAGCTGGGGTGGGACCTGGCCTTCAGCGTGCTCGGCGGCGTCGCTGGCATTTCCTTCGCCACCTACTACGCACCGTGGTGGCCGCGTTCGCATGGTTTTTCGATCTGGTCGTTGATCGCACTCGGATGCGGTTACGCGATGTGGAGCGCCGGCGCGGATTTCCCGCTGTGGTTCGTCATTTCGCTGCTGGCATCGCTGCCGTTGCAGCTGCTGGCCGGCTGGTGGTTCGGCCGCCGCGCGTCGCGCGATCCGCGCTGAGCGCATCCAGGTAGTGCCGGCCGCTGGCCGGCAACCTCGCCCATGCTACAGGTGCCGGCCAGCGGCCGGCACTACCGCTTCAGCGTCGGCAGCGTCTGCTTCAATCGCGCGATGCCCTGCCATGGGTCACCCTTCAGCCGCTTGGCACGCGCCAGCGCCTTGGCCATCGGAAACGCGTCGGCCGCGCTCACCCGCGCCAGTTCTTCCCAGCGCAGCGGCACCGCCACGCCGCCAGAATCGCGTGCACGCAGCGACCACGAGCACACGCTGGTGGCGCCTCGGGTGTTGCGCAGCCAGTCGATGAAGATGACGCCATTGCGCTTCGCCTTGCTCATCGTCGCCACGTAGCGGTCCGGCGCCTGCTCCGCCATCGCCTGTGCGAACGCCTCGCAGAATGCCTTGGCTTCGCCCCAGCCAGCCTTGGGCTGCAGTGGTACCACCACGTGCACCCCCTTGCCGCCAGACAGGCGTACGAAGCTCTCCAGACCCACCTGCTGCAGGCGGTCACGCACGTCGCGCGCACCGGCTTTCACCTGTGCCCAGCTGACGCCCTCACCAGGGTCGAGATCGAACACCAGTCGATCCGGATGCTCCGGGTCGGCCACGGTCGCACCCCAGGGATGCAGCTCCAGCGTGTTCATCTGCACCAGTTGCAGCAGGCCCCGCGCATCGTCGATGTAGACGTAATCCTCGCGGCCGCTCTTCTGCAGGAGGGGCACCGCATGTACCGCATCGCCCAGGCCGGGGCCATGATGCTTCTGGAAGAAGCAGGCCTTGCCCACGCCGTCCGGGCAGCGCAGCAATGACAGCGGACGTCCGCCAAGTTCGGGCAGGATCCAGCGCGCCATGCGCTGGTAGTAGTCGGCCACGTCGCCCTTGCTCAGTTTCTGCTTTGGAAACACCACCCGCTCAGGATGGGTGATCTGGACCTCACCTCCGGGTTCGGCATCTGCGGTGCTCATTCCCAGGTCCTCCTCCTGCTTGTCGCTGCGCAGCCGCTTGAAACTGGCCTGGCGCAGCAGGCCTTCCTTGCCCCAGCCACGGAACGCCACCTCCGCCACCGTCACCGGTTTCACCCAGCGTACGCTGGCGGCGCGGAACGGCACATGCGCCGGCAGCTGCAGCACCGGCGTCTTCACTGCCAAAGGCTGCAGTGCCTTGAGCAGCGCGCGCAGGCGCTCGTCGTCGAAGCCGGTACCCACGCGGCCCACATAGCGCAGCCCGGCCTTGTCCGGCGTGGCCAGAAGCAGCGAGCCGAATCCCACCCGGGAACCCTTGGGTGCCGTATAGCCGACGATCACGAACTCGTCGGTGTCTTCGTGCTTCACCTTCACCCAGCTGCGCGCGCGGGTGTTTACGTACGGCGCATCCACCTGCTTGCTGACGATGCCTTCGAAGCCGGCCTCGCCGCTGGCATCGAACACCTGCGGCCCATGGTCGACCACGTGTTCGCTGAAGGCCAGTGTGCCGGGCGCCGGCCCGATGAGATCCTTCAGCAGCGCCTTGCGTTCCAGCAACGGCGCACGACTGATGTCCACGCCGGCCACACCCGGAAGATCGAACACGATGTAACGCAACGGTTGCTTCGAGCTTCCATCGATCACGCGCTGCAGTGCTGCGAAATCGCTGCGTCCTTCCTTGTCCAGAACCACCAGCTCGCCATCCAGGCGCGCATCGCGCACCGGCAGCGCCAGCACGGCCTGCGCGACCTCGGGAAAATCGGCCGTCCAGTCCAGGCCGTTGCGCGAGCGGAGTTTCACCTCGCCATTGTGCAGATCGGCCAGCAGACGATAGCCGTCCCACTTGATCTCGTGCAGCCAGCGCTCGCCGTCGGGGGCACTGTCGCGATGATCGGTCAACTGCGGTTTGAACCCAAGGGGATAGGGCGTATCACGTGCGCCGTGCAGTTGCAGCGCGCGTGCATGCCAACGCGCATCGGCCTTGCGCGTGGTCGTGCGTGCGACGGGTGCAGCACGCGCCGCCTTCGCTGTGGAACGCTTCTTCGCCGCAGATGCTCGTTTCGGCGTGGGTGCCGTCAGCAGGTCATCCGCCTCCGCGTCGCGCGCTTCGCCGTCGTCGCGCTTTATCAGCAGCCACTGCACCTGACGCCCTTTCATTGCCGTACGCACCAGCTTCCACCCACCGGCCAGGCGTTGCCCGTGCAGCACGAAGTCGATCTTTCCAGCCGCCAGCGCCTGCAGTGGATCACCTTCACAGGCCCAGGTGCCGTGATCGAAGACATCCACGTGGCCAGCGCCATAGTGGCCTTCAGGAATGTCTCCTTCGAAACCGGCGTAGGACAACGGGTGATCTTCCACCTCCACGGCCAGCCGCTTCTCACCGACGCGCAGCGAAGGCCCCTTGGGCACGGCCCAGCTCTTCAGTACGCCGTCCATTTCCAGGCGGAAGTCATAGTGACGCGAGCTTGCGTGATGCAGCTGGATGACGAAGGTCGGCCGCCGCTTCGGATTCCCGCGTGCGGGCGTGTCGTCAGGCTCCGGCGTCCGCCCGGCGCCACCACCCAGTCTGCGCTTGCGCCGGTACTGGTGCAGCGACATGGTTCAACCTGCCTTGCGCCGCGTGGTCTTCTTTACGGCCTTTTTGGCGGCCTTCTTCGCAGCCTTCTTCGCAGCCTTCTTCGCCGGTGCCTTGCGCATTGCCGTCTTCTTCGCCGGCGTGCGCTTGTTGGCGTCCAGGCTCTTCTGAAGCAACGCCATGAAATCCACCACATTGGTGGTGGCATCTTCACGCGGTGCGGGCTCGTCTTCCACCCGGGTAGTGCCGCCCTTGGATTTGATGCGCTTGTTCAATACCAGCTGCAGACGCTCGCGGAACTCATCGTGATAATCCGAAGGATCCCAGTCACCGGCCATTGACTCGATCAGCTGTTCGGCCATCGCCGTTTCCTTGCTGGTGATGCGATAGTCGGACAGTTTTCCGGTGGGCAGCTTGTAGTCCTCGGGATCCACCAGCTCCTGCGGATAGCGCAGGATCATCAACACCAGCGCGTCCTCATGCGGCATCACCGCGCACAGGTATTCGCGCGTGCGCACCACCACCCGCGCGATGCCCACCTTGCCGGTACTGCGCAGCGTTTCGCGCAGCAGCACATAGCCCTTTTCGGCCTTCTTGCCGGGCACCAGCAGATACGGTTTCTCGTAGTAGCGTGGGTCGATCTGCGCCGCATCCACGAACGATTCCACCTCCACCGCTTCGTGGCTTTCCGGCGCCGCCGAACGGATATCACCTTCCTCCAGCACGACATAACTGCCCTTGTCGTACTCATAGGCTTTGACGATGTCCTTCCAGGGCACTTCCTCACCGGTGTCGGCGTTGACCCGTTCGAAACGGATCGGCTTGCGATCGCGGGAGTCGAGCATGCGGAACTGCAGATCGACCTTGCGTTCGCCGGACATCAGTGACACCGGCACGTTGAGCAGGCCAAACGACAACGTGCCGGTCCAGATCGGGCGGGCCATGGGCGCACCTTTGGCGGGGCAGGGTGCCCAGCGTGGGCCGGAGGGCGTAAACCAGCCGTGTCCATGCCGTGCACGTGGGTTCTACGGTAGTGCCGGCCGCTGGCCGGCTGAGGCTCGCGGACTGAAGTTTCCTGGGTTTCCGGCCAGCGGCCGGCACTACTGCAGCAACGGCCTCACCGCCGCCGCCGGAATATGGTCCAGTGCGCGCCAGGCGTCCTCCACCACCGGCCTCGCCTGCGACCAGCTCAACCGCGACTGCCCGCGCATCTGCTCCCAATGCTCGGCCAGTTCCTCGCAGGTATCGGCGGCATCACCGCGCGGCCAGTCGGCGGCATGCGTGGTCAGCGCGAAGGCATACACCGGGCACAGATCGCGCCAGTTGCGGTGGCTGTGGCCTCGGCGCTCTTCGTAGTCACTGAGCATGTACTGCAGGTAGTCCTGCGCCACCGCCTGCGGATCTTCCTGGCGGCGCGTGCGGCGCTGCGCGGTGCGTTGGCCGAGCGGATCGAGCAGGGCGTTGAACACGGACGGTGCGGGTCGTTCAAGACGGGGCATGGCCGGCTCCTGCAGCGGGGGCGGGTGGGCAGGAATACGCGCGGTCCCGTTACCGGGGGGTGAGCGAGATGTTCATGACGCCAGGTTCGCAGCGGCTTTACCTGCAGGGCGGTGTAGTGGGAGTCCCCGAGTGCAGGTACCAGACCATGAGCCGAGAGACCTCACGAGACCCGCTGCGCGAAAACCACCCGCCCATTCCCGGCGAGCAGCGCGGCAAGCGCGATGCCGACAATGCCGACTACCGCGGCACCGGTGCACCGTTCTTCGATGCCGAGCATGCCGGAGAGCATCTGCCAGTGAAGCACGAGTCTGAACAGGCCGCGCTGGACCGCAAGGACGGCGGCGACCGCCATCGTGGCGGCCAGGAAAGCCCGCTCAAGCGGCGTGAGCGCAAGCAGCGCGCCAGCGACAACCAGGATGAGGCGCTGGAGGAGACCTTCCCGGCCAGCGACCCGACCTCGCCGTTCGTGCCGGCCAAGGCCCCCGACTGACGGTAGCGCCGGCCGCTGGCCGGCAACCTCCTGACGTCCTGCACCGCGCGATGCCGGCCAGCGGCCGGCACTACCACTTCAGCGCCACGACCACTGCAGGCCGACGTTGGCCCGCCGTCCCGGTCCCGGCTCGTAGAAGCGGCCATTGCCGTCATTGACGATCACCGAGCCGATGTAGGCCTGGTCCAGCACGTTCTCCAACCGTGCGAAGGCGCGCAGCTCGCCACCCGGCAGGTTCCAGCGACGCCCGCCTTCCAGATGCAGCAGGGCGAAACCGGGCGCGCGTTCGGTCGCCACGTCGTTGACCACGGTATCGCTACTGGCCGAGGCTTCCAGCGCCCACTGCCAGTCGGCGGGGGTCCACTGCAGCCTGGCGAAGGCCTGCTGGCGCGGCACACCGGGCAGGCGGCTGCCCGCGGCGACCACGCTGTTCGAGGTCAGGTACGGCGAGCGCACCTGCGCCTGCAGCCATGTCCATGCCAGCTGCAGTTCCAGCTGCTCGGCCAGCGGCTGTCGGTACTGCAGTTCCACACCTTGGCGGCGGGTGCGGCCGATGTTGCGATAGGTGCTGCGCCCACCAGAGTTGCTGGCAACTGCCAGCTCATCGTCGGTATCTGCGCGGAACAGGCTGATATCAAGCTGGGTTCCGTCCTGTGCGCGCCATTTGCTGCCTATCTCCAGATTGCGGCTGCGCGCGGCCGCCAGATCCAGTGCCAATCCCGCCTGGCCGTCGGCGCGATACCCCAGCTCATTGAAGGTAGGCGTCTCGAAGCCCCGGCCCACGGCGGCGTGCAGCCGCCACTGCGGGCTGGCCTCGAAGCTGACACCTGCCACCGGCGTGGTTGCCTGATAGCGACGGTGGCCGCTGTCGTCCGGATTGCGCCCGGTGATGTAGCGGTCATTCGATTCGAATCGCAAGGCGCTGTGGCGCAGCCCAGCCAGCAGCGACCAGCGCGGGCTCCACTGCCACCAGGCCTGGGCGAACTGGTCCACGTTCTGCACGACGTCGATCTGGTCACGACGCAGGCGCCCACGCACGCCCAGGGTGCTGCCGATGAAGTTCTCGTAGCCGGTGCGATGCTGGCGCTGGCGGTCGGCGCTGAGCCCGGCCACCAGATCCAGCGGTCGACCGGCGAGGTCGCCGTGCCAGCCCCAGCGCGCGTCCAGTCCGCCGTAGCCCGCGTCCAGATCGATAACGCCGCCCGCATGCAACGGGTTGGCCTGTGCGGTCGGCGGAATCGGCAGGTACTGGGTGACCTCACGCTGCCCGGCATAGCCCATCAGCTGCCAGCGCTGGGTGTCTGTTTCCCGGGTCCAACGCAACCCAGCCTGCTGCTGGCGCACCGATTTGCGGGTGTTGTACTGGTGAGCCACTGCCGTGGCCTGGCGCGGATCGGCCGCCACCTGGGAACGGCTCAGGCCCAGCGGATCCTGCGCATCGGGGGCATCGAGCGCGTTGAGCAGCAGCTCGAGCCGTCCACCGCCCAGATCACCACCAATACGTGCGTTGAGCGATTCACGGCGCGCGCGGCTATGGTCCCGCCAGCCATCGGTGCGGAAGTGATTGGCGGCGATGTTGTAGTCCAGCGCTTGGCCGGCACCCTTCAGTTGCGCGCCGACACTGAGCGTGTTGTCGGCGCCGGCGTTCACGCGCAGCCGCCACGGGTCGCCGGCCTGGCCCTGCGCGCTCCAGACCTGCAGCACGCCGCCGGAGGAATTGCCGTACAGCGCCGAGAACGGCCCGCGCAGCACCTCGATGCGTTCGGCGCCCAACAAGCTGGCGTGCGACAGCTGGCCCTGGCCATCGGGCATGGTCGCCGGCACCCCGTCGATCAGCACCCGCACCCCGCGCACACCGAAGGTCGAGCGCGCACCGAAGCCACGGATCGACAGCTGCGTATCCTGAGCGAAGTTCTGCCGGTCGCGTGCCAGTAGTCCCGGTACGCCGGCCAACGCCTCGGACAGCTGCGCGCCGGTGCCCGCGCGGCTGGCGTCGATCCAGACGGTGTCCAGGCTGGCCGGCAGCGCGAACGGGTCGATACCCGGCACCCGCGCCACCTGCACCTGCACGGCGGGCAGGGCGGTGGGCGCAGGCTCGGCCATGGCCGCCAGTGGCGACAGCAGCAGAACGGACAGCGGCAGGCAACGGCGTCGTGCGGCAGGATTCATGATTCAGGTTGATGGATCGGGCGGCAACGCACGCCATGGTACGGGGCCGCGGATGACGATGGCGGCGGCCAGCCCCGGCAGGCTTTGTTACGATGGGCTGTTTCCGGCCGAAAAGCCGCAGACCGCGTGGCGCAATTCCTCCCCCTTTCCGTCTACCGAACGAGTACCGCCGTGTCCTTCTTTGCAAACGTGGAACTGGTCCCAGGCGACCCGATCCTGGGCCTGACCGAGGCGTACAACGCCGACAGCCGCCCGACCAAGGTCAACCTGGGTGTGGGCATCTACTACGACGAGAGCGGCCGCATTCCGCTGCTGCGCGCCGTCAAGCAGATCGAGCAGCAGCTCGCCGCTGAAGCCAAACCGCGCGGCTACCTGCCGATCGATGGCCTGCCGGCGTATACGCAGGCCACGCGCGAGCTGGTGTTCGGCAAGGATTCGCCGCTGCTGGCCGCCGGCCGCGTCACCACCGCACAGACCGTCGGTGGCAGCGGTGCGCTGCGCGTCGGCGCCGACGTGCTGAAGAAGCTGCTGCCGCACGCCACCGTTGCGCTGAGCAACCCGAGCTGGGAGAACCACCGCGCCGTGTTCAGCGCGGCCGGCTTCGAAGTGGTGGACTACACCTACTTCGACCCGACCACCCATGGCGTCAACTTCGACGGCCTGCTGGCCGACCTGGGCAAGCTGGACGCCGGCACCGTGGTGCTGCTGCACGCCTGCTGCCATAACCCCACCGGCGCCGACCTCACGGTCACCCAGTGGAAGCAGGTCGCGCAGCTGCTGAAGGAGAAGCAGCTGTTCCCCTTCATCGACATGGCCTACCAGGGCTTCGACAAGGGCATCGAGCAGGACGGCGCCGCCGTGCGCATCATCGCCGAAGCCGGCATCGACAGCTTCATCGTCGCCAACTCGTACTCCAAGTCGTTCTCGCTGTACGGCGAGCGCGTGGGTGCGCTGTCGATGGTGGCGCCGACCGCCGCTGACGCCAAGGCCGTGCAGTCGCAGGTCAAGCGCGTGATCCGCACCATCTACTCCAGCCCGTCCACCCACGGTGCCGCGCTGGTGGCCGGCGTGCTGACCAACCCGGAACTGCGCGCGATGTGGGAGCAGGAGCTGACCGAGATGCGCGAGCGCATCCACGCCCTGCGCCAGGGCCTGGTGGAGAAGCTGGCCGCTGCCGGTGCCCCGCAGTTCGGCTTCATCAACGAACAGGCCGGCATGTTCTCCTACTCCGGCCTGAGCCGTGAGCAGGTCGAGCGTCTGCGCGACGAGTTCGGCATCTACGCCGTCGGCACCGGCCGCATCTGCGTGGCCGCGCTGAACCAGAACAACCTGGAATACGTCGCCAAGGCCGTGGCCACTGTGGCCAAGGGCTGAAACAGTGCTCCAGTGGTTTGAAGACAAAGGCGCCGAAAGGCGCCTTTGTTTTTGCTCCTGCTTTGCCTTTGCCACACTCTCCGCGCTCGCGGCGAACCCTGAAGCGCAGGGCGAGGCACACCGTGGCCAGGACCGTGAGGCGCATGGATGCGCCGATCGAGCCCCCATGGGTGAGGGCGCTTTGCCTGCGAAGCACTGCTTCGCAAGCGCCCGAACGCCCTGCCGCCAGCGGCTGGGCCGGACCCCGGAGGGGGGTTTACGGCGTGTCCTGGTCACGGTGTGCCTCGCCCTGCGCCTCCATGAAGGAGTGCGCCGACAGCGCAACGCATCTGGAAACGATTACGCCTTCCCGCGCTCACGCACGGCCCCGCCATACGGGCGACAATAGGCGTTTTCCCGCTGCCGAGACCTGCCCGCTCATGTCCCGTACTTCGTTGACCCGCTTCCTGATCCAGGAACAGCACGCCGGCCGCATCAATGCCGACCTGCGCCAGCTGATCGCGGTCGTCGCCCGCGCCTGCACCAGCATCTCCATCGCCGTCAGCAAGGGCGCCCTCGGTGGCGTGCTCGGCGACGCCGGTACCGGCAACGTGCAGGGGGAAGCGCAGAAGAAGCTGGATGTGATCAGCAACGAGATCCTGCTCGAAGCCAACGCCTGGGGCGGCCACCTCGCCGCCTGCGCCTCGGAGGAAATGGACCACAGCCAGCCGGTGCCGGACATCTATCCGCGCGGCGATTTCCTGCTGCTGTTCGATCCCCTCGATGGCAGCTCCAACATCGACGTCAACGTCTCCGTCGGCACCATCTTCTCGGTGCTGCGCTGCCCGACCAACGTCGAACTGCCGGGCGATGACGCCTTCCTGCAGCCGGGCAGCAAGCAGATTGCCGCCGGCTACTGCATCTACGGGCCCAGCACCCAGCTGGTGCTGACCGTCGGCCACGGTACCCATGCCTTCACCCTGGACCGCGAGAAGGGCGAGTTCGTGCTGACCACCGAGAACATGCAGATTCCGGCGGCCACCCAGGAATTCGCCATCAACATGTCCAACCAGCGTCACTGGGAAGCGCCGATGCAGGCCTATGTCGGTGATCTGCTGGCGGGCAAGGAAGGCGCGCGCGGCAAGAACTTCAACATGCGCTGGATCGCCAGCATGGTCGCCGACGTGCATCGCATCCTGACCCGCGGCGGCATCTTCATCTACCCGTGGGACAAGAAGGATCCGTCCAAGGCCGGCAAGCTGCGCCTGATGTACGAAGCCAACCCGATGGGCCTGCTGGTCGAACAGGCCGGTGGCGCTGCCTGGACCGGCCGCGAGCGCATCCTCGACATCCAGCCCGACCAGCTGCACCAGCGCGTGCCGGTGTTCCTGGGTTCGCGCGAGGAAGTGGCTGAAGCCGTGCGCTACCACCACGCACACGACGACGCGCAGGGCTGACGGCCTATCGCCTGACAGCGGTCATGGCAGTTCGATGACATGACCGTGGGGTGACACCGAGGGCGGCAAACGGCACCATCAAGCCGTTGCCGCCTAAGGAATGCACGCATGCACGAGCAGGGCCCGGTCGATTTCATCGAAGTCATCCACAACGCCGTCCCCAGCGAGGTCTGCGCGGCCATCGTTGAGCGCCTGCGCGCTACGCGTGGCCTGCAGCCCGGTGCGGTGGGCAGTGGCGTGTTCCCGGAACTCAAGCACAGCAAGGATCTGCGCATCAGTGGCCTGGACGGCTGGCAGGATGTCGATCAGCAGCTGCAGATCGCGGTGTTCAACGGCCTGCTGACTTATCTACGCCGTTATCCACAGGCGTTGATTGCGCCGCTGATGTTGCAGATCCAGGACAGCAACGGCCAACCGCGACGCCTGTCTGCCGAGGACTTCCCCGACATGCCGCAGCAGCAGCTGGCCGATCTGGCCCGCACCTGCCTGCGCCCGGGTGCGATCAACCTGCAGTGGTATGCGGCAGGCGAGGGCGGCTACCCGTACTGGCATTGCGAGCTGTACCCGAAGGATGCGCAGGCCGAGACCCTGCACCGGCACGTGCTGTGGACGCTGTACCTCAACGACGACTTCGAAGAGGGCGAAACCGAGTTCCTGTTCCAGGGGCGGAAGATCGCGCCGCGCACCGGCAGCCTGCTGATTGCGCCGACTGCGTTCACCCACACGCATCGTGGCAACCGGCCGCAGGGTGGGGACAAGTTCATCGCGACCAGCTGGATCCTGTTCCAGAGTGCGCAGAAGTTGTTTGGAGGGTAGAGTCGAGCTTGCTCGACTGCTTTTCCGTCTCCAGTCGAGCAAGCTCGACTCTACTCAGAACAACGAACCCTGCGGCGAATCCTTCTTCGGCGGCAGCGGCTTCTGGAACCGGCTGCAATCCAGCTTCGGCCAATGGCTGTTCTGCGCATTGAAGCCCAGACGTTTGCGCGCCAGCTTGAAGCGGTTGTTCAACAGATCGGCATACACGCCCTGGCCCCGCATGCGCGTGCCGAACTGGCTGTCGTAGTCCTTGCCGCCGCGCAGCTGCTGGATGGTACTCATCACATGTGCGGCGCGATCTGGATGATGGGTGTCCAGCCACTCGCGGAACAGCGGTGCCACTTCCAGCGGCAGGCGCAGCAGCACATAACCGGCGGTGCTGGCACCGGCATCGTGTGCAGCCTCCAGCACGGCTTCCAGTTCGCTGTCGTTGATCCACGGAATCACCGGCGCCACCATCACGCCCACCGGAATACCGGCTTCATGCAGGCGCTTCATCGCGCGCAGCCGCGCATGCGGTGCAGACGCGCGTGGCTCCAGCTTCGCGGAGAGGTGCGGGTCCAGCGAGGTCACCGAGAAATGCACGCTGACCAGGTTCTCCGCCGCCAGCGGTGCAAGCAGGTCGATATCGCGCTCGACCAGTGCGTTCTTGGTGATCAGCGAGAAAGGATGCTTGGTCTCCAGCATCACTTCGATCAGTTGGCGGGTGAGTTTGAACTTGCGCTCGATCGGCTGATACGCGTCGGTGTTGATGCCCAGCGCGATCGGCTGCGGCACGTAGCCCGGCTTCGACAGCTCCTTGCGCAGCAGCTGCGGCGCATTGGTCTTGGCGAACAGCTTGGTTTCGAAATCCAGGCCCGGCGACAGGTTCAGATAGGCATGCGAGGGGCGTGCAAAGCAGTATGAGCATCCATGCTCGCAGCCGCGATACGGATTGACCGACTGGCTGAAGCCGACGTCCGGCGAGGTGTTGCGGCTGATGATGCTGCGCGCGGTCTCGGCACGCACTTCGGTACGCAGGCGAGGGGCAAGGAACTCCTCGCTCTCGTCGACCGCCCAGCCGTCGTCCACCGCCTCGCTGACAGTGCTTTCAAAGCGCCCGGCAAGGTGGGACGTGGAACCTCGGCCCTTGATCGCAATACCCATTGCGGCAGGGTACGTCGCGGCCGTCTCAGTGGCTGCGACGGCCGCCTGAAGGGTTCAGCGCCCCCGTAGAGTCGAGCCGTGCTCGACTCCCACCCAAGGTGGCCCAAGACCGAAGTCGAGCAGGGCTCGATGCTACAGGGGAGGGGTCAGAGCAGCGCCAGGTACCCGCGCACCGTGGCGTCCAGCCCGTCGTACAGCGCCTCACCGATCAGCGCGTGGCCGATCGACACCTCCAGCACGTCCGGCACGTTGGCCAGGAAATCGCGCAGGTTGTCCTGCGACAGATCGTGGCCGGCGTTCACGCCCAGGCCAACGGCCTGTGCACGGCGTGCGGCAGTGGCGAACAGCGCCAGCATCGCGTCAGCATCACCAGCCGCATGCGCCTCCGCATAGGGCCCGGTATACAGCTCGATGCGGTCCGCACCCACTTCGGCCGCCTGCTCCAGCAACGGGTTGCCGGCATCGACGAACAGGCTGACCCGGCAACCCATCGCTTTCAGTTCGGCAATCAGCGGGCGCAGTCGTTCGGCATCCCGCTCGAAGTCGAAACCATGATCGGAGGTGATCTGGCCGTCGCTGTCAGGCACCAGGGTAGCCTGCGCCGGACGGGTCTGTGCACACAGCGGCAGCAGCCCCGGATAACCCTCGCGCGGCGGTGCGAACGGATTGCCTTCGATGTTGAACTCCACCCCACGCGCACGGGTCAGCGTGGACAGGGCCAGCACGTCCTCGGCGGTGATGTGGCGACGGTCCGGTCGCGGATGCACGGTGATGCCGTGCGCGCCGGCATCCAGGCAGGCCTGGGCGGCGCGTACCACGTCCGGTTCGGCACCGCCGCGCGAATTGCGCAGGACGGCGATCTTGTTGACGTTGACGCTGAGCTGGGTCATGGAACGAAACTACTTGGAAAGAGGGGATGGATCGTGATCGTTGGGGTCGTCACCGCGGCGGGCCTGGGCCTGTTCGCGCAGGCGGCGCAGTTCTTCGGCATCGACCAGTGTGGACGGATCGCGCTGTGGATCACCGAAACGGGCCACATAGCGGCCGCGTACCCAGGCCAGCAGGAAGGCGAGGGCGGCCAGCAGGCACAGGGTCATCAGCCCGGGGCTGGGGGTCTTCAGCGCGAAGGCGAAACAGCCCAGCGCCAGCAGCAGGTACAACCAGTACATAGTCGGGCTCCCCGGATGATCGGCGCAGTGTAGCGCTGCGTCAGAGCAGCGGCGAGGCCAGCCGGGCGAAGGCCTCGGGCAGGCGGTGCAGCCACAGCGAACGACCGGCCTGGTCGTGCACCCGCGCGGAACGGTCGAATTCGCCCTGCAGCAGTTCGGCCAGCGCAGCCACCCGGTCACGGTCGCTGATCATCATCGACAGCTCGAAGTTCAGCCGGAAGCTGCGGTGATCGAAGTTGGCACTGCCGACGATGCAGACGTCGTCATCGGCGATGAAGGCCTTGGTATGCAGCATGCGTGGGCCGTACTCGTAGATCTTCACCCCGGCATGCAGCAGCTCGTCGAAGTAGGAGCGGGCGGCCTGGGTGACGAACCAGGAATCGCTCATCTTCGGCACCAGCAGGCGCACGTCCAGCCCGCCCAGCGCGGCCGAGGTCAGTGCCATCCGCGCCGCTTCGCCCGGCACGAAGTAGGGCGTGACCAGCCAGACGCGCTCGTGCGCTTCCTGGATCGCCGCCACATGCAGGCGATGGATCGTTTCCCAGCCCGAGTCCGGGCCGGAGACCAGCACCTGGGCGTTGATCGCACCATCGCCGCGCAGCGGCATGTCAGCTGGCCACAGACGCGCGATGTCCATGCGCGAGGGATCCTGTCCACTGGCGTAGAGCCAGTCCTCGGCGAACACCAGCTGCAGGCTGCGCACCACGTGGCCGCGGATGCGCATGTGCAGGTCGCGGTAGGCATCCGCCCTGCGGCTTTCATCCTCGTCGTCGGTGATGTTGATGCCGCCGGTGAAGGCGAGGCGGCCGTCGACGATCACCAGCTTGCGGTGGGTACGCAGGTTCAACCACGGGCGCTTGAATGGCTTCAGCAGCTGCCGTGGGTGGAACCAGATCGCTTCGCCACCGGCGTCGAGCAGCGGCTGCAGGAAGCGGCGGGGCAGGGCCGACGAACCCACCGCGTCGAGCAGCAGGCGCACCTGCACACCCGCGCGGGCGCGCTCGACCAGGGCGTCGCGCAGCGCGGTGCCGGCATGGTCCGGGTTGAAGATGTAGTACTCCAGGTGCACGTGATCGCGGGCCTGCGCGATGGCGTCCAGCAGGGCCGCGTAGGTTGCCGCGCCATCCACCAGCCAGGTGACTTCGGTGGCGCTGCTCGGCGCGAGCCCGGTCGTGGCCTGTGCGACCTTGGCCAGCTCGGTGCAGTCGGCGTCGGGTGGGCAGACATCGCTGTAGTGCTCCATGCCCGAGCGGGCACGGCCACGGCGCAGGCGCTGCCGCTTCACCTTCTGCGGGCCCAGCAGGTAGTAGATGAAGAGACCCAGGTAGGGCAGCAGCGCCAGCGACAGGATCCAGCTCAGCGTGGCCACCGGCTCGCGCTTCTGCAGCATGATCCAGCCCGCCAGCGCGAACAGGTACAGCAGATAGGCGACCGCCAGGATCGTGCCAAGGTGGGCGATGCCGTCGAGCCAGTGGCGCAGGGAGTCGAAGAGGGCGAGCATCCGCCGATCATAACGGTCCAGACCGTCAGGCATAAAAAAAGACGCCCCTGTTTCCAGGGGCGTCTGCAGTCGCGTCATGACTGTTGTATTGCGGTGTAGCAGTTACTGCTGCACAAAACCGATCTTCTTCATCTGAGCGTTCTTCGCGGCAGCCAGAACCTTGGCCATCACGTCGTACTCGGAATCCGGGCTCGCATCGATGCGCAGTTCCGGCTGGTTGGTCGGGTCCTTCTGGACCTCGTTCTCCATCCGCTGCTGCAGCTCGCTCGCATTGATCGGGCTGTTGTTCCACGAGACCTGGTTGCTGGCGTCGATCTTGAGTTCGATCGGCGGCGGCGGTTCGACCAGCTGCGGCGGTGGGTTGAGCACGCGCTGCGGCAGGTCCACGGCGATCGGGTACGTCATGATCGGCGCGGTCACGATGAAGATGATCAGCAGAACCAGCATCACGTCCACGAGGGGCGTGACGTTGATGTCTGCCATGGGGCCTTTGCCACCACCACTACTGAATGCCATGGCTTACTGCCCCTTCTCTTTGGTCGCGACGAAGCCGACGTCCAGCATGCCCTGTTCCTGCGCGATCTTGGTCATCTCGTTGATGACACGCATCTTGGTGGTGCGGTCACCACGCAGGTTCAACGGCGGCTGCGGGGTCTGCTGGGCGGCGGTCGCCAAGCGCGACTCGAGAGTCTGCTTGTTGATTTCTTCGTCGTTCCAGTAGATCGAGCCATCTTCCTTGACTGCCAGGGTGATGGGGCCCTTGCGGTCGTTGGTGTCGTCCGGCTTCTGGACCAGGTTGGCCTCCGGCAGATCCACCTTGACCTTGTGGGACATCAGGGGCGCCGTGATGATGAAGATGATCAGCAGCACCAGCATCACGTCCACGAGGGGCGTAACGTTGATGTCGGCCATGGGGCCGCCGCTGTTACCACTACTGAAAGCCATAACGGGCTCCGTCTAGATCGTGTTGACTACGTTCTCGCTGGGTACAGCGCGTCGCAATTAGCGGACGCGCGAACCGGTGGCGAAGAAGTCGTGCAGGTCGTGCGCGAAGGTATCGAACTTGCTGATGGTCGCGCTGTTGATCTTGCTGAAGAAGTTGAAGGCGAACACGGCCGGGATCGCGACGAACAGACCGATCGCGGTCATGATCAGCGCTTCACCCACCGGGCCGGCAACGGCGTCGATCGAAGCGGAGCCGGTGGCACCGATCTTGATCAGCGCGCCGTAGATGCCCCACACGGTACCCAGCAGACCGACGAACGGAGCGGTCGCGCCGACGGTGGCCAGCAGGGTCATGCCCGACTGCAGCTTGTTGCTTTCGCGGGTCACGGCCTGACGCAGAGCGCGGTCGACGAACTCCGAACGGCTCAGGTTCTCACCCACGCCGCCGGTGGCGCCGCCTTCAGCGCGCTGGTGGTGGGCAGCCGCCTGGGCAGCGTCCAGGGCGATCTTGGAGAACGGCTCGGAAGCCGGCTGTTCTTCCATCGCACGGATGGCGTCCTGCGCGTTCGGGGTATCCCAGAACAGGCTGACGACGCGATCAGCGGCGCTCTTCAGGCGGGTGGCGCGGAAGATGTTGATGACGGTCCAGTACCAGGACATGGCCGACATGACGACCAGGGTCAGCAGCACGACCCAGGAAACCGCGAAATCACCCGGCTTGGTGGTCATTTCGTGGATCAGGTGCTCGAAGCCCATCTGCGACAGGGCGTTGGACGGATTGCCCCCGGCAGCAGCGGCGATGAAAATTTCCTGCAGCATGACGCTTACCTTTGTTGTGTGTGGTGATAAAGGGTGTAGCTAAGCTAAACAATCGAACTGGGAGCGGGGGTGGCCAGGCGGCCACCCGGACGCATCAGTTCAGCGCAAAGTTGACCGGGACGCGAACGCGACCTGCCGCCTTCTTACCGCCAGATTCAGCGGCGTTGAAGCGCCACTTGCGAGCTGCTTCCATCGCAGCACGGTCCAGGTCGCGGTTACGGCTGGACTTTTCCACCGTGACATTGGTGACGTTGCCGCTGGCATCGACATCAATGATCAGGATCACTTCGCCCTGGATACCCGCGCGGAAGGCTGCCGGCGGGTAGCGCGGCGGGTTCATGGCCTTCGACGAGATGTCCACGCTGGCCTCGATCGAGGTCGGCGGAGCCGGCGGCGACGGAGGCGACGGCGGGGTGACGATATCGCTCGGGCGCGGTTCCGGCACGTCCACGACCGGCGCCTGCGGCGGCGGCGGGACCGGCGACGGCTTCGGCGGCGACAGGTTCTTCACCGGCGGCGGCGGAGTATCCGTCGGCGGCGGCGGCGGCGGCGGCGGTGGCGGCGGCGGCGGGGCGTCGACGATCGTCACCATGACGTTGCGCTCCTTCTCAGCCACGGCCTTGGGAGCCACGGCGGGGATCAGGAGCATCATGAACGCGGCCAGATGCAGGGCAATTACAAACGCGATGCCGACGATGCGAGGCCAGCTCAGCCCCTTGTCATCGGGTTGTTCGTACCGGTGAACGACTAGTTGTTCCGTCATGCGCCAAGAGCTCAATAGTGGGGCCGGGATGCCGGGGGCGGAATCCCTGATCAGCGGTGCATGACACCGCAGGAACCTCCAAGCTTATACCAATCCTGAGCGCCTGCGCATCAACTGTGCAGGCATTCAGGCGTTATTCCTACTTACTTCAGGTTGATGATTTTTTTGGCATCAGCCTGGTTCTTCACACCCTTCGCCAGCGCCTGCTGGGCGGCCTGCTTGGCCTCCGGGATGCGACCTTCGGCATGCAGGACGCGTGCCAGGTTCAGGTAGGTCTCACCGTCCTTGGACAGCGGGGCAGCCTTCTGCCACGCATCGATCGCCTGCGGCACCTGGTCGGAGTAGTAGTAGGACTGGGCCAGCGCCAGGTAGACCTGGTAATCCGGCTTCAGGATGCCCTTCTGCAACCCTTCGTTGATGACCGCGATGACGTCCTTTTCCTTGTGTTCGGTGTTGGCATAGATCGAGTACAGCTGCTTGTACTCGCGCTCTTCGGTGAGCTGGCCGCTGCTGCGCAGCTTGTCCATCACCGCGGCAGCCTTCTCCATCTGATCGGCCTGCATGTACATGCTGGCCAGGTTCAGCTGGGCCTTCTTGTCGTTCGGGTTCTTGGCGGCCAGTGCCTCGGCTTCCTTCACCGCTTCACCGGTCTGGCCGGCTTCGGAGAGGGCCGCCATCAGCAGCTGGTTCCAGTTGTCCTTCGGTTCGGTGGCGCCGGCGATGGCCTGCTTCAGCACCGGGATCGCTTCCTGGTAGCGCTCCAGCTGGTACAGCGCCTGGCCCTTGGCGATCAGCTCTTCCGGCTTGGTCGACTTGCTCTCGGCGAAGTACTTGTCCAGGGTCGCCAGGCCTTCGGCGGTCTGGTCTTCCTGCAGCTGCAGCTGGCCCAGCATCAGCATCGACTGGAAGTGCCCGTTGTTGTCCAGGCCGTTGAACTGCAGGACCTGCTTCAGGTAGGCCACGGCAGCCGGGGTGTCGTCGGTCTGGTAGGCGGCCTGCGAGGCCAGCTGCGCGGCCAGCGACTTGTCGTACTCGTTCGCGGCGCTGTCAGCCAGGATCGCGTCGGCCTGCGTGCGCGTCTCCGGGAACTTTTCCTTGTTGTAGCTGTCGATCATCTTCTGCAGCTTGCTGCCCAGCTTGGCCGATGCCTTGACGGTCGGCTCCTCGCGGGTCGCGTTCGGGTACAGCGCTTCGGCCTTGGCCTGCTTGCCGCCGCGGTTGCCACGCTCGGAGGAACGCGAGGACTGCGCGAAGGCATCGGTGACCACGGCGCCGGTCAGGGCGGTCGCGACGAGGACGGAAAGCACAGCTTTGTGGTTACGGAAAATCATCGTTCACCTCGATCGAACCGCCGGATAGCGGCAAAGTCGGACTGTCAGAAAAATCTGAGCCGCCAAACGTATCAGAAACAGATGGCGTGAGAAATCGTTTTATGTGCTGCAATACAGCATAGAACTGCGCACTCATCCGCACTTTGGCCGCAGCCCGGCCGCCTGCGCCTGCTGATAGACCGGCGTCAGTGCCGGTGCATCGCGTCGCAGTTCCTGGATACGGTTGGCTGGATCGGGGTGGGTGGACAGCCATTGCGGGCTGCGGCCGCCACTGGCGGCCATCATGTTCTGCCACAGATCGACCGCCTGCGCCGGGTTGAAACCGGCCTGGGCCATCAGTCGCTGGCCGATCACGTCGGCCTCGCTTTCCTGGGTCCGTGAACCGGGCAGCAGGAAGGCGGTCTGCGCGCCCATGCCCCCGAGCTGGTTGACGGTGCTGGCAGCGCCTTCTCCGTAGGCCGCGCCGGCCAGCGCACCGAGCACGGCCAGCCCGGTCTGCGCACCCATCTGCCGGGTGATGCGCTCTTCGTGGTGGCGGGCGATGACGTGGCCGATTTCATGGCCGATTACGGCAGCCAGCTGATCCTGGTTCTTGGCGACGGTGAAGATGCCGGTGTTCACGCCGACCTTGCCACCGGGCAGGGCGAAGGCGTTGGGCTCCTTGTCGACGAACACGGCCGTCTCCCACCGTACGCCACGGTATTGAGGCGGTAGCTGCGCGACCAGGGCGTTGACCACGCACTGCACGTAACCGTTCTGGCGGCCGTCGGTGCTGATCTTTTCCTTCTGCTTGGTTTCGGCGAACGCCTGTGCGCCGAGCTGGTCCAGCTGCGCCTGCGACACCCCGCCCACCATCTGCCGACGGCCGGTAGGAGAGGTCGTGGTCGCGCAGGCGCTGACCAGGGTGGTGATGACAAGGGCCAGCAGCAGTTGTTTCATGGATCCACCCCCGTGTTCATATGCGCAGTGTGTAGCGTAGCGGCTTAATCTTTCGTCAAGCGGACACGGCGTTACGTTGCCCCGAAGAACACAAGCGCGGCAAGCGCCACGCCGTTGTTCAGCGCGTGCGCGGTGATCGCGGCCCAGAGCGTTCCGGTGCGCTGGTACAGCCAGCAGAACGCGGCACCCATGCCGCCATAGACCAGCCACAGCTGCGCGATCTCGGCCGGGCCGTTGGCACTGGTGCCAGGGATTTCATGGATCAGGGCGAAAGCAAGGCTGCTCAGTACCACGCCCAGCCACGGGCGTCCGGCCTTCCACAGGCGGCCAAACAGCACGCGGCGGAACAGCAGCTCCTCGTAGGCCGGTGCCAGTACCACCGCGAACAGCACCAGGAACAACGGGAAGCGCGCGATCGCACTCTGCATCAGCGCCAGATTGGTGGGAACCGGCTCGATGCCGAACTGCTTGGCCAGGAAGGCGATGCCATTGCTGCCGAGCACGATCAGGGTCGCCACCAGCAGGGTCCAGCCCCAGGTGGAGGGACGGCGCAGCGCCTGGCGCGACGCGTGGCGCTCGGCGGCATTGGCCGGCCGTCGCCAGAAGTACAGCAGCAGCGCGGCGCCGCCGGTGGCAAACAGCGCCATGAGAATCTGCGCAAGCGCGCCCGGCTGGCCCAGTGACGCCGCTACCGAACTGGCGTCGGGGGCACCAGCGCCGGCCTGCGCGTTCGCGTAACCGACCACCACGCCACGGTACAGGCCCCATAGCAGGCCGCTGATCAGGCTCAGGCCGAACAGGGTGACAGCGGCGATACCCAGGTCGATGAAAAACCCCGCCAACGGCGAAACGGCACGCGGCGCGGCAGAAGCCGGCGGAACCGGGGGCGGAGCGGAAACCGGGGCGGATGCGGACATCAGGTACCTGCGTTCAAGAGTCGAAGGCCGGCGCGCCTCCCCGCGCACCGGCCGTGTCCCGATTGTGTCAGATATCCAGGTTTGCGACTTTCAGCGCGTTGTCTTCGATGAAGTCGCGACGCGGTTCGACGACATCGCCCATCAGCGTGCTGAAAATCTGGTCGGCAGCGACAGCATCTTCGATGCGCACCTGCAGCAGTCGACGGGTTTCCGGATTCACCGTGGTGTCCCACAACTGCTCCGGATTCATTTCACCCAGACCCTTGAATCGCTGGATCTGGCGGCCGCGCTTGGCCTCCTCGAGCAGCCAGTTCTGTGCCTTGGCAAAGCTGTCGACTTCGATCGACTTGGCACCGCGGGAAATGGTCGCGCCTTCGCGGACCAGACCGTGCAGCAGCTTCGATGCCTGGTGGATCGCGCGCAGTTCGCCGCTCTCGAAGGCCGACATCGGCAGCACCTGGATGTGCTGTTCGCCCATGTGGCGACGGGTCACCAGCACAGCGGCCGGGCGCTCATCGTTGGCGTCCTGCAGTTCCAGCGTGAAACGCGGGCTGCCCAGGCTGCCCTGGTTGAGACGCTTGGCCAGTGCATCCAGGCCCTCGCCTTCGCCGGCAGCGCGCAGGCTTTCCAGGTCCATCGGGACGAAGTCGACCAGCGCTTCAAGCAGGTTGCGGTCGTAGCGGTGTGCGTTGCGCTCGATCGAATCCAGCGCCGCCGCGTAGGCCAGCAGCAGCTTCTCCAGCGCCAGGCCTTCGATGCCGGGCTCGCCGGTGGCCGGCACCAGTGCAGCATTTTCCACTGCGCTGCTGGCCAGGTAGCTGTCCAGCGCCGGGTCGTCCTTCAGGTACAGCTCCTGCTTGCCCTGCTTGATCTTGTACAGCGGCGGCAGGCCGATGTAGACGTAACCGCGCTCGATCAGCTCCGGCATCTGACGGTAGAAGAACGTCAGCAGCAGGGTGCGGATGTGGGCACCGTCGACGTCGGCGTCGGTCATGATGATGATCTTGTGGTAACGCAGCTTGTCCGGGTTGTACTCGTCACGGCCGATGCCGGTGCCCAGCGCGGTGATCAGCGTACCCACCTGGTCGGAGGACAGCATGCGGTCGAAACGCGCGCGTTCCACGTTGAGGATCTTGCCGCGCAGCGGCAGCACCGCCTGGTTCTTGCGGTTGCGGCCCTGCTTGGCCGAACCACCTGCCGAGTCACCCTCGACGATGAACAGTTCGGACAGCGCCGGATCCTTTTCCTGGCAGTCGGCCAGCTTGCCCGGCAGGCCAGCGATGTCCAGCGCGCCCTTGCGGCGGGTCAGGTCGCGGGCCTTGCGCGCGGCTTCACGTGCACGTGCGGCATCGACGATCTTGCCGGCGATCGCCTTGGCTTCGTTCGGGTTTTCCTGCAGGAACTCTTCCAGGCGCGCACCGAAGGCGTTTTCCACCGCCGGGCGCACGTCGGAGCTGACCAGCTTTTCCTTGGTCTGGCTGGAGAAGCTCGGGTCCGGCACCTTCACCGACAGCACTGCGATCATGCCTTCGCGCATGTCATCGCCGGTCAGGTTGATCTTGGCCTGCTTGGCGATGCCGTTCTGCTCGATGTAGTTGTTGAGCACACGGGTCAGCGCACCGCGGAAACCGGCCAGGTGGGTACCGCCGTCCTTCTGCGGAATGTTGTTGGTGAAGCAGTACATCGTCTCCTGGTAGGAGTCGGTCCACTGCAGCGCCACGTCCACGACGATGCCGTTGTGCTCGCCGGTGACTGAAATGACGTTCGGGTGCAGCGGGGTCTTCAGCTGGGCCAGATGCTCCACGAAGCTGCGGATGCCGCCTTCGTAGTGGAAGTCATCGCGACGGCCGTCGCCACGCTCGTCGGCAAGGACGATCTTGACGCCGGAGTTCAGGAACGACAGCTCGCGCAGGCGGCGGGCCAGGATGTCGTAGTGGAATTCCACGTTGTCGTGGAAGGCGACGGTCGACGGCCAGAAGCGCACGGTGGTACCGCGCTTGGTGGTGGCTTCCAGCTTGGCCAGCGCAGTCACGGCTGCGCCGTTGCTGAATTCCTGCTGGTAGTGGGAGCCATTCTGGAACACGTCCACCAGCAGCTTCTGCGACAGCGCGTTGACCACGCTGACGCCGACGCCGTGCAGGCCGCCCGAAACCTTGTAGCTGTTGTCGTCGAACTTGCCGCCTGCGTGCAGGACGGTCATGACCACTTCGGCCGCAGACACTTCGCGACCGAGCTTGGCGCTCATCTGCTCGTGCTTGCCGGTCGGAATACCACGGCCGTTGTCGGACACCGAGACCGAGCCGTCGGCGTGGATCGTCACTGCAACGTGGTCGGCGTGGCCGGCCAACGCTTCGTCGATCGAGTTGTCGACGACCTCGAACACCATGTGGTGCAGACCGGTGCCGTCATGCACGTCGCCGATGTACATGCCGGGACGCTTGCGGACAGCCTCCAGGCCTTCCAGGGCGGTAATGCTGTTGGCGTCGTAATTGCCGTTGTTTGCCGGGGTGTTCTGTTCGTCGCTCATTGCGCTTGCCGTAGGCTCCGCAGGTCGGGCACCGCTTGGGGCGATGCGCCGAGAATGAAAGGATTCCAACCCGAATTATACCAGCCGGGGTCGAGCGGCCCTGGTGTGCCCACTATGGCACAGCCACGATCTGTGCATGTTCCACGTGGAACCGGGCGATGTGGGTCAGTTCCTGCAGCGCCGCCGGGGTTTCGGTGGCGGTGATGAAGATCTGTGCCGGCCCATTGAGCAGGCGCTCCAGTACCCGCGCCTGATGGGTGCGATCCAGCTCCGAGGCCAGATCGTCCAATGCGATCACCGGCCATTCGCCTCGCTGTTCCGCATAGTCCTCCGCCTGTGCCAACAGGCACGCCAACGCCGTCAGCTTGGCCTGGCCGCGGGACAGCGCATCACGACCTGGAATGCTGTGGAAATCCACACTCCAGTCCGCGCGGTGCGGGCCCACCGAGGTATACCCGGCCTGCCGGTCACGTTCCCGGGCCAGAAGCAGGGCATCGGCCAAGGGAAGCTCGTGCCGCCGCCAACCGGGGCTCAGCTCCAATCCCTGGATACCGAGCTGTGGAGCGAGGCTGGCGGCCAAGGCGACCGTGCGCTGCTGCAGACGCTCCAGGTAGTGCTGGCGGCGGCTGGTCAGTGGTTCTCCTGCCTCGGCCAGCTCGTGATCCCAGGTATCGAGCATCCGCGACGGCCCGCCCTGCTTGAGCAGGGCATTGCGCTGCTTCAGCGCCCGGGAGTAGCGACGCCACAGGGACAGAAAATCCGGTTCCACGTGGAACAAGCCCCAATCGAGGAAGCGGCGGCGGGGTTCACCACCACCACTGACCAGTGCATGGCTCCCGGGCTCGAACGTCACCACGGCCAGCGCTGCGCAGAGATTACCCAGCTGTGCGACATCCTCGCCGTCCAGTCGCCCCTTCCAGTCCTGACCACTGTGGCGCAGGCCGGCTTTTCGGCGGTGGGGCGGGTGATGGGCACGCTGTTCGTCCCATTCCACGAAGATTTCCAGCGCTTCCTGGCCCTGGCGTACCAGACCGTCGCGCACCCGGCCACGGAAGCTGCGGCCATAGGCCATCAAGTGCAGGGCTTCGAGCACGCTGGTCTTGCCGGCACCGTTGTCGCCGGTCAGCAGGTTCAATCCCGGCTGGGGCGACAGGTCCACCGCACTGAAACGACGCAGTTGATGCAAGGCGAGGCGGCGGATCTGCATGGGGCGCGAAAGACCATCCGCACAAGGCGGTAGAGGGGCAGGGAATCCATCAGCTTACTGCATCGGTCAAGCCAGCCGTGCCGCGCCAGACATCGCCACTGTGCTGAAGCCTCCGCCTGGCAACCCTACGCGTGTTCCACGTGGTGGCGCTCCCTCACCTGGGCTCGCCTGGGTCTGGATACGCCCGGGAATCCTTGAATTCTGAGCGGCGGCGCAGGGTACCGGCCCTCAGATTTCAGCGATTTCAGCCTCATTCCGCGAGCATCGCCAGGTGCCCCGACGGTGGTTTGCGCGAACACCGCGCAGATTTCTTGAAATCTACGATGCGATGCCCTGGAGGGTTCCACAGATTTCAAGGAATTCGAGCCCGCCGTTTCACGCTGTCCACAGCAGGTCTGTATGACTTATACACAAGGTATGGGCAAACTGTGGATAAAAAAGCCCTTTTGCCCGGCCTGCGAAACTATCCACAGGTTCCCCCCCAGCCTGAGGGGCCTCTATACAGGGGGTTTCAGGTGCATAAATCTCTTAAAAATCAAATAGATAATGCATTTCTCCACGAAATCTGGGCCTACCATCACCACCATGCTTTAGATTTATACCCAGATTTAGAAGCTAGGCCGGCCCCGATCCGACCCCAACGAGACCTGTGGACAGTGGCGTCTGCAGATGAAGCAACCGCAGCGTTGCGACCCACGATCTGCTTCACCCCTCCGGCAAGTTCGGGGAACGTGCATCAGGCTGAAGACCCGGAACGGCATACTCGATCGAGAGCGGCTGGACTGCGCCCAAGCTCACAACCTGGATTCCAATCGCTCAGCACCGATTGCATCGGAAGGGCAGCCAGGATCAATCGGCAACCAGCAATCTCAAGGAAGGCATTCACCCACACCTGGAGATCCGGCCATCGCGATGCTCCACGTGGAACCTGCAAAAAAAAACGCCCGGGAAGATCCCGGGCGTCGTTCGGTTCCACGTGGAACAGGCTGCCGTCAGAGACGCAGCGGCATCACCACATGGCGCGACTTCTCGCTGCTGGATTCACGCACCAGCGCCGAGGAGTTGGAGTCGCGCAGCTGGATGATGACTTCCTCGTCGCGCAGGGCAGACAGGGCATCCAGCAGGTAGTTCACGTTGAAGCCGATGGCCAGATCGCTGACCGTGGTGTCGGCTTCGATCTCTTCCTGGGCTTCTTCCTGTTCCGGGTTGTGCGCGCTGATCTTCAGGTTGCCCGGCGAGACTTCCACGCGAATGCCGCGGTACTTCTCGTTGGACAGGATTGCGGCACGCTGCAGCGAGGCACGCAGTGCTTCGCGATCAACCTTCACTTCGCGGTCGGCACCGATCGGAATCACTGCTTCGTAATCCGGGAAACGGCCGTCGATCAGCTTCGAGGTGAAGGTGACATCGTCGCGCTTGACGCGGACGTGGCTGCGGCCGACTTCCAGCTCGATCTCGCGATCGCCGCTCTCCAGCAGGCGCTGCAGTTCGGTCACGCCCTTGCGCGGCACGATGATCTGGCGCTTGGAACCACTGGGCTTGGCCAGGTCGGTTTCACACAGCGCCAGGCGGTGGCCGTCGGTGGCGACGGTACGCAGCGCATCGCCGCGCAGATCGAACAGCAGACCGTTGAGGTAGTAGCGCACGTCCTGCTGGGCCATCGCGAACGCGGTGCGTTCGATCAGTTCCTTCAGGGTCGCTTCGCCGATGGCCACGCGCTCGGTGGCTTCCACTTCGTCAACCGACGGGAAGTCGTTGGAGGGCAGGGTGGCCAGGGTGAAGCGGCTGCGGCCGGCCTGCACGGTGATCTTGTCACCGGTCTGCGAGACCGTGATCCGGCTGCCGTCGGGCAGGGCGCGGATGATCTCGAACAGTTTGCGGGCGGGGATGGTGGTTTCGCCGTCCTGGGCATCTTCAACCGCGATCCGCGACACCATCTCCACTTCCAGGTCGGTACCGGTCAGCGACAGCTGGCCGTTCTGCACCTGGACCAGGAAATTGGCCAGAACCGGAAGGGTCTGGCGGCGTTCGACCACGTTGACGACCTGTGCCAACGGCTTGAGAAAGGCTTCGCGCTGCAGTGTGAAACGCATGTGGTTCCGTGCCCCTATGCTTTAAAAAATGTGGAATAAATCAAAAGCTTGGTGGTGCTGGTAGAGACAGAATCGCTGGAAAACAACGCTAAGTCTTTGTAAATAAAAGAATTTCAGACCTCGAAACCCTCTGTATTACCGACCCCAAGGGGGTGGGGAAAGCTGTGGATAAATTCGACGCGATTTCAGACGCCATGTTTATCCACAACGTGTCCCGCGCTTGCTACCGGATTCTGCACCGTTTTGTGCGATGACGCCTCATCGGCATCCGTGCATCATTCGCTCAGCTTCCGGATCAGCTTGTCCCAGTCCTCGCGGAGCTTGCCGTCGGTTTCCATCAGGGTCCGGATCTGGCGGCAGGCATGCAGCACCGTGGTGTGGTCGCGACCGGCAAAGGCGTCGCCGATCTCGGGCAGGCTGTGCTCGGTCAGTTCCTTGGTCAGGGCCATGGCGACCTGGCGGGGGCGGGCCAGCGAGCGGGTCCGACGCTTCGACAGCAGATCCTTGATCTGCAGGCCGTAGTAGTCGGCAACGGTTTTCTGGATGTTGGGAATGCTGATCGCCTGCTGCTGGGCGCGCAGCAGGTCGCGCAGGGTTTCCTGGGCGAATTCGGTGGTGATCGCGCGGCCGGTGAAATTGGCGCGGGCGGTCAGGGTATTGAGCGCACCTTCGAGGTCGCGCACGTTGGAGCGCATCTTCTTGGCGATCAGGAACGCAACATCATCGGGAATCTCTGCACCGCGTTCGCGTGCCTTGGCCAGCACGATCGCAGCGCGGGTCTCGAAGTCCGGCGGTTCGATCGCGACCGACAGGCCCCAGGCAAGCCGCGACTTCAGGCGTGCTTCCAGGCCTTCGACCTCGCGCGGATAGCGGTCGCAGGTCAGGATGATCTGCTGCTTGCCATCGAACAACGCGTTGAAGGTATGGAAGAACTCTTCCTGGGTGCGGTCCTTGCCGGCGAAGAACTGGATGTCATCGATCAGCAGCGCGTCCACCTGCTGGAACTGGCGCTTGAACTGATCCATGGTCTTTTCCTGCAGAGCCCGGATCATCGCGCTGAAGAACTGTTCCGAACGCAGGTACAGCACCTTCGCACCCGGATTGGCCTGGCGCATGGCATTGCCGGCGGCGAACATCAGGTGGGTCTTGCCCAGGCCCGTGCCTCCGTACAGCAGCAGCGGGTTGTGCGCGCGGTCGCCCGGCTTCTGCGCTGCCTGGAAGGCGGCGGCCAGGCCCAGCTGGTTGCTGCGGCCTTCGACGAAGTTGGCGAACGTGTAGTGATTGTCCAGGTTGCCGGCAAACGGCACCTGCGGTTCGCTGGACACATGCGCCGACGGCGTGGAAACGGGCGCGTTCTGCGCCTCCACGGGACGCGGGCGCGAGCCGATTTCAAGAAAAACGTCGCTGAAACCGGCGAAATGGGCCAGCAGTTCGCGGATCCGGGCCAGGTACAGCTCGCGGACCTGGTCGACGATGAAGGCATTCGGTGCATACAGCACCAGGCTGTCCACGCGCAGATCGGCCTGCAGCGGCTTCAACCAGGTATGAACGTCTTCCGGCGGGAACTCCGCTTCGAGGCGCTCGAGACTACGGGACCAGGCATCCAT